>JALOOZ010000036.1 GCA_025454155.1 Thermodesulfobacteriota bacterium
ACTGGGCCATGGGCATTGCCAAGCAGAATCTTCCCTACATCTGCGAAAACAAGCCCAGAACCGGCATGTTCGCCTTCAAGTACAACCTGGCGGACAAGCTTATCTTCTCCAAGCTCAGGGCGGCTCTTGGCATGGACCGTCTCGTGGCAGCCATCTCCGGCGGCGGCCCTCTGTCTGTCTCCGATGCCGAGTTTTTCCTCGGCATGGGCATCAAGGTCCTCGAGGGATACGGCCTCACCGAGACGACACCCATCGTGAACGCCAACAAGCCCAAGCTCATCAAGGCCGGATCCGTGGGCCCTGCAGTCAAGGACACGACAGTCAAGATTGGTCCCGACGGAGAGGTCCTCATCAAGGGCCCCCAGGTCATGAAGGGGTACTACAAGAACGAGGCGGCCACCAAGGAGGCCTTCACCGATGACGGGTTCTTCCGCACCGGCGACATCGGCGAGATCGACAAGGACGGATACCTCAAGATAACCGGGCGCATCAAGGACCTCATCGTCACCTCTGGCGGCAAGAACATCTCCCCGCAGAACATCGAGAACACGCTGGTCACCTCGCCCTTCATCGAGCAGGTGGCCATTATCGGCGACAACCGGAAGTACCTCGCGGCCCTCATCGTGCCTTCCTATGCCACCCTGGAGGCCTGGGCCAAGGACAACAACATCGCCTTCACGGGCCGCAAGGACCTCGCCGGCAAGCCGGAAGTCCAGAAGCTCTATGAGAAGGAGCTCGAGGAGCACATGAAGGATTACGCCCGGGTGGAGCAGATCAGGAAGTTCACCCTGCTGGAGACCGAGTGGTCCCAGGACACCGGAGAGCTCACCCCCACCATGAAGGTGAAGAGGAAGGTCATCAACCAGAAGTACGGCCCGGTCATCGAGGCCATGTATCCTCCGGAATAAGGAATCAGGCAATCAAAGCGGAAAGGCAGGGGGGTGGTCCCCCCTGCCTTTTTCTATAGCCTGGAAACTGCAGCGCCTCCGGCGCCGGCCTCTCTGTTTAGAGTCTTGCCGCTAAAACCGCCGCCCCGATGGCGCCGTTGACCTGGGCGTACTCGTTGACCTCGATGGCCGTATTGAATTTCTTCTCCAGGGCCCTCACCACGCCTATGTTCTTGGCAACACCGCCGGTCATCATGATGGGGGCGGAGGCCTTGATGCGCTGTGCCATGGCATAGACACGGGATGCCACCGAGTCGTGGATGCCGGCGATGATGTTCTCCCGGGATTCACCCTTGGAGATCAGCGAGATCACCTCGGACTCGGCGAAGACCGTGCAGATGCTGCTGATCCGGGAGGCATTCGCCGCCTTGAGGGACTGGGCGCCGAAATCGTCCAGATTCACCTCCAGCGCCCTTGCCATGACTTCGAGGAAACGACCCGTACCCGCCGCGCACTTGTCGTTCATGACGAAGTCCCTGACCATGCCCGAGCCGTCCACCACCATGGCCTTGCTGTCCTGGCCCCCCACGTCGATGACGGTCCGGATGTCGTTCCTGAGGAAATGGGCGCCTGTGCCGTGGCAGATGATCTCGGTCATGGCCTTGTGGGCGAACGGAACGCTGTTCCTCCCGTAGCCGGTGGAGATGATCTTCTCCACGGCGGATCCAGGCATGTCGAGCTCGGCAAGGAGCTCGTCGTAGACCTTCCGGGATGCGATCTCGACGTTGTAGCCTGTGAAGATGACCCTGGTGCCAAGGACGGCGCCGTTTTCCATGATGGCGGCCTTGGCCGTGATGGACCCGATGTCGATGCCCGCTGTCCTCATGTCGGCAGGGTCGCTCAGACGGCTGTGGCGCCGCCGTCCACGAGAAGCGTCTGTCCGGTGATGAAATCCGCCGCGTCCGAAGCCAGGAAGAGCACGGGGTGCACAACGTCCATGGGTTCTGCTATGCGCCCCAGGGGTATGCCCCTGACGACCTGCTCGTAGATGACCTCGTTGGACCAGAAGGGTTTGCTGAACTCCGTCCTCACCATGGCCGGGGCCACCGCGTTGACCTGGATGTTGAAGGCGGCAAGCTCGGAGGCGAGCACCCGGGTGAGCATCTCGACGCCAGCCTTGGCGATGCCGTAGATGCCCATGCCCGGAGAGGCCTTCCGGCCTGCGACGGAAGAGACCGTGACGATCTTGCCCCTTTTCTGCGACTGCATGATCTTCGCCGCCCTGCGGGAACAGAGGAAGGTGCCGTTCAGGTTCGTGTCCATGATCTTCTGCCACAGGCCAGGCTCTGTGTCGGTGACGGAACCGGTGAGGAGATTCATGCCCACATTGTTGATGAGCGCATCCACCCTGCCGAATGTTTTCATGACCTCATCGAACAGCCTCCCGACATCCTCGTCCCGGGCAATGTGGGCTGAAACGGCTATGGCGCGCTTCCCGCCACCCAGCGATTCCATCGCCGCATCCAGGGTGTCCTGCTTCCTGCCGCAGATGGCCAAGGAAGCGCCCTGGCCGAGAAGCTCGGCGGCGATGGCGAGCCCGATCCCCCTGCTCCCGCCGGTGACCACGAAGACCCTGTCCTCAAGTCCGTACCTGATGGAACCCATGGCATGCCCTCCTCAACCCTTTTTCTGCTTGATCATTTCCATGAAGGCATCGATCCGCGTTGCGGTCTGGCTTTCCGAGAAGCTCCTCTCGTCGGTCATGTGCGATTCGATGACCATGCAGGGGATGCCTTTGTGTTCCTGGATCATTTTCTGGATGTCGTACTGCCCGAAGGAGTACGGCTTGCAGCTCCTGTTCGAGTGCATGACCATGCCGTCCACCTCATACTTGTCTATCATGGTGTATATGGTCTTGACCATTTCGTCGATGCCGATGTTCAGGTAGATCCGGGTGTAGGCCTCGGCCATGGAGTCGAAGAAGTTGTTCTCGTCGATGTACTTCATGCTTCCGCACCACGCAGTGGTGTAGGTGTCGGCAACCAGGCAGGCGTCATGGGCTTCGAACGTTTCGGAAAGCCACTTCAGTCGGTACCACACCGGGAGGTTGTCCCACAGGAGGCGATATCTCTCGTTGGGTATGGCCCAGATCCCCCGGTCGATCCGTTCGTTCATTTCGGCGAGCAGCTCCTGATAGAAGTCCACCACGGTCTTCGTGCCCCTCAAGGTGACGATGAGGGCCAGGAAGAAGAACGCATCGAAGGCCGTCATGGGGGCCGGCCTGTGGGCGGCCGTATCGAGCACCGCCTGCCACAGTCTCTGGCCCTGGAGCGAGAGCGCCCCGACTTCCCTGCTCTTCTCCAGGTCGAAAGGCCTGCCGCAGACGCCTTCCAGGAAGGAGACATACTCGTCGAGCTGGCTCCTGACGTAGCGGCGCGCGATTTCGGGAAACTCGGTGTGGCAGAAGGGCGTGTCGAAGATGAAGAGCGGCACGTTGAAATACCGCGCATGGATCTCGTACCACTTGAGCACGGTACCGCAGATGTTGTTGCAGCAGATGAGCATGTCGGGTCTCGGCAGCCCGCCGATGGGTCCCCCGTTCTCGATGGCGCACGCGATGTCCGCCCGGGCGTACGAGCAGAGATCGGTGCTGTAGCCCAGGGCCTCCGCCTTGGAGCAGAGGTCGCCGCCCATGTGGGACGCCCCGATCATGGCCCCGTAGTTCTCGGGATAGACCGGGATCACGTCCATGACGATCAGGGGTTCCACGGGCCCGCCGCTGGTGATCCACGCCACCTTCCTGCCGGTCTGCACAGCCGATTTAGCATCGATGTAATACTCGGTCATGATCTCGCGCATGCGCTTGGCCGCCCTGAATTTCCTCGTCTTGTCCTTCTCTGGGGTGCTCATGAAAGTCTCCTTTTTGTCACAGCATCTGGATGAAGGTCTCGAACCGGGTCAGGAGCTGACCTTCGGGAGGCAACTGGGCCTCGATCTCCAGGAGCATGCTCGGGATGCCGGCCTTTCGCAGAACTTGAGCTGAAGGAAGATCACTCCCTGGACACCGTGCTCCTGCGAGAGGGTCACGAGATTCTCTCCCCGGCCGGTCACGGACGAGTGCTTGGCGGGGCAGATGATCCTCTCATGGTATCTCCGGGCGAGGGCCGAGATGGGGTCGCCTTCTTCACTGATGAGGCCCTCGAAGTACCTGGAGCCGGTACACAGGTCGTCCCACACCACATCGGCCCCTGCCTGCTCTATCAGGCGGTAGATGTCGGGGTGCTCGCAGACGCTGCCCACCAGCATGACCCTCTTCTCCGATCCGTCGGCTTTCCCCGGGGCCTGGATCTGGGCAGCGAGATCGGCGAGCATCGAGGCGGCCTCGGTCCGGTCGATGATCATGGAGCCCCGGACAATGGCATTGAGGTCTCCTGCGGTCAGAGGCGAGGTCTTCTTTGCGTGCATCCTGTAAAGTGCCTTCAGGGATGTGCGGATGGCATTGTATGTCTTTATCGAGGCCCTGATCCTCTCGTCCGGGATGGTTATGGAAAAACCCTTTTCCAGATCGCTTCTGAATTTTCTCAGGACCTCTTCGAGATACCGGCGCGAGCTTTCCGTAGTGAGCTTGACCGGCAGTACCACGTCGGCAAAGAACTTGAGGTTCGTGTTCAGCCGCCAGATGTCGGAGAGCCGCTGGATGGAGTCGCACGTGTGGGGAAAGACCGCGCCGTCGAGGTAGTCCAGCCTGCCTGAAAGGACATCGGTCAGGGCACCCCTCACCAGCGAGCAGCAGTATGCCTGGAGGTGGGCGTCGGCAATGCCCGTATCGTCCTTTGCCCCGAAAAGCCTCAGGGGGTGGATACCTGCCGCGTTGATGAGCTCTTCGGGCGTATAGGAGCAGAAGTATCCGAGGATCGTTTTGCCCCGCGCCTTCAGGCCTCTGGCGTAGCCGTGGGGATTGTCCGCGTTCTGATGAAAGATGTTCAATGGTCCCATGTATGCTCCTCAATGGTGTGGCAAGGGGTTGAATGTGCACATGCGATGGCCAGTATATCAGGGCAGGCCGTTGCCTTTCAATTGAAAACAGGTAATAATATTAGAAGCCAATTTCACCGAACGGGGTCAAAGGAGGCCGCCATGAAGAAGGTTTCTGTTCCTGCACGGCTCTGGTACGAGAACAACGAACGTGAACTCACCTTTCCCGACCGGTGGGAACTGTCCAACCTCACCTCCCCCGGTTTTGAAAAACCCGGCCTTTCCCATGACGGTATCAGACAACGGGTGGAGAATCCCATCGAGGGCCCGGGCCTGGACGAGCTTGCCAGGGGCAAGAAGAAGGCGGTCATCGTATTCGACGACATGACCAGGCCGACACCGGTGAAAGCCGTGGCCCCCCACGTGCTCGACATCCTCCACCGGGCAGGCATGAAGCGGGAACAGATACGCTTCCTCTGGGCGCTCGGCTCCCACGGCGCCTACGACATGATCAATGCCCGCAAGAAGCTCGGCGACGAGATCGTGGAGAACTATGCGGTCTATAACCACGACCCCTTCCAGAACACGGTCCGAGCGGGGAGAACTCCCACGGGCGTGGAGCTCTGGTTCAACCGGGAGTTCATGGACTGCGACCTCAAGATCGGCATCGGATGCATAACCGCCCATGTCCACGTGGGCTTCGGCGGCGGGGCCAAGCTCATCATGCCCGGTGTGGCGGGCATCGAGACCATCAACCAGTTCCACAACCAGCTTTTCAGGGATCCCGCACGCACCGGCCTGGGCAACTTCGAGAACAACATCATGAGGAGCGAGTGTGACGCGGCCGGTGACCTGGCGGGGCTCAACTTCAAGGTGGACTGCCTCATCAACCGCAGGGGGCAGGTCGCCGGCCTCTACGCCGGGGCATTCAAGGCCACCCACGCAGCCGGGGCGGAGGAAGGCAGGGACCACTACGGTATCCCCTTCTCCACCGGCTATGACATCGTGGTGTGCAATGCCTACGGCAAGGCCAACGAATCGGCCATTGCGCTCCTGCTCGCCCTCCAGACCTTGAAACCCGGGCAGGGCACGGCGGTTCTCATCTCCGATGCGCCCGAGGGGCAGGTCCCCCACTATGTCATGAGACAGTGGGGCGCGGAGTATGGCGGCCGGCATTACGCCCACCGTGCCCCCGGGTTCGTGCAGCTCCTCATGAAGAAGCTCGTCGTTCTCAATCCTCATCCGGACAGGACAAGCCTGGATCTCGTCTGCCACCCCGACGACGCCGTCGTGGTCAAGACCTGGCCGGAGGTGCTCGCCGTCCTCGAGCAGGATCACCCCGGAGAAGCCCTGGTTGCCGTCGTCCAGGACGGCACCATGCAGTACCTGAGGAGCTGAACGGGACATCGTGCTGCGGAAGGGCATACCCATCGCGGGCCAATAGCCTGTGTTTCCTTGGCACCTGGAACATTTCCGCGTCATTCTGTGGAGAAATGTATAACTCCATGAAAGAATTGGTGCTCCATGCGAAAAAAAACCTTGACAGTTTCCGAGACCTATTGTAGTTTTTCGTGGGCTGAATGATGATTCACTCATGCTTGGCGGGGCGAATGATTCAATCTTCCTATCCTTCCATGGTCTTGTTGAGAGCTTTCTCTGCTTGAACATTTACGGAGAGAAGTAGAGTCAGACATCACGCCGGCCCGTGCATTTATTAATAAACAAGGAGATGAGATTATGGGCAAAGCAAATCGGAATTTCTGGTCTTTCTTGTTTGCCCTCGGTGCCGTGCTGCTGTCGGCATCGATGGCATTTGCAGGGGAAGCGGACATCAAGCTTCCCGACCTGTCCACCGTGGCGTTCAATATTATGGGCGCTCCCGTGAGCGGTATGACGATCCTGAACACTGGTCTGTTGATCTGTCTCATCGGCCTGGCCTTCGGCATCCTGCAGTACAAGCAGACCAAGGATCTGCCTGCGCACAAGCAGATGCTCTCGGTTTCCAACACCATCTGGGAAACCTGCAAGACCTACCTGGCCCAGCAGGGTAAATTCCTCGTCGGACTGTGGATCCTCATCGCCCTGTGTATCATCTACTACTTCAAGGGCCTCGGCGGCATGCCCATGGGCAGCGTCATCGTGATCCTCCTCGCCTCGGTTCTGGGCATACTCGGATCATACGGTGTCGCCTGGTTCGGCATCAGGATCAACACGGTGGCCAACTCCAGGGCCGCATTCGCGTCGCTTCAGGGCAACCCCATGAACATCGTGAACATCTGCCTGCGTTCAGGCATGAGCGTGGGCCTGCTCCTGGTGAGCGTTGAGCTGTTCTTCATGATCCTCATCCTCGCCTACATCCCCAATGAGCTCGCGGGCGCCTGCTTCATCGGCTTCGCCATCGGCGAATCGCTCGGTGCCAGCGCCCTGCGTATCTGCGGCGGCATCTTCACCAAGATCGCGGACATCGGGTCCGACCTCATGAAGATCGTGTTCCACCTCCCCGAGGACGACCCCAAGAACCCCGGCGTCATCGCCGACTGCACGGGTGACAATGCAGGCGACAGCGTGGGCCCCACGGCCGACGGCTTCGAGACCTACGGCGTGACCGGCGTGGCGCTCATCGCCTTTCTTGCACTGACCCTTGCCGACAACCCCTTCATGGGCGGCAAGCTCATCGTCTGGATCTTTGCAATGCGTATTCTCATGATCCTGACCTCCCTGGTGTCCTACTTCTTCAATGCCGGGATCAGCAATGCCCTGTTCAGCGGAAAGAAGGAGTTCGACTTCGAGCATCCCCTGACCAACCTGGTGTGGATCACCTCGGCGATCTCCATCGCGGTCACCTTCTTCGCCAGCTACGTGCTCCTTTCCGACCTTGACCCGGTCCTCTACGGCGACCTCTGGTGGGCCCTGTCCGTGATCATCAGCTGCGGCACCATCGCCGGCGCCCTTATCCCCGAGTTCACCAAGGTGTTCACCAGCACCAAGAGCCGCCACTGCGAAGAGGTCGTGAACTCCTCCCGCGAGGGCGGCCCTTCGCTCAACATCCTGGCCGGCCTGGTGGCGGGAAACTTCTCGGCGTTCTGGGAAGGCCTCACCATCCTGTTCCTCATGCTCATCGCCTACCTGGTTTCCAGGAACGCATCCATCATCAACATCATGCCGCCCGAGTTTTTGTTCGCCGCACCGGTGTTCGCCTTCGGCCTGGTGGCTTTCGGCTTCCTGGGCATGGGCCCGGTGACCATCGCCGTGGACAGCTTCGGCCCGGTTTCCGACAATGCCCAGTCCATCTACGAGCTCTCCATGATCGAGTCGATTCCCAACGTGGGCGAAGAGATCAAGAAGGACTTCGGCTTCACCCCTGACTTCGAGCATTCCAAGCACTACCTCGAATCCTGCGACGGAGCGGGCAACACCTTCAAGGCAACCGCCAAGCCCGTGCTCATCGGCACGGCGGTCGTGGGCGCCACCACCATGGTCTTCGGCATCATCATCCTGCTGGAGCGCCTCTTCGGCAACGTCATCGCGAACTTGAGCCTGGTGCAGCCCACCATCGTCATCGGCCTGCTCATGGGCGGCTGCGTGATCTACTGGTTCACCGGCGCCTCCATCCAGGCGGTCGTGGCCGGTTCCTACAAGGCGGTCGTGTACATCAAGGAGAACATCAACCTCGACAAGGCCTCCGCCTCCATCGAGGACTCCAAAGAGGTCGTGAAGATCTGCACCCAGTACGCCCAGAAGGGCATGATCAACATCTTCGTGGTCATCTTCTTCATGGCCCTGGGTCTGGCCTTCTTCAACCCGTACTTCTTCGTGGGCTACCTCATCGCCATCGCCTTCTTCGGACTGTTCCAGGCCATCTTCATGGCGAACGCCGGCGGCGCATGGGACAATGCCAAGAAGATCGTCGAGGTCGACCTCAAGGAGAAGAACACCCCGCTGCACGAGGCAACCGTCGTGGGCGACACGGTGGGCGATCCCTTCAAGGACACGTCTTCGGTCTCCATGAACCCGGTCATCAAGTTCACCACCCTGTTCGGCCTTCTGGCCACCGAGATCGCGGTGACCATGACCAATACCGGCCTCAGGACTGGCCTGGCCGTGGTGTTCACGCTCATCGCGCTGGTCTTCGTGTACCGCTCCTTCTACAGCATGCGGATCACGGGCGTGAAGTAACCAGTACTGTCCGGCAACCCAGAAGGCGCCCCTGTCTCTCAGGAGACGGGGGCGCCTTTTCCATCTTTTCATTGAAAGACAAGATCAGTATAGTACGTCCTGATGGGAGTGAACGAGGCGATGGGCTGGAAGGACAAGATAACATCACCCGAAGAGGCACTGGAAAACATCGAACCCGGGATGAAGATCTTCCTGGGCACCGGCGCAGCCGAGCCCCGGACCCTTGTGCGCCACCTCCTCTCTTCCGACCGGCAGAACCTGCAGGACCTCGAGCTGATCCAGCTCGTGAGCCTCGGTGACCTCATAACGGAAAAGAATCTGCAGTCACACAAGTTCCGCCTCAAGACGTTCTTCTCAGGCTGGGTGGCCAGTGATGCCATAACCGGCGGATTCGTGGACCTCATACCCAGCCGGTTCACCAGGATTCCAGGCCTCATCGATGCGGGGCTGCTGCCCATAGACGCGGCCTTCATCCAGGTGACACCCCCCAATGAGGCGGGGTTCATGAGCCTCGGTGTCTCCGTGGACGTGGCGCGCCAGGTTATCGACAGGGCACGGCTCGTGGTGGGGGAGGTCAATGAAAAGGTCCCGTACACCTATGGAGATACCTTCATACATGTGGATGAGTTCAATCTCCTCGTCTTGTCCCAGGACGATCCCCTCTACCTCGGGCGATGGCCCGTGGACGACGTGTTCGACCAGATAGCCTCGAACATAGCATCCGTCATCGAGGACGGCAGCTGCATATCGTTTTCCATCGGTCCCATCTACGAGGCGCTGGGCAGACATCTCGCGGCCAAGCGCAATCTCGGCGTGCACTCGCCGTTCTTTACGGATGCTCTCATGGACCTGGTAAAGAGCGGCGCCGTGAACAACAGGAACAAGGGTATCTATCGGGGGAAATCGCTGGCATCGTATGCCTTCGGGACCAGGGAGCTCTTTGCGTGGATCGACAAGAACCCGCTCCTGGAGTTCCAGGGTATCGACCTGGTGTTCAACCCTGTCCAGATAGGGCACAACCCCAAATTCATCGCCACCATACCCGCCCGGAAGGTCGACATCTCCGGGCGCATCGCCATGCACACCGGCAAGGGTGCGATTGCCACGACACCCGGCGAGGTCATGGACTTCATCAATGGAGCGGAGCTCTCGCGGGGCGGCTGCACCATCTTCGCGCTGCCAAGCAGAAACCTCAGGGGTGAGCCCAACATCCTTGTCTCGGTGGAGGAGTTTCCGAACCTGCTCGGGTTCAGGGAGTCCGTGGACATGGTCGTCACCGAGTACGGCGTCGCCAACCTGAAGGGCCGCACCGTGAGAGAACGGGCCCAGGCACTCATCGACATCGCCCACCCCGAAGACAGGGAGCGGCTCGTGGAGGATGCGAAGAAGAACAATATCCTCTATCAGGACCAGATCTTCCTGCCTCAATGCGCCTTCCTATTCCCTTCTGACATAACTGCAAGGCATGTCTTCAAGGGGGGTGTTGAGGTGCGGTTCCGCCACATCAAGCCTTCCGACGAGGAAGAGATGAGGCGCCTCTTCTACCGGTTCTCCGATCAGGCCGTGTACTACCGCTACTTCAGCCCCATCAAGACCATGCCCCATGCCAAGATGCAGCAGTACGTGAACATAGACTGCAACCGCATCTGCTCCATCGTGGCCATCATAGGGCCCCCGGAGAGTGAGCATCTCATAGCCGAGGCCCGTTTCGTCAAGGACAGGACCCGGCCCTATGGCGATGTGGCCTTTGTCGTGGACGAGGAATACCAGGGAGCCGGCATCGCCTCCTACATGCTGGAGATGCTCATCAGGCTTGCCAAGGAACGGGGGCTGCAGGGATTCGTCGCCGACGTGCTCGCTTCCAACAAGTCCATGCTCAAGGTGTTCGAGAAGACGGGATTGCCCGTACAGGCCAACCTCTCCAGCGGGGCCTACGAGATCACGATGCCGTTCTTCGGTTGAAAGACTACTCGTTCACCTGCGAAAGCATCTCCTCGAACTCGGCCTTGTGGCGCTCGAACGAGGCATGAAGGTCCTCGAGCTCGGAAAAATAAGCTTCGATGGCCTGCTCGCTCTCCAGGATGGCCTGGGAGACCTCGAAGACCCTTTTCCCGTCCTTGGCGAAACTCGCCTGCTGCATATAAACGTGCAGCTCCTTCAGGACGTTCTCGTGCCGTTCGATCTCGGACTCGACGAGGGAGATCCTCTTTTCGAGGGGCGAGATCACCTTGGACCTCTCCGTGATGATCTCGGAGCGGCGCCTGCGCAGCTCCTTCTTGTTGAGTTTCACCTCGTCGGCATCCGGGCGAGCCTCTTTTTTTGCAACAGGCTGGTCGATCTCCTCGTCTCCCCATCCGCCCTTTTCGAGGAAGCGCTGGTAGCCGCCCTCGAAGATCTCTATGGAGTCGTGGTAGAAGATGATGAGCCGCTCGGCCAGGGCGTGCAGGAACATCTCGTTGTGGGTGACCATGACCATTGCCCCGTCGAAGCTGTCCAGTGCGGCCAGCAGGGCGTCGCTGGTCTCCATGTCCAGGTGGTTGGTGGGCTCGTCCAGCAGGAGCAGGTTCAGCGGTGTCACCAGGAGCTTGCCCAGCATCACCCTGCTCTTCTCGCCGCCCGAGAGCACCTCGATCTTCTTGAGCGCGTAATCGCCCTCGAACATCATGGCCCCGCAGATGTTCCGCGCGGACTGCTTGTCGACGTCCGTGGCCGAATACATGATCTCTTCCTCAACCGTGCGCGAATCCACAAGGGTCCGGATGTTGGTCTGCTCGAAGACGCCCCTGACGGTCTTGGGGTTGTACACAACCTCACCGCCCTGCGGCCTGAGCTGCCCTGCGAGCAGCCTGAGCAGGGTGGTCTTGCCCTTGCCGTTGGGTCCGATGACGCAGACCTTCTCGCCGGGCCTGATGACGATGTTGAAATCCCTTATGAGCTCCATGGCCGGGTCATAGGAGAAGGAAAGGTCCTTTGCCTGGAGAGCGTACTTGGCAAAGAACGTGGTTCCCCGGAAGGAGAACTCCAGCGACTTGATCTTCTCGAGCTTGTCCTTGCGCTCCATCTTCTCCAGCAACCTGATGCGGGACTGGACGAGCCCAACGAGCCTGGCCTTGGCCCGGAACTGGGCGATGAACTCCTCCACCTCCCTGCGCTTGCGCTCGTCGTTGATGCGCGTCTTCTCGTAGATGTCCTCGTCCTGTGCGACCTGGATGTAGTACTTCTCCGTATCCCCTTCTATCTTGCGTATCTTCCTGCGGTGGATGCCCATGGTGTGGGTGACGATCCTGTCCATGAAGGTGCGGTCATGGGTCACCAGGATCAGCTCCCGCGGCCAGGCATTCAGGAACCGTTCGATCCAGCGGATGGAGGTGATGTCGAGGTAGTTGGTCGGCTCGTCGAGGAGCAGCATGTCCGGGTCCGAAACCAGCACCTTGGCGAGGTTGAGCCTCACCTGGAAGCCCCCGGAAAACTCCGAGGGGTGGCGGTTCATGTCGTCCTGGGTGAATCCGAGCCCCGCAAGGACCCGCTCCACCTTCCAGTGCTGCTCCTTCTGGTTCGGGGGAAGGCCCCTCATTCCCTCTGCGAGCACCGTGTCACCGGTGAAGCCCAGGTGCTGGGTGACATAGCCTATGCGGTAGTTCCTGGGTATCAGGATTGACCCGGAGTCGGGCTCATCCTCGCCGGTGATGAGGCGCAGCAGCGTGGTCTTCCCGTGGCCGTTGCGGCCCACCAGTCCCACGCGTTCACGGGGATTTATCTTGAAGCTGATACCCTCGAAGAGAGACTGCGGCCCGAAGCTCTTCCAGAGGTTGTCCAAGCTGATCATGGGCCTACATTATATAAACATCCGCACGGGTCAAGGATGAAGTTTCCGGGTACGTTTCGAACTTCCCCCCGGGTCAGGTCCCTGCGGAATCTATCTCAGTGCGACGCTCAGCAGGTTCCAGACGCTGTCCATGTGCTCCGGAGACCGGATCCGCCTGAATATTCTCGATCTCAGGCCGGCATAGACGAGATTGTGCAGCCTGAGAGACCGGACATGGGGATGTCTGCGGAGCTCCTTCTCGAATGCGCGACGGTTTTCCTTTGTCCATCCGCCGGCGCGCATTGCCCTGGCCGAAAGCGAGCCTGCCGTGTGGCCTATGAGAAAAGAGGTCCTGATCCCGCTGCCGCCACGGCCCTGCACGTGCCCGAGAGCATCCCCGGCCAGAACCAGTCCCGGACCCGGGGAAAAGGGGAAGCGCATGCCTCCCATGGGTATGCAGGTCTCGAGATCGTACGAGGTCTGCACACCTTCCATGAGGCGGGCAAAGGAGGGATGATGTCCGCAGAACTCGTCGAAGGAGATAACCCCGGTGCTCCCCCCCGAGGTGTTCATGAGAATGAGCTCGGCCTCGCCCTGGCCCCGAGGGAACATCGCCCCCACTACCAGGCCCGCCGGGGCCAGATGGAAGTGATATTCGAGGCGGTCGTCCGGACCGTCGTATCCCGACACGAGCCGCTTGTGCACCGCCATGTCCATGCCGGAGCGGTCCTGGGCCATGCCGAGGGATTCCGCCCCCCTGCAGCCCCCGCAGAGGAACACGGTGCCTGCCGGGAAGGACTCCTGTGCAGACCCATGCGCGGCCTCGATGCCCACGGTGGAACCTGCACGGGTCACGAGCCGCAGAGCCCTCATGCCGGTGCGGATGACCACCCCTTCCCTGCGCGCGATCTCGGCGAGGTGACCGATGAGGTCGGGCCAGGAAAAGATGATGTTGGGGTTGCTGATGGTACGGTCCACGTGGCAGAGGCCTGAGTGGGAGTAGTACCTGCGCCTGTTCACCCTCCTCAGTGCGATCTTGTCGAAGAATCCCCTGCCGAGGATCTCCTCCATGTGCGGGTCGGTGCGGATGGTCTCTCCCCTGCGCGGTGTCCCGGGAAGATCATGCTGTTCGACCATGGTGACGTGAATCCCGTGCCTGACGAGGCCGAGCGAAGCACCGAGACCGGCAGGGCCCGCACCGACGACCACGGCATGTTCAGAAGAGTCCATGCAGTGAAAATACCACGGGCGAGGCGCCGACGCCACTTGAAATCGGCAGGGCGGGTTTCATACCACCGTGTGTTCCGCAAGCCATTTCTCGGGTTTCATGGCCCTTTTCAGCAGTGTCCTGAAATGATCCAGGCAGGTCATGCGGATGTATGCATCGAGGTCCTTGTAGGGAAGGGGTATGGGCAGGATCGATGAAGCCATGCCCCTGCTCCTGACGAGATCCGCCGCCTGTGCCGTGGATGCCCTCTGCCGCCGTCCGTTGCCGAGGGCCAGGATGAAGTGCCTGGCCCCGAAGGAGGCGGCTGTTTCCAGCATCCCGGCGGTGAGCCCGCCGTTGCCCACGCCCATGACCGGCTTGAGCCTGACCTGGTCCAGGAGAAGGGCGTCGAAGAAACCCTCCACCACGATGATGTCCGTCTGCCCCCGGGAACGGTACAGGAGGTAAGGCACATCGTCCAGGCCTTCCATGGAGGTGAGCGGGGCGTATGATCCCGGACCATCTTCCCTGGTGGTCCTGTGCACGAGGCCCATGAGGCGGCCCGAGACATCCCGGTAGGGAATCACGAGGCCCGGGACAGGAAGGACAGGCAGGGTCTTGTCGTGTCCCGGGAAATGGCCCAGGCCCATCCCCCTTATCTCGCCAGTGGAATACCCCCTCGCATAGAGGTAGCGGAGCGACTCCTCGCCCGGGGGGGACCACAGCTCGGCGACGAAGGAGGCCATGCGCGTCTCCAGGATCCGGGTCGTGGCGAGTTCGTGTTCCCACACCATGAGAGGGTATCCCGCATGCTCGATGCCTGATTCCCGGGCAAGGAGAGCCGAAGAATCCTCAAAGGACATCTTTTGCACCTGTCTGAGGTACTCGATCCAGTCCCCCCTGGAGCTGCAGACGAAACAGAAGTATTCGGGCCTGTCTCCGTAGATGACGAGGGTGGGCAGCGCTTCGTCATGGAAGGGGCAGCCGGCGATGAACCCCGTCCCTTTGCGCTGGAACCCGGGGAGTCCGCCAAAGAGCTCGCGCTGGAATTCACGGTCGAGCAGGGATGCATAAACCTTCCCGATGGCCGATGACACGCCTGATCAGACCGCCTCTATGGTCGACGTCGGTTTCGAGGCGATGTTGTACGTCACGCTGACCACCCCTTTGATCTCGCTGGTCATCCGTGACGCAAGCCTTTCGAGCGTATCAAAGTCGAGCCTCGTGGGGGTCGCGGTCCGCGCATCCATACTGTCCCAGCACCGTATCTCTATCTGATAGCCGTAATCCCGTTTCCCGTCCCTGATCCCGGTGACCTTGTCCTCGTGCAGTATGGCGAGGTACTGGAAGGCCCTGACGCCGGACAGTTCGGCCTCGACGATGGAGGTTGCCTCACGCACGAGCGCTATGCGCTCCGGGGATGCCTCGCCGATCACCCGTGCGGCCAGGGCCGGGCCCGGGAAAGGGGGCCTGGCGAACATGTCCCTGGGCAGTCCCAGGGCCTCTCCTACCTTCCTCACCCCGGGCTTCCGGAGCCCGATGAGGGGTTCTATCAGGGTGTAGCCGAACTGCTCCTTCGTGTCGATGCCGAGCTGGGAGAGGATGTTGTGCTGGCGCTTCACTCCCGCGACGGTCTCTTCCACGTCGGTGAAGATCGTTCCCTGGAGGAGGAACCTGGCGCCGCTTTTTCTGACGAGGTCCCCGAAGACGTCGCGGTAAAAGGTCTGGGTGATGGCCTCCCTCTTCTCCTCGGGGTCGGTCAGGCCCTTGAGGGCCGAAAAGAACCGCTCCCGTGCATCCAGTATCTCTATGGGAACCCCGAGCCTCCTGAAGGTGGCGGCGACCTGCCCGGGTTCGTCCTTGCGCATGATCCCGTTGTCTATGAAGACGGTCTTGAGCCGGTCGCCCAGGGCCCTGTGACCGAGCATGGTTACGACCGAGGAGTCCACACCGCCCGAGAGGGCGTTGATCGCTACTCCGCCGGTCACCGCGTCCGCTATGGCCGAGCACTGCTCGGCGATGAACCTTTCCGGATCGAGGTTTTCCAGGGTGATCTCCTTGATATCCATGAACGCTCCTCCTCCTCAATTAACTGCATCTTTTCTAAAGGGCTTTTCCTGAAAAAGCAAGCGGGCGATCAGGTGCGTCCTGTCCTCACCGGGCAGGCGACGCTGTGCTCGCCCCCCGTGTCCACCAGGGGGGGGTCCTGGATACGGCAGGCTTCCACGGCATAGCTGCAGCGCGGATGGAAGCTGCACCCGGGGGGCGGGTCGATGGGGCTCGGGATCTCCCCGCGGGGCATGGGGAGGGTCCTGCGGAATCTGGGGTCGGGCACGGGGACCGCATCGAGCAGCGTTGCCGTGTAGGGGTGGACCGGGTTCCTGAAGACCTCCTGCAGGGGGCCGATCTCCACGATCCTGCCCAGGTACATGATGGCGATGTGGTCGCAGATGTACTTGCACGTCGCCAGGTCATGGGTGATGAAGAGATAGGTGAGGTCGAACTCCTCCTTGAGCCGCACCATGAGCTCCAGGATCATGGACCGCACCGACACGTCCGCCATGGCGATGGGCTCGTCGGCCACCACGAAGTCGGGGCTCGTGACAAGGGCCCGGGCGATGACCACTCGCTGGCGCTGGCCTCCCGATACCTGGTGGGGATATTTCCTGTACAGGAACGACGCGGGGGTCAGCCCCACCTTTTCCATGATGGTCAGAGTCATGTCTCGGGCAAGGGTTCCGTCGGCGAGCCCGTGGATCCTCAGGGGATGGGATATGGCCTTCCCGATGGACATCCTCGGGCTGAGCGATGCGTAGGGGTCCTGGAAGATCACCTGCATCTTTTCCCGCAGACCCTCCATCTCCTTGCCGGAGAAGGAGGATATGGCCCTGCCCCTGTAGAAGACCTCACCCGAGGTCGGCTCCAGGAGCTTCAGGATGAGCCGGCCCGTGGTTGTCTTCCCTGACCCGCTTTCTCCCACCAGGCCCAGGACCTCTCCCTTCCGGATGGTGAACGATACACCGTCAACGGCTCGGACGAATTTCTTCTCCCTGGCAAAGAGGTTGGCAAGAACCCCCCTGGTCAGGGGAAAGTGCATGGTGAGGTTGTCCACCCTGATGAGGTTGTCCGTCATGACGAGTCCCTGTAGAGCCAGCAGCTCACGAGATGCCCGTCCAGGGAAAAGACCGGAGGTCTTTGTGTCGGACAGAGGTCTATGCTGAGGGGGCAGCGGGGATGGAACACGCACCCGCCCGGAGGGTTCACCAGGTCGGGCGGGCTGCCGGGCATGGTCATGAGCTTGGGCTGGTCGAGCTTGATGTTGGGAATGGATGCGAGCAGGCCGCGGGTGTAGGGGTGCAGGGGGCGATCGAAAAGGCTCCCGGCAGGTGCCACCTCGGCCATGGCCCCTCCGTACATCACGGTGATCCGGTCCGCAAGCTGGGCCACGTTTCCCAGGTTGTGGGTGATGAGGATGATGGTCAGATTGAAACGGTTCTTCAGATCGCCCAGCAGATCGAGGAACTGCGCCTCCACGACCACGTCCAGTGCGGTTGTCGGCTCGTCGGCGATGAGGAGGTCGGGGTTCATGATGAGCGCGAGACCGATCATGATGCGCTGCCGCATGCCCCCGGACATCTGGTGGGGGTACTCCCGGAGCCTGTCGCAGGCTATGCCGAGGCTCTCCAGCATCTTTCCGGAGCGCTCGAGGGCCTCTCTCCTGCCGATGGACCTCTCGTGGGTCGTCAACGTCTCCACGAAGTGTTCGCCGATGGAGCAGAGCGGGTTCAGGGAAGTGAGCGGATCCTGGAAGATCATGGCAATCTTCGAGCCCCTCAGGGCAAGGAGGTCTTTCCTGCCCATCTTCACGATGTCCTGCCCGCGGTACACGATGCTGCCCCCTGCGATCCTTCCCGGGGGACGCAGGAGGCGGAGGATGGAGAATCCCAGGGTGGACTTGCCGCAACCCGACTCGCCCACCAGCCCCATGACCTCGCCCTTCTTCAGTTCCAGGTTCACACCCTGAACGGCCCTGACCGTGCCGATGTTGATGGGAAACTCCACGTGCAGGTCCTGGATCTTGAGAATGGTGTCGCCAGGATTCATCGCTCAGCGCTCCAGAAGCCTCGGGTTGAGGATCTCGGCAAGCCCCTCGCCCAGCATGGTGAACCCGAGGGCGAGCAGCGAGATCATCATCCCGGGGAAGGTCACGAGCCACCAGACCCCGGAGGGCAGGTATTTCTTGCCCATGGCCAGGTCCATGCCCCAGTCCACGATGGACGGCGGCAGGCCGAGGCCCAGATAGGTGAGGGCCGCCTCTATCATGATGGCATCCGCCACGTTCAGGGTGAACACCACCACCGTGGTGGCGATCACGTTGGGGAATATGTACCTCGAGAGTATGGTGAAGCTGGTGGCCCCGATGGCCCGGGCAGCCTCCACATAGAGCTCCTGCTTGATGGCGAGCGTCTGGCCTCGGACCAGGCGGAAATAGGTCGGGATGTAGATGACGGCGACCGCGAAGGTGATATTGAGCACCCCGGGTCCGAACATGGCGGCCAGGGCGATGGCCAGGATCAGGCCCGGGAAGACATAGACCGCGTCCATGACAAGCGACAGCGACCGGTCTACAACCCCCCCGGCATATCCGGAAATGAGCCCCAGCAGGATCCCGAAGAAGGACGAGATGATGGCGGCGAGCACCGAGATGAGCAGGATGGTCTGGGAGCCGAACACGATGCGCGACCATACATCGCGCTGCAGGTTGTCCGTCCCCATGAGGTGGATCGCCCCGGGAGGGGCGAGCTGGGGTCCTGCATCCTGCAGATAGGGGTCGAACGGTGCGATGACAGGGGAAAAGATGGCCATGAGGATGATGGCGAGGATGACGGTGGCGCCTGTACACAGGATCCACCACTCCACCCCGTATTTCCTGCCCATCCCGGCAAAGAAACGTATGGGCCTCGTCAATCCATGGGCCGGCGAACAGTTCATGTCTTCTTGAGCTTCCTCATTGTCGCTGCGCTCCGCTAATACCGTATCCTCGGGTCCACGACGGCATAGATGATGTCCACCAGAAGGGATATGAACGCCACCAGGAGGGCGAACACGATGATAACCCCCTGGATGGTGGGATAATCCCTCAGGTATATCCGCTCCAGCAGGAGCCTGCCCATGCCCGGCCAGGAGAAGGTGGACTCCGTGAGAATGGCCCCGGCCATGAGCAGGGCCACCTGCAGGCCCATCATGGTGAGGATAGGTATGAACGCGTTCTTCAGGGCATGGCCGTACACGACCTTGCCATGGTCGATGCCCCGGGATTCTGCCGCCAGGATATAGTCGGCCTTGAGCACGTCCAGCATGTTGGCCCTGGTCAGGCGGACGAAGATGCCCGACAGGGTAAGTCCAAGGGTGAATGCGGGCAGGACGAGGTGGATCAGTACATCACCGAAGGATGACCAGTCCCTCATGAGCAGGGTGTCCAGCAGATAAAATCCTGTCCGTTCGAAGTCGGAAGGGAAGATCCTGGGCCCTGTCCTGCCGGCGATGGGCAGCCAGTCCAGCCAGATTCCGAAGACGAGCTGAAGCATGAGCCCCAGCCAGTAGACCGGGATGCAGTAGACGACGATCCCGTAGAGCCGTATGGCCGAGTCGCGCATGGTCCTGCGCTTGTCAGCCGCATAGGCACCCAGGAAGATGCCGAGGACCAGGGTAATGAGCATGCCGAAGAAGGTGAGTTCGATGGTGGCTGGAAGCTTCTCGGTTATGGTCTCGGTCACCTCCTGCTGGAGGACCATGGACTCACCGAGGTCGAGATGGCAGATCTTCCAGAGGTAATCCGCATACTGGATGTGCATGGGCCGGTTCAGGCCGAGCTGCTCGCGCTTCTGCTCGATGACCTTCTCCGGGGCATGGCCGCCGAGCATGGCGGAAACGGGGTCCCCTGGCATGAGCCTGAGGACGACGAAAATGACGGTGAGCAGAATCAGGACCATGGGGATGGTCATGAGGGTACGCGATATGATGTAGCGGAACAGGTTCCTCATGGTGAATTCTTACCTGCTTCCCTGCGTTGTGCAAAAAAAAAGGAGCCGGGCTTGTGCCCGGCTCCTTGTAGCATATCGTGAACTATTTTGCACTCCGGTAAATGGGCCCGTAGTTGAACTGCAGCGTGGGCGAAAGCAGGATATCCTTGATCCCTTTCTGGGCGAAGACATACAGCGTGCCCTGATAGATGGGGGCGGTGGGCACCTCGTCGGTCCACATCTTCTGGATCTTCTTGTACATGTCGGTGCGCTTCTTCATGTCCGTCTCTTTCTGGGCATCGTTGAACATGGCGTCCCATTTCGGATCGGAGAAGAAGATGCCCATGCCGCTTGACCCCGTGGTCCCTGCAAAGGCCGCGGTGTAGTTGTCCGGGTCGATGTAGTCCGGATACCAGCCGAGCAGGAAAGCCGGCATGACCTTGTTTGTCCAGTTGTCGCGGTAGGTGGCCCACTCGGCCGACTTCACGTCGACCTTCATGACGCCCGTGGCCTCGAGCTGCTGCTTGAGGACCGCGGCCATGTCG
>JALOOZ010000185.1 GCA_025454155.1 Thermodesulfobacteriota bacterium
CGGACCGCGCCCAAGCTTCTGTTGAAGAGAGAGACACAGAAGTACTCGCATACCACCCCAAAGACATCGAGGAGATCAAGAAGCAGGTCTACGCCCTCAACATCGAGTCTGTGGAGGACATCCCGCTGCTCGACAGGGTCATCCAGACCGGGAACGCGCCTACACGGGATTTCTGGAAAGGCGACTGGGTGAGCGTGGACGACAACAAGCAGGACATGAACGGCTTCTACCTGCAACCCCAGGACGACGGCACCTTCGTGTACTTCCCGGACGAGAACTCCACCCGGACCTACACCTTCTTCGAAACGCCGAAGACCTACACGTACGACCCCGTGAAAAGGGAATTCTTCTGGGAAATGGATTATTACGGCAAGACCATCTCCCACAGGGCCAGGTTCATCAACGACAATGTCCTTGCCATGATGCTGATCAGCGGCAGCAAGGTGACCCTGGATCTCTACACGAAGAATCCGGCGCAGTGACTACGACCCTCCATCAGTCGGTGATCTTCCCCCGCACGCGGATCATGAACTCCGGCCTGGCCTGGTTGTCCGTCTGCACATAGATCGTATCCCGGATGACCCCCGGGGTTTTCCTTATGTTTCTCGCTGTGATGAGATATCCATTTTTCCCAGACTGTTTGATCTCCCTGTATTCATAGGTGATATCCAGCCCTATTTTCACCTTCAGCCCGGTTATGGTGAACGGATAGTCATCGGAGGGGATCACCACGGAAGAGCCCTCAAGGTTCTTGCGCCAGGATCCCACCAGCATGATGGTATGCACGGATATGTCGGCGAACTTCTTCACGAAGCAGGAGATGTCGATGGTCCATTCAGGGTTCTTGGGGTCATTGGTCATAGCCCGGATGGTGCCGGTTATCTCCTCGCCGCCCCGCCGATTGGTCAGGAGAACGGTCTGGATGACGCCCTCCTTGCCTGCCGGGATTTCACGGCTGTAGAATTCCACCAGACTGCCGCAGCAGGCCTGCACCTTCTTCAGCTCGAGAACCCGATCCGAGGTGTTCCTGATGATGAAATCATGCTTGACCAGGTCAAACTGCAGGACGGGCTGGAATACATAGGTGCTCTTCGGCGCATCCACGACGGATTTTGAATAGACGGGCTTCTCGGGGAGGCCGAAATAGAAGTGCGTCCTTGGTTTCTTTTTCGTCGGGGCGGGCTCGTTCATGGAGCACCAGCCCCAGGAAAGAACGATGATTCCCATCAAGCCCAATAAAAAACCCGAAAATAAGAGATGCTTCTTCATGGCGTCCCTTTCCGGTCAAGACAAGTCCTGCCTATGCATCAGGGTAACATACGTCTTAATAGAACGAGCGCAGGGATATGGCAATACCGGAATGGGAAAACAAAGAGGTGATCTGTCCCCATGAAACGATCATGGGGCCTCATGTCAAAGCTGCAGCTTCAGTTCGACAATACATGAATCTCCGGATGCAGCATACTTCTCCACATCGATGCCCACGTCTCTCATGGTGAGACCAGCTGCTGATGCAGTCTTCTCAATGTCGTGGAGGCACTGGGTGAACAAGGTGGAGATTCTTGACCTTGCACTCTCGACATTGCCGTTCGTGACTCGCAGTTCTTCGGTTTGCATACGTTCCCCCATATTCATGGATATACAACCCCACTTTTCATAAACAATAACCGTGCCAAGATTCCTGGTCTTTTGAATACAGCAGGTTAGGGACAAGACAGCCTTGAAACCTGGAAAAAATCGTACATGGACGTACAAAATTGATCACCCCCCACAGGATCTTTCCATCAATGACCTGTCCTTTGCCTTTGTGTTAGGATATCTTCATCGCCAAATTCTTTGCTGTGGAGGAATCAGCCTATGTCAGAGGTGAGAAACAACCTTCATGACCGACTCAGATCCCTGGCCCAGAACCTGTGGTGGACGTGGCACCCCGAGGTCATCAGCCTGTTCACCGACCTCGATCCCCACCTGTGGCGCGAGGTGGAGCACAACCCCATTGCCATGCTGGACCAAATCACGCCTGAACAGGTGGAGGAGCGGGCCTCGGAGCTCGTGCTCCACAGCCGCATCAACCACGCCTTCCGGCGGCTCAACGAGTACATGGGTCAGAGCAGGACCTGGGGTTCCATCCACTGCGGGAACGTGAACTACAGGCCCGTGGTCTATTTTTCGGCAGAGTTCGGTTTGCACGAGTCGCTGCCGGTCTACTCGGGCGGCCTGGGAATCCTGGCCGGTGACCACCTGAAGAGCTCTTCAGACCTGGGCATCCCGCTCATCGGCATCGGGCTCCTCTACCAGCAGGGATATTTCAATCAGCGGCTGAGCATGGAAGGATGGCAGGAGGAGGACTACGTCAATCTCGATGTCGGCAAACTGCCTTTCCAGCCGGTCCTCAATGAACAGGGGCAACCCCTGATCGTCCGGGTCGACACGAGGACCACCCCGCTGAATGCCCGGATCTGGCAGCTCCAGGTTGGACGCGTGAAGCTGATGCTGCTCGACTCCAATGTGGAGGCCAATTCCCTTGAAGACCGCGAGCTCACCTCCCGCCTCTATGGCGGTGACAGCCGCCTTCGCATCAGACAGGAGGTGCTCCTGGGCATCGGAGGTGCCCGCGTGCTGCAGGCGCTGAACATCTTTCCGGGCGTGCTGCACCTGAACGAGGGGCACAGCTCCTTTGCCATTCTCGAGGAGATCCGCCGCGTCATGGAATATGACCAGATATCGTTCCAACGGGCCATGCGTCGCGTTGCCCTTTATACCGTATTCACCACACACACGCCGGTGGCGGCGGGTCACGACAGGTTCACGCCGGAACTGGTGGAGGACCACCTCGGTATCTTCCGGGAGAAGATGGGGCTCTCCCATGACGAGTTCATGGCCCTGGGTCGCGTGGAACCTCACGACAGCAACGAGCCGTTCTGCATGACGGTCCTTGCGCTCAAGGGATCAGGGCGCGCCAACGGCGTTTCCGCCATCCACGGCACCGTGAGCCGCCTCATGTGGAACAGCCTCTGGCCGGATCGTGCCGAAGCCGAGGTGCCCATCGGGCACATCACCAACGGGGTGCATGTCCTGTCGTGGCTGGCGCCCCAGATGTACCAGCTCTTCGAGACGCGCCTCGGGCAGGACTGGGCAACCCGCATGGTGCACTCGGATGTGTGGGAAAAAGTGGACGAGATAGACGACGGCGAACTCTGGGAGACGCACCAGTACCTGAAGATGAGGCTCATCCGCTTCGTGAGACGGCGTCTGCACGACCAGGCTGAACGCCTGGGCCAGCTCGACCTGGTCAAGCAGATAGATCACATCCTCGACCCGGAGGTGCTGACCATCGGCTGCGCCCGCAGGTTCGCCACCTACAAGCGGAGTGACCTGATCCTCTCCCAGCTCGAACGGCTGACACACCTGATCAACGATGCCCGGCGCCCCATACAGATCATCTTCTCGGGCAAGGCCCATCCCCACGACGAAGAAGGGAAGAGACTCCTGCAGCGGATCGCCCAGCTGAGTTACAGCAGATCCCACCGGAGCAGCATCGTGTTCGTGGAGAACTACGACTACAACGTGGCCCGCCACCTCGTGCAGGGGGTGGACGTGTGGCTGAACACCCCCAGGCGCCCCCTGGAGGCGTGCGGCACCAGCGGCCAGAAGGTGGTCCTCAACGGCGGCCTGAACCTCTCCGTGCTTGACGGGTGGTGGAACGAGGCATACGACGGCAGGAACGGCTTCGCCATCGGACACGGGAGCATGCACAACGACCTGGCCGTGCAGAACCAGCGCGACGCCGACTACCTCTATGAGGCCCTGGAGAAGGAGGTCATCCCCCTGTACTACCAGCGTGACATGGGCGGCATCCCCTCTGCCTGGGTGAAGCGCATGAAACACGCCATCAAGAGCCTGGGCTGGCGCTTCATCGCGGACCGCATGGTCAAGGACTATGCCCAGCGCTTCTACCTGCCTGCAGCAAGCGCCACCTCCGCCGAGACCGGGTAGGCCGGTCGTGGCCGTCGTTCACTCCTGTCCGTCGGCCTTGACCTCGCGCCTGTTGAACGTGTTCATGGCCATGGCGACCTCGCCCTTGAGACACATCTCCACGGCGGCTGCCGCCTTGTCGATCTGTCCGCTGAGGATGTCGCGATCATGGTGGGGGATGTCTACGAGCACATAGTCGCTGGGATCCATGTCTGAAGGCGGCCTGCCGATGCCTACGCGGATGCGGATGAAGTCGCCCGTGCACAGGACTCCCCTGATGGATTCCAGGCCCCTGTGGCCGCCGGTCCCCCCGCTTTTCTTGATGCGCACCTGGCCGAACGGTATATCCATGTCGTCGTGTATGACGATCAGATCCCCGGCGTCCACATGCAGTGGGTTGAGCGGCAGACCGCTCAGGTTCATGTACGTCTGGGGCTTGGCAAGCATGACCTCGACACCGGCCGCCTTTCCGGCCCCGAACAGGACCTGGGCCTTTTTCCTCTTCAGGGATATGCCCCATTTCTTCGCGAGGTGGTCCACCACCATGAACCCCACGTTGTGACGGTTCCTTTCATAGCTCCTGCCCGGATTGCCAAGGCCGTATATGATCTTCATCCATCCGCCGATCGTTCCTGCATGAAACCCCTCCCGTATCTTTGATGCTCAGTACCTTCCCTGTCAACCGGGAAATTCGCATGCCTGCCGGCATGTGCAAGCCATCCCGGGGAACGCCTGGTGAGGTGCCTGATACTCCCGCGCACTTTGCCTGCGCCGGCGTTCATGCTATCATCGCGCCATGGCGCTGACCGAAGACATCGTCAGGACCCTGCCCAGGGCCACAGGAGTCTATCTCCTGAGGGATGCCCCGGGCAGGATCATCTACATCGGCAAAGCTAAAGACCTGAGGGGCCGCCTGCGATCCTATCTGGGCCGTGACGACCGGATCAACACGGCCCGGATCGTCGAGGCGACCCAGACCGCCGATTATATCCTGACCCTGAACGAGGCCGAGGCCCTGCTGCTTGAAAACCAGATGATCAAGGCCCACAAGCCCCGGTACAA
>JALOOZ010000186.1 GCA_025454155.1 Thermodesulfobacteriota bacterium
TGATGTCCTGATCGCTGTAAACCCCGTTGACCCCTGATATGGCGGCGAGTTTCATGCCGTGCTTGAGACCCATCTTATAGATCTCCTTCACCTTCTGCCATTCTATCTCGCGTCCAATGGTGAAGACCTCGAAACGACCCTCGAGGGCGAGGACAATGGTTTCTGCCAGGCATGCAAAGGCAACCTTCGGCGGCAGGCCGATTTCTTTGAATTTCGGTTCGCCCGGCAGGAGAATCTCACCGGACTCGATATAGAGGACATCAGGCCTTTTGGCCACATCCTCGCGCGACAGGTCGAGGGGGCGGGCCACATCCGTAATGACGCATCCCGGCTTGACCTTCCGGATGTCGAGGATCTTCTTCCCCGCTGCGGACGTCGCTGTGACGATCACATCCATGTCATGATCGAGTCCTTGAGGCTGAGGAGTCTGGCGTCGCGGATGTCGACCATGTAGACGCTCTCGAACGCGAGCGCCAGCAGTCGGCAGCAGACCGATCCGATCGCACCCGTCGCACCGATGACCATGGTCTTGGCTTTGATCTTCTTTCCCTCTTCGATCTTGATCAGACCCATGCGACGCACGGCATCGGCCGCCGCCCAGAGGGCACCCGACGCGCTGTAGCTGTTCCCCGTGGTGATGGGAATATCCGCCAGCTTGGCCACCGTGACCCCCGCATCGCCCACGACCTTGGTAAAGGCACCCAGGCCCATGATCTGCGCGCCCATCCTCTTGGACATGGCAGCGGCCTCCAGCAATCGCTTGTAGGTGAACTCGGGTGGATGGGAGAGCATCTGCTTCGGGGTTCCGCCGACCGTGATCAGCCAGCCCTCGGCCTCTACGCCTGTGGGTGACTTGATCCCCGTCACCTTGGAGTAGACGAACGGGGGTGCATAGGCGATGATCTTCTCGACGGCGTCCATGGCTACGGGAGGGGCTATCTTGGATATCAGCTCCACGGCCTTGTCCTTCTTGAGGTACTCCTGGGACAGGGGATGGATGACAAAGGTGAAGCGGTTCACGCGCCTGGTCTTTCCGGAAGGATACAGTATCCTCGGATAGATGCCCTGTTCGCTGATCACCTCAAGAAGATCGTCGTTCGTCAGTTCATCCTCCTTCTTGTCCAGGGCGGCAATGATCATGGCCTCGAGCACATCCACCTGGACCATCCGTTCCAGGATCTGCGGGGTGGAGTCGACTATCACGTCCACGCCCCTCTTTTTCAGGAATTCGACCCGATCCTGGTATGCAGTGGAGGTGATGATGATCTTCCCGCCCAGTTCCTCCGGCGTGCACTTGGCCAGGTAGTCATAGAAGCCTTCATAGGGTACGACTATGACCGTGGCCTTCTGCATGGCCTTGCGCAGGATGTATTTGTTCCATTCATTCACCAGGGGCAGAGAAGTGGAGATCACCTTGGCTGGAGACAGCGACAGCATGTCGTGAACACCCTTGGCATAGAGCTCCATGTCCTTCAGGGAATTTATGAACTTCGGGATTCCGTGATCAAAGACCGGGTCGGCGAACTGCACGTTATCCGTATATCCGTTGATGACGGCCGCGACGCTGTAGTCGTTCATCCCGGAAAGGACGAGGACCCTGGCATTCGTGAAGAAATTCTTCTGCGTTTCCTGGACATAGCGGGCAACCCATTCCTGGGCCACGTTCCTGAAGGCCTCGCCGGTGGTGACGGGTATCTTGAGTTCCTTGCTCAATTCCTTGATCCGGACGTCGCGCTTTGCAGTCTTTCGCTGGAGGCCGATCTTGCTGGGAAACTTGATGCCGGCCAGTCCGATGACATCCGCGTGATTCTCCCAGTCGTACAGGAGCTCGACGATTTCACCAGCATCACCGTCAGTACCCATGCGCTTAATGAAGAAATCCTGTCCCAAGAATTTCGTGGTGATCTCGTAATCCCTATCGCTCGTTCCAAGGCTGATGCTGATGATCCTTTTCATAATGATCCCCCTTTGTTATTTCAGCGATCCCAGACCGTCATTCCTGATGGCGTCTGCAGGGCAGGACTGCATCGCCTTCAGGCACATCTCTTCCTCTTCCCGTGTTTCAGGCTGCTTGTGAACGTAATCGTACGCTTCCTCGAGGTTCATTCTGAAATTTCCCGGTGAAAGTTCATGGCAGAGCGAGCATCCGATGCATTTCTCATTGATATAGTAGCCCCCCGAAGTGTTGCCCCTCGCTTCATATTTTCCTGCTGACTCGGTCTCGTTCTTCATGTTTTCCCCCCGTGCTTTAAAGCATGACGAGATGCTCCAGCCCCTTTTCTTTCAGGAAGCGCGGATACTTTTCATAAGCCGGTTTCAGGACAGGCAGCAGTTTGAGGGTCTTGGGGACATTCCCCTTGGCAACGACCTGCCTGAGGGTGAGGGCGGTGACGAGGTTGGCCCTGCCATGCCAGAACTTGTGCGCAAAATCGGCATTCATGGTCATGCTGACCTCGGGCGTTCCGTCAAAATCGCCCTTGTGAATGACGATCTCGTCGCCCGTAGTGTCAATGGTGATCACGGCGGAGGGATTCTTGTATATGAACTGGATGACCAGGTTGGTCGCTGCCAGGGCCGGTCCAATCTCCGAATCCTCCTTGAGTTCTTTGTAAAAACCGATGAGAACATCGTAGAGCATCTTCGCGTCTTTGAAGACATTGGTCATATCGCCTCCCCCAAGGGTCGTGTCCTGGGGGTGCAGATCCTTTTTCGAAACTCTCTGGGGTTTCACCTCTGATGCAAATATCTTCGTGATGATGTCCTCGACCATCTCCCGCGTCGGTTCGATGGGATTGTAGAGCATGGAGCCGTCTTCCATGGCCGTGGTCACGACCTGATCGAGCTTTGCCAGGTTGTCGTGGATGCCGGCCTGTTCCAGGTTCAGCGGCATCTCGGTCAGGTAGGCGAGCTGACGGTTCAGCATCCGGATCTTCTCAATACCTGCCCTGGCAGCCTGGTGCCTGAACCATTGATCGATGAATTCGAGGTTGCCGACGACGTCGGCGGCTGAACCGCGCAACCAGGAGGAGGCGTCGATCAGTCTGTCCCTCAGGTAGGTGAAATCCATCTTCCTGAAGAGCTTGATAAAGACGTCCATCGTGTCGGACTTGAGCAGATTTCTGCTTTCAGTGACCACCTGCGGGAAGCTGACGCCGAGGGCAACTGCAATGTCGGCAAAACGCTCGGTCTGAGCCTCCAGGTTGTACTCCATCACCTCCGGCAGAAGGAGGGCATTGGCAAGCCCGTGGGGGATGTGATAGACGCCCCCGAGGGCATGGGCGATACCATGGGTCATTCCCACCATGGAGTGTGAGAATGCCACCCCTGCCAGGAAGCTCCCGATCAGCATGCCCCCCCGTGCCTGCAGGTTTTCAGGGTGAGCGCAGGCCAGGAGGATGTTGTTGATGATCAGCTTGATGGCGTGCAGCGCCATGGCATCCGCCGCAGGCGACCATTCCTTGTCCACATACGCCTCGATCGCATGGGTAAGGGCATCCATGCCTGTCGTGGCGGTCAGCATCGGCGGCATGGAAACAGTGGCCTCGGGATCGAGGATGGCCAGGTCCGGCAGGAACTGGTCTTCTGCAAAAGGAAGCTTCACGTCGTGGTCGGGATCGGCGATGACCGCAACCTTTGTCACTTCCGACCCGGTTCCGGCCGTGGTGGGAATGAAGATGGAGGGCAGGAGTTCTTCGGTCTTTTCAAGGAGGTATGCCCCCATGTGTTCATCGACACTCCCCCCCTTCACGATGAGCAGGTTTGCCACCTTGGCCGTGTCTATGACGCTCCCGCCCCCGACGGCTATGATCATGGTGCAGCCGTGCTGCTTGGCCATGGAGGCGCAACCCTCCACTGTCTTTATGGTCGAGTTGGGGGGAACCTTGTTAAAGGTGCACACTATGTCGATGTTGCTGCCCCTGAACCCTTCCTTGACCTTGTCGACAGGCCCGGCCTTGGCAAGGATCTTGTCGGTAACCAGAATGGCCCTGCGTTGACCGAAGGGTTTCAGGGCATTCTCGAGCTTGCCCAGAATCCCGATGCCATAGATCAGTTTCGTCGGTAGCGAGAATTCAAAGTATTCCGGCAGCATTGCCTGTACTCCTCCTTCATCAAATGAAACCCGGCTACTTCCCCGGGGACTGCATCCAGCTTGGAGAGCGAACTGAATTCAAACCTGAGTCCAGGCAGGGACAAAAAGGTTCATGGAACATCATGAACCGGATCGGAACTAATTCCCCGCTATTGTACCACACTATAGTATAATGCGATAATACCCGCGAGGTCAAGAATATTTCTTTTTTCTGCAAGGTCCTCTGCCATCACAACTATAGAGAATTTCTTGACAAAGACGCCGGTTCATCATAGTTCTCTCAGTAGTCAGCACGGACTGCTGCGGAAAGGACATCCATCGTGGCCTTGTCCCGTCGAGATCGTAACAGTCTCCGCTACGCCAAGACCCTGCTCGAGCATCCAGGCCTTGCCGCCAGGATCGCCGGCCTCATTGGTACCCCCATGGAAAAGGGCTACAAATACCTCCCGGCCCGGTGGTCCGACATGGTAACGAAGGCGACAAGAATAGCCTTGCAGAAGGCCCTCGATCTTGCAGCGGTTACCATGACCGACAACGGGGCAGTGCCTTCCGCTGACCCGTTCCACAAGATCATCGTCGCAGTGACGGGCGCTGGTGGAGGGGCTCTCGGTATTGCAGCGCTGCCGGTTGAACTCTCGATTTCCACAACCGTGATGCTCCGCTCCATCGCCGACATCGCGAGAAGCGAAGGCGAAGATCTCAGCTCCCTCGAGACCAGACTGGCCTGTATCGAAGTGTTCGCCCTCGGTGGACGGTCGAAGGGCGATGATGCCGCCGAAGCCGGCTACTTTGCCGTCAGAGCCGCCTTGGCGAAAGGGATTTCTGAAGCGATCGGGTACATTGCCGAAAGGGGGATCGCAAAGGAGACAGCCCCGGCGATTGTGCGCCTGATCTCCCAGGTGGCGAGCCGCTTCGGTGTCTGCGTCTCGGAGAAGATCGCTGTCCAGGCCGTTCCCGTCATAGGCGCGGCTGGTGGGGCCATCACCAACCTGATCTTCATCGACCACTTCCAGCGCATTGCCCGGGGCCATTTCATCGTTCGAAGGCTGGAGCGCACATATGGTGCCGAAGCCATACGATCACGATATCAGAAGCTGTCCGTTTGAGCCTCCACTACGGCTGGTCAATCATTCGGTCTTCGGCTGGTATTTCTTGATCAGACCACCGATGGCCTCGTTCACGAGCAGCGAAAGCTCTTTTCCGGTCAAGGCGGAAAGGACCGTCAGGGCCTTCGCATGACGCTCCTCGATATAGTAGTTCCTCTTGATGAGTTTTGTTTTCCTGTCGCCATTTCTTAACTCCAGCGGTTTTCTTCCTCGAGTAGCCATGATCCTATCCCCCTTGTGTTTATCAATAATAGTTACTGTTTATTTAGACAAATTTAAATCTTATCGGATTCATGTTTTTTAATTATTTTTTTGCCTCATGAAATCATGGCTTTGAACATCTTCCTATTTTGGTGTCACCTTCTGCGCAACCGGCCGGAAAGATCCCAGCGTCCTATCCCTCTCCCTTGACAATCCCCTGATCTGCCACGTACACGTAATGGGTGTTTTCTTGGTGTTGCTCTGTCAAGACCATGGAACAAAGGAGGGGCCTCTGATGCATTGTCTGGTTACCGGGGCTACGGGGTTTCTCGGAACCAACCTGGTCCATGAACTGGTGAAGATGGGCTGGGAAGTCAGGGCCCTTGGACTGCCTGGTTCCGAGACGAAGT
>JALOOZ010000187.1 GCA_025454155.1 Thermodesulfobacteriota bacterium
GATGAAAGGAGCTTGAGATGGCGGAGCGGGAGTACCAAGTTATCGAGCTTGTGGGTACAAGCCATGATTCCTGGGAGAGGGCAGCCGAGGCGGCGATCAGAAAGGCGGATGGAATCATCCGGGACACCCGTATTGCAGAGGTCACCAAGCTGGATATGCACTTGGATGACGAGATGAAGCTCGTCTACCGGGCAAGACTGAGGATCTCGTTTCGGTACCATATGATCTTCTCCCTTACGCCCAAGTTTCATAAGAGGTCATCGCACTGGTAGCCCCTGTGTTATAGGGGAAAGGATGGGGTTTGTTGCATTATCTTCGTCGAGTGTCCGGCAGGACAGCTCCAGAAGAAAGGAGAGCAGTATGGCAGAGAGCGTCTACAAGGTTATCGAGATCATCGGGACCAGTTCGGAGTCTTGGGAGAAGGCCGCCGAGGCGGCAGTGAAGACCGCCTCCAAGTCAGTGAAGGATCTCCGCATAGCCGAGGTCGTCGAAATGGACCTCCAGATCGAGAACGGCAAGGTGACCTGTTACCGCACCAAGCTGAGCGTCTCGTTCAAGTACCAGGGCAAGGACTGAGAGAAGACCGCATACTTCACGGCGCTGTCCTGATGCAAGGGGTTCCGGCCCGGAGCCGGGAACCGGCGTTGAAGATCATCTGCAGTCGTACCCGACCAGGACCGGGGTCCCGTCCGGCCCCACGATGACCCCCCTGCCGCCGAAATACACCAGGTGGCCCGGCTCCCAGGCAAGGTCCATGGGGTAATCCGGGTCGTCGCAGGTGGCCTTGTAACCCCTGCCGATCTCACTGGGCGCAACGCCCATATAGGACTTATCGAGGTACCAGCTGGTCCGGTGGAGGGGGTCTGAAGTATTTCCCTTCTTCATCCATGGGGGAGGGTCATTCCTCAGGAGGGTCTTGTCCGAACAGCGCAGGGTCTTCAGCCTCGAGCGTATCTCCCGGGCATATGATCCCTGGGGGTACCTGGCCAGATAGGCTGAAAAACCCTTTGCGGATCCCTCCTCCACGGCCTTCTGGAATCGCATGGGTTCCACCTTTGCAAGGGCCTGCTGGGTGAACTCGGTGTCGGGATGCTTCTTCAGGAACTCGTCGTAGGACTCCATGGTGTTGATGGCGGTGGCCATGTCCCAGTCGATATGCACGGTGGAGCATCCGGCAATGCCCAGGGAGAAGATGAACACGAAACACAAACAAAACTTTTTCATGACAGAGCCTTCCGTGAAACCGTAATGCTCCTTCGAGTCAATGCATCTTAAGGTACACAGTCCCTGGAGGATGACATTGAACGGGAAGCGGCTGGATGCATTTCACTACCATCAGCCCGGAAAATGATACCACACTCTTCGGCAAAGACCAAGGGCGGCGATGGGGGATCCCGGTCATGCAATCCGCTGCAGGATGTCCGAAACGACCCCGATTGCGGGAGATGAGCCGGGTAAATCGGTCAACGGCTTACCCCTGAAGTCATACTCCCTTATGAGGTCATCCTCGCGTATCCAGCCGTAGATGTCGAGGCGTGTGCGGCCCCTGATGTCTTCCACTTCATGTGAAGCCCTCACGCGGTTGAGGATGATGCCCATGTCTGAGAAGGCCACGGCATGATTGTCGCGGGCTACGTGGGCGATGGTCTCCGCCACCGCAAGACCTTTGGCCGATATGTCGGAGACCAGGACGAGATGGCCGACGGTCTTCATGACCCGGCGGTTGATCTGCTCCACCCCGGCCTCGCCGTCGATGAGCACCACGTCGAATCTGTCTGATAGGTCTGCGATGATATCTTTGAGGAGCGAGTTCACCTTGCAGAAGCATCCCTCGTCCTCGGGCCTCCCGATGGCGAGCATCGCGAATCCGTCTTGCTCGTGCAGTGCATTGAATATCTCGTAATCAAGCAGTTTGAGAGTCTGAACCCCAACACCGGGTTCACCTCTCTGGATCCGGGCAATGAGATCCTTTCTCACATCATCCACGGTTTTCCGCACAGTCACTCCCAGGGCGCCGGCGAGCCCGAACGCTGGGTCTGCGTCAATGGCGAGGACCTTCCTGCCCCTGCCGGCGGTCAGAAGCTTCACCATGATGGCCGCGATGGAGGTTTTGCCCACACCGCCCTTGCCGCACAGGGCAATCCTCGTAGCTTCATGCATGATATGCCTCCCTGTTCTTGCCTTGCAGGGTTTTCCTCATGGCCTTGAGCTGCTCAGCATCCCCGCACACATCCTGGTAGTCGCACGTTTCGCAGTCGGTTTCCAGCTCGATGGCCATCTTGTCCATGGCCGCTATGATTCTGGCCGCCGGCGCGACGATCTCGCGCAGCGCCCTGACATCCCCCGGTGACGATGTGATCAAGATTACCTCCATGGACTGGACATAGTCTTTTGCACGGAACAGCGCCATAAGGGAAGATGCGAGGGTCTGCGCCGAGAAGCCGGACCGGAGAGCATCGGCGCTGATCCTGCACCATTCCTTCTGATGCTGGGACACTGCCCGTATCATGAACCCTTTCAGGTCCAGGTCGTAGCGGAGCAGGTCAAGATCCCGATGACGATCGTAGGTGTTCTCTTCGTCGAAACCATCCACTCCAGCCAGCACGATTTTACCGAAAGGGAGGCCATGGCCGGCTGCTTCAGTGAAATCAGGCCCCACCAGGGTTATGCAGCCGTTCTTGACAAGGTTCTGCTTGCCGGTCCAGAGGATGCAGCTCACCGATTCCATCTCGGGGCTGCCCAGTTCACAGCCGAGATCCTCCCTCATGACGACGCTTCTGTGTCCGCCCCCCGGCCATACAGACTGCAATTCTTCTTCCCAGGTGCGTCTGGAAGGCAGGCCGTCGATGAAGGCACGGAATTCATGGATGATGCCCTCAAAGAGTTCCATCTCCATTCATCCCTTCATTGCCTTCCCCGAGATGAGCTCTCGGGCGATCACGGCGGCCCCAAGAGCGCCTATGACCTGTGGATCGGTGTTCACCTGGGAGATCGTTACCCCCAGGGCATCCTGCAGGGCGGCGAACATCCCGGGATTCTTCGCTACGCCGCCTGTCATGGCGATCTCTCTGTCGAGTTCGATGCCCTTTGCGAGGGAGGCCACCCGGTGGGCCATGGCGCGGTGGAGGCCGGCGACGATGTCCGCACGATCTCTACCCTCGTTGATGAGCGAAATGATCTCGGTCTCGGCGAAGACGACGCACTGGTTCGAGATGGTGACCGGATTCCTCGCCTGAAACGAGATGCCGCCCATATCATCAAGGGATATGTCCATGGCGCCTGCCATGATCTCGAGGAACCTCCCGGTGCCCGAGGCGCACTTGTCGTTGTAGGCATACCGGATGACATTGCCACTCTCATCGAGACGGATCGCCTTGGCGTCCTGTCCGCCGATGTCGATGACCATCCGGATCTCAGGCATGAGCCACTGGGCTCCCCTGCCGTGACATGCGATCTCGGACTCTATCGAGTGGGCGAAGGGGATCGATTTCCTGCCGTAGCCGGTTCCCACACAGCAGCCGATGTTTTCCATCTTCAATCCAGCCTTGGTCAGTGCGGCACCCATGACTTCCTGGGCAGACTCCTCCGGTTCGGGCCTGGCGAATATCACGTGTGAAGCCAAGATGGTACCGTTCTCGAGGATCACCGCCTTGGCACTCAATGACCCAACGTCACATCCTGCAACGATCATCACGATGCACCCTCCATCCTTTCCCTGGCGAACACTGCCGCACCCAGCGCTCCGATGAGCTGTGGATCTACCTTGAGCCGGCGGATGGTCACATTGAGCAGTTTTTCCAGGGATGCAACCACTCCGATATTCTTCGCAACCCCGCCGGTCATGCACACGTCCTTCTCGATTCCGACACTTCTGGCAAGGATCGCCACCCTGCCGGACATTGCCTGGTTTATGGCCGAGGCGATATCGGCCTTGGACATCTTGGCGTTCAGGTGGTGGATGACCTCGGCCTGGGCCCAAACCGTGCAGGTGGAGGCCAGGTGCAGGGGGTTTTTAGCCTGGGCAGAAAGCTGCCCCAGCTCGTTGAGACTTACCCCCAGGATCTTTGCCATGACCTCAAGAAATCTGCCGGTGCCTGCTGCGCACTTGTCATTGGTGAAGAACTTCAAGACATTCCCTCTGGCGTCAAGCTTGATGGCCTTGCAGTCCTGGCCGCCGATGTCGACAACGGTACGGACCGAGGGCATCAGCCACTGGGAGCCTTTGGCATGGCAGGCAATCTCCGAGACCGCCTTACCCACGAACGGGATGCGGTCCCTTCCGTAGCCGGTTCCAACGCAGAACTCGATGTCCTTCATGGAAAGACCGGACGAGGCAAGGGCAGTGTCCATGACCTCACGGGCCGATTCCTCGGGTCTGAACGTCGAGCTGATGATGGCCTGGCCAAGGATGCTCTTCCGGTTGAGTATCACGGCCTTCGTTGTCAGTGAACCCACGTCGCATCCGGCAACTATCATTGGATGATCCTCCTTAATTTCATGAATTCGCTCATCTTGTCAGTAATGGCGTCCCAAGATGCAACCCGGTCGTCAAAGGCATCGGCAAAGAGGATGATGGTGGGGATGCCGTGACGCTCGAGGTCACGGGCCAGCAGCTTGTTCATTCCCCAGCTGTTGCGGCATCCCATGCTGCCTATGTAGGCCACGAAGTCGGGCTGAAGAATCCTGGCAGCACCCATAAGGTCGTCAAGCCACATGCCGGGCGCGTCGTAGGGACCCCTGATCTGCTTTATCATGGGCATACGTGACATCTGCCCGCACAGGGAGTCTATCATGGCGTCCATGCCGGAATCATCGATATGGTACGATTCGGGCTGCCGGGAAGCGGCATAGGGCGCATCGTCGTGCCAGAAGGTGAAGAGTATGGAACCCAGGTGGCTGATGTCGTGCATGTCCATCCAGTCCCAGAAACGCGCATCGGTGGTATAGTGGTCGATGTAGCAGAACATGCCGCGGGCCCGGTCCCTTGTTGAACTCGTGCCCGACCGTCCGCGGG
>JALOOZ010000188.1 GCA_025454155.1 Thermodesulfobacteriota bacterium
CCACCGTCGCATCGTCCCGCTCCAGGTAGTACGAGCCGGCTTCGTTGGAGATGGTCCCCCTGCAACGGTTGAGGAATTCCGCCCAGCCTGCCCGGTCGTATCGGGTTTTCGTGTCGATGTCGATCGCCAGGGGCGGGTTGAAGGCATGGGTGGCAAAGAGACCGAAGAGCTCGTTGCGCTGGTTGTCGCCGAGGCAGGACCAGTACTGCTGCGAGCGGGCACCGATGTCGATGGGGCGGTCCCGGTGAGGGACGAGGGGGCGGAAGGCCTCGGGGTTGAGCGCATGGGGGAGCGCCACCACCTGCGAGGAGGCGCATTCCGCATAGAGCCAGGTTCCAGCCTCCAGGGGGAGCTGGGTGCCGATGAAATCGGCGGAGGTGTCCTTGAGAAATTCGATCTTGGCCTTCATGGAGATCCTGGGCAGGTTCACCTCGTTGCCCACAAAGCTCAGGAGCTTTCCCTTCCGGTCTTTCAGGGCGGACCGCCAGGGCTCGAGGAAGGTCAGCGTGTCTGCATTGACTGAGTGCAGGAGCACGACGGCGTCGAAGTCTCTGATGGACTTCCCGACCGGTCCGGCATGCCCCCGACCGCAGATGTTGACAGTGCGGGTTTGGAAGTCCCTGTGGGTCTCGAAGGCGTGCAGCCAGTCGTCGTAGTAGGACAGCTTGTCGGTATAGTGCGCGTAGAGAACCAGGGTATGCAGTTTCGAGATGCTCATTCCCCCACGTGCCTGCGGTGTTTTTCCATGCACTGCCTGATGAGGGGCAGGTTCGCCCTTGTCCACTCCACGGTCCGGCCAAGGCCTTCGTCCAGGCTGATGGAGGCCCTGAAGCCGAGCTCGCGGGAAGCCTTGTCCGTGCTGCCGTAGCGTTTTCCCGAGTGGTCCCAGGGACGTGCGGGCATGGACGCGATGCCTCCCCGGCTGCCGGTGAGGTCGTTGATGAGGTTCGCGAGCTCCATGATGGTGGTTTCACGGCCGCTCGCGAGGTTGTAGACATCTCCGGGGGTTCCGTTTTCTGCACACGCCATGAGGCCCCGGCAGATGTCGTCGACGTAGATGAAGTCCCGCGAGGCGACACCCTCGTTTTCCACGGGAAGGGGCTCTCCCTGAAGTGCCTTGAAGATGAAGGTCGGGGTGACGTTCCGCCAGATGGTGGCAGGTGTTCCTCTCCAACGGCCCGCCCCGAGGACCTCGCCCGGGCCGTACACGTTCTGGAAACGGGCCCGCACCGCCGGGAGCCCGTGCTGACGGTGAAAGTAGACCGAGTAGAACTCCCCGATGACCTTGGATATCGAGTAGGGGCTGTCCTGAACGAGAGAGATGGGGTCCTCTTCGGTGGTGGGCCTGGCCTGGTCGAAGGTCTTTTCGGCCACCGAACACCCAGCGGAGGAGTAGACGAGTTTCCTGAGGGCTTTGAATCCCTTGAGGTGGTTCATGAGCTTCAGGCTCGTCAGGGTGTTGTTCTCGTGGTCGGCCAGGGGGTCGTGGATGGAGCTCTGGTTGCCGTGATAGGTGGCCAGGTGAAACACGTAGTCGAGGTCGTCTTCGAAGGACCGGAGGATAGTGTCATCGGTAATGGACCCTTCGATGAAGATGACCCCGGGGCTGTCGGGGACGTTGAACCGCTCGGCCGAGAGCAGGTTGTCCACGATGACCACCTGGCGGGGTTCCTTTCCCAGAAGCATGCGCACGAGGTTGCCGCCCACGAATCCGGCCCCGCCGACAACCAGGATCTTTGCGCTGGTGAACTGGCTCATGCAGGCTCTCCTGAAGTGATCATCGCGAAGGGATGCAGGTATGGATCCCGAACCTAGTCTTTCTTGTCCGGGATCCTCAGGTGGGTGAAGGTCTCGCTGATCCCGTACTCCTTGTAGTACTCGATGGCCTTGCGGACGCCGTCTTCAAGGGGCGTGGAAACCTTCCAGGGTGCGAAATCCGAGAGGGTCTTGGAAGGGTCCAGGAGGATGGTGAAGGCGTCTTCGGGTCCCCGCTGCCTCACCTCGACCTCCTTTTCCAGGGTGATGCCCAGTGCCTTGATGGTGGCGTCGAAGAGTTCCTTGATGGCGTAGTCGCTGCCCGAGGAGATGTGGTAGGGGCCCCGGGTGCCCTTTCCGTCGATGGCGTGCATGACGCAGTCCACCAGGTCCGAGATGTAGATGAAGTCCCTGCGCGTGTCCATGACGAAGCAAGGCTTGCCCGTGGTGAGCCGCTGGAAAAAGGTGGGAAGCGGCCCGCTGATGTTGCGCGGTCCGTATGCGTTCGCCAGGCGGAAGGCGATGTATTCGAGACCGCTCAGCTCGATGTACTGCTCGGCGGTCGTCTTGCTGATGGCATAGCTGCTCCCGCCGGAGATGATGGGGTGGTTCAGCGTGATGGGCTGCTCGACGGGGTGCAGACCGTAGCACAGGGCGGTCTGGAAATAGATGATGCGCCTCACGCCGTGGCGCGCAGAGGCTTGCACGATCACCGCGGTGCCGAGGCAGTTCGTCCGGACATCCTCTTCCCAGTCGTCCGGGTCCTTGTAGGAAGCAGCGGCATGGATGACCATTTCGGGCCCGAAGCCTGCGAAGGTGCTCTCCACGAGATTGGCGTCCGCGATGGTGCCTTCAACCACGGTGAGCAGCCTGTGGGGCCTGAGGTTGTCACGCCTTCCCGTGGAATAGTTGTCGATGACGAGGACCGCATCGCCCCGGGCGATGAGCCTGTCCGCCAGGTGCGAACCGATGAACCCGGCCCCGCCGGTAATGAGGATCTTCATGGCCTACACTCCTTTTTCTCTCAACCCCGTATGGTATGCCCGCCTGTCATGGAATTCCCGGTGCCAGAGTTCCAGCGACAGGAGTCCCCAGAGTTTACGGCCGAACTGGGGTTCCTTGTTCAGGGAGTCCACGATCGCCTTGTGGTTGAAATAGTCCCGTTTCTTTGCCTTCGAGGAGGTGAACATGTCAAGGACGAAATCCTTCAGATCGCCCTGGAGCCACTCGTTCAGGGGCACCGGGAAGCCCATCTTGTTCTTGCGTTCGGTAATGACCCGGGGGAGGTCGTCATTCACCACATCGAGGAGGATCTTCTTGAGGGTGCCGTCCTTGAACTTGATGTCGGAGGGCATGGTGGCGGCGAATTCCACGATCTCGTGGTCCAGGAAGGGGACCCTCGACTCAAGGCCGTGGGCCATGCTCATGCGGTCCTCCACCTGGAGCAGACCCGGCAGGAGTGTCTTGAAGTCGAAGTGGGTCATCTTGTCGAAATACGATTCCTTGCCCACGTTCCTGCCGTGGAAGATCGTGCTGAAGGTCTCGAAGGGCGAGTAGTCTCCCAGGACCTCCCAGTTGACCTCCCTGGCGAGGGTGGGTGCGCGGTTGATCAGACGGTAATAGCGTTTGTCCAGCGAATCGAAGAGTCCGTCGCTCCAGAACTCCCTGACCAGGGGCTTGTAGTTCTGCAGCGCAACGAGGTTCGGGATGATGGACTCGTAGGTGACGATGAAATTGCCGCCCTTGAGAGTCCCGTCGATGGCCCCCTTGATGCACTGCTCGAAGTAGGCCAGCAGGTAGCGGACGTACCCGCCGAAGATCTCGTCCGCACCCTGGCCCCCGAGCACCACCTTGCGGTATCGGGCGGCGAGCTTGGAGACGTGGTACTGCGGGAAGGAGCCAGGGCCCGCCACCGGGTAATCGAGGTAATACATCACGCTCGAGATGCTTTCCAGGAAGTCCTTGCTCGTGATGTCGATCTCCTGGAGCGGAATGCCGCACGCCTCGGCCACGGCCCTGGCATACATGCTCTCGTCGTAGAGCTCCCCCAGGGAGAACTTTCCCGTGAAGGCCATGAAGTCGTCGCCTGCCTCCCGGTTCTTGACGGCGAGCGCTGCAACCGTGCTCGAATCGAGCCCGCCGCTCAGGTAGGACCCGATGGGAACGTCGCTTCTGGTGTGCACCCGGACCGAGTCCTCCAGCAGCTCCCGGAGCCTCTCGGTGAAGTACTTCCGGGTATGGTCGAAGTCGGGCCGGTAGTAGACCTCCCAGTAGCGTTCCACGGTCATGGCCCCGCCCGAGATGCTCATCCTGTGGCCGGGAAGCAGCTCGTGGACTCCTTCGAAAAGGGTCTTGCCGTCGAGGCAGAGCTGGAAGGCCAGGTAGTCCTTCAGGGCGTTCAGATCCGTCCTTGTGTCCGGAAGGAACGGCAGCAGCGCCTTGGCCTCCGAGGAAAAATAGAACACGCCATCGACGGTGGCGTAGGAGAAGGGCTTGATGCCGAAACGGTCCCTGGCGCAGAAGAGGAGCTGCTTCGATTCATCCCACAGGGCGAAGGCGAACATGCCCCGAAGATGATGGACGCAGTCTTTCCCCCATCTGCCGTAGGCGGCCAGGATCACCTCCGTGTCGGACGAAGTCTGAAACGAATAATCGGAGAGCTCCCTGCGGAGCTCCAGGTAGTTGTAGATCTCGCCGTTGTAGCAGATGGTGTTGCCGGCCCTGTCGGCCATGGGTTGTCCGCCTGTCTTGAGGTCGATGATGGAGAGCCTGCGGTGGGCGAAGCCGGTGTGCCCGCGGGGGTGGATGAAGATTCCCTCGCCATCCGGCCCCCGGTGCCGCTGGAGGTGGTTCATGACCTTCAGGTGCCGTTCGATATCCTGGTGCCGGGCATTATTCAGTGAGTGTATGCCTGCTATTCCGCACATAGTTCGTCTTTCCTGTCAATGGATGATATACCTTTCGGCATATGCCTATCATAACCTCTAATGCTCCTCACTGCTTTTGTGATTCCCTTAGGATATTTAACCCCTTCGAAAGACTTTTTTTGCGAGCGTGAATAGAAATTTACCAGATATCCCGAGGTGCTTTTGGCGCAACTCTTTATAATCTCTCTCAAGATCATGATTCCTGAGGAAGGCGTACAACCACTCGCGGGATGAGGTGTAGAACTTAGTCCTGTAAAGGGCATTCAAGATGAAATACATCGGAGAAAAAAAGTAG
>JALOOZ010000189.1 GCA_025454155.1 Thermodesulfobacteriota bacterium
GGAATGTCGTGATATATTGACCGAGAACATGTTTTTCAGAGTCTACAGTCAACCCTGGGTGCAGGCCCTGCTGGGTCAGCGGGCATCGGATGGTCCACCCAGAAGGCGTCCCGGCGAGGATCCTGACCATACAGCCCTGGTTGAGCGCCGGATCGAGGAACTCCGAAACAAAATGGACAAGGGGGGACCGCGTGAGGCGGCGATCCGGGCCCTGATCTACATCCGTTTAGCGGAAAATGCAGCCGACGAGCGGGGGTTGGAGGTGCTTCGCAGGATCCGTACGGAACACGGCGCACAGTTATCCCTTCCCGAGTTCAAACAGATCATTCGCGATCAGTACCTGATGCTTATGCTGGACGAACGCCGGGCGGTGGATACCATCCCCGTGCTGCTCAAAGGCCATGAGTCCAAGGCCCAGCATCTGCTGGAGCATGTCTGCCAGGTGGTTACCGCCGGGGGGGCCTTGCATAAAGAGGCGCAAAGGCGCCTGGGAAAGGTGGAGCAGCTGTTTGATACATCAACACTGGTTGAGATGAAACCTCTGAAACAGGTTCCAACCCCTTCAACGGGTGCCGAGTTCGAAGCACCAAAACGGAAACCCAAGGCTAAGCTTAGCACCACGTGATAATGGAGGCCACGACAACGGGATTTTTAGATCAGTGTCTGCACTCGGGTGGTCTTATCCAGTGAAAGGTGCAGTACGCTTGCATAGAGGAGTTTAAAGATGAATGAGAAGAGCCCCGCTTCCATCGATGTTGCCCATGTGACCCTGAAGGTGCTTTTCATCGGGATATTCATCGGGTCAACCTTCTGGATCATGCGCCCTTTCCTCATCCCGCTTATCTGGGCGGCATTGATAGTCATAGCCACATGGCCCGTTCTGGTGAAGCTCCAGACGCTGCTCGGAGGCAGACGGGGACTTGCTGTGACGATCATGACGCTTGCGATCCTGCTCATTGTCCTCATCCCTCTGACGCTGGCCGTCCTCGCCATCGTCAATAATGCAGAGGATATCAGCGCACGAGTCAGATCGCTGGCTTTGTCCATTCCCATATCGCCGCCCCAGTGGCTCGAACGGATTCCGCTCGCAGGCGAGAAGCTCGCCGCACAATGGACCGCGTTCACCGCTCTCAGCCCTGAAGAACGATCGTCCCTGGTGGCCCCGCATGTGCGGACGGTAATGCTGTGGTTCATCGCCAAGGCCGGGAGCATAGGCATGACCATGCTGCAGTTCCTGCTGACCACGATTATCACGGCGATCCTGTATGCGAACGGAGAGATCGTCAGGTCCGGGATCCTGAGTTTCAGCAGGCGCATGGCCGGACAGAGGGGAGAGGATGTTGCCGTTCTCGCGGCACAGTCGATCCGGGGCGTGGCGCTGGGTGTCGTCCTGACGGCGTTCATACAGACGGGCCTGGGAGGCATCGGCCTGGCCGTCGCAGGTGTTCCGGCAGTTGCGATCCTGACAGCAGTGATGCTCATGCTCTGCCTGGCGCAGCTCGGTCCGGCCCTGGTTCTGTTCCCCGCAGTGATATGGCTTTTCTGGAAGGGCGATGTTCTCTGGGGGAGCGTCCTGCTGGCATTCACGTTACCCGCCGTCATCCTGGATAATATCATCCGCCCCATACTCATCAAGAAGGGGGCTGACCTGCCGCTGCTGCTGATATTTGCCGGTGTGATCGGCGGCCTGATCGCCTTTGGCGTTATCGGACTCTTCATCGGTCCGGTGGTGCTTGCGGTCACCTATACGCTGATCAAGGCCTGGGTTTCGGACCGTGACGGCGGAGAAGCGGTAGCGCAGCCCGACCAGTAACGCCGTGGTCTCTGAACAGCCACCGTTGAGAGGCCTTGAAAGAAAATAAACGTTCCTGCTCCATGCAGGGGGAGGCAGATATGAGAAAAGCCATCATCAGAAGTTTGACCCTGGTACTCACGATACTGGCAGTGGGTGCGATGCACGCTTCCGTGGCCGTGGCAGAGGAGAACACGACAATCCATCGCTCCAGCCGGAGCGGGGACATGGAGTTCTCCCTGCCGATAATCTATACGGATTCTTCCACGATCAAAGGCTCGGGGGGGTCCAGCGTGGACCTGAACGCCGACTGGAGCCCCGGCTTCGGCATCGGCTACCACATCAATGAGCACGTCCTGGTCAACGGCCTCTTCACCTGGTCCTCCCGGGGCTATGACGCGGAGACCGTACTGGAAAACGGCTCGACCGGCAACTACAACGGAACCCTGGACAGCTCAACCATATCGCTGAACGGGACCTATTTCATCCTGGACCGGGATATCACCCCCTTCGTGTCGGGGGGGATCGGTTGGACATATCTCGACACCAACATCCCGAGCGGCCCGAGCGAGGGCTACTGCTACTGGGACCCGTGGTGGGGTTACGTGTGCACTTCGTATGTGCCCACCAAGTCAGACAGCGAGTTCAGTTTCAATGCCGGTCTTGGCATGAGGTGGGACATAACGCAGAATTTCTCCCTGCAGGCCAGCTACAACAAGATGTGGATCGATGTCAGCGAGGCCTCAGGAGGCATGCCGGACTTCAACGTCTATAAGATGGACATTATTTTCCGGTCGAAACCGTAGGGCACGGGGACCGGAGAGTCAGGCCTTGAAGGCCTGTTGCCCCAAGTGCGCCGTGACCATGGAGTGGGGCATCAGCTCCGACGACCTTCGTGTATGGATCTCCTTTGGGTACTTCATGTACAGAGCCCCTTTTCTCTGGACCTCACTTTCTGCCGATATGAAGTCGCTTTGCCGAAATGACGGCAGCACCAGAGGCCATATCCCTCGTCCCGCGGGACTTCATGCCCTGGTATATCTAGTAGTTTCATACCATTATCCTGGCAAACACGCGCATCGTATCCCTGGCACGAATCCCGCTTAATGGATGAAGGTATGCCCCGGTGAAAGCCCATACCCTCCACTCGCCCTGGCCTCCTTCCAGGTCTCTTTCTCCTGGAACGAAGAAGGTCCTTTTTGAGGGATAGAAGCCACCGGTATAGAAAGGAGAAAGAAATGGAAAAGAGAGCTATGAGTACGGTATTCATGAGGTTGGTGGTGTTAACCATCGTGGTTCTGGCCTTTTCGGCCCAGACCGTTCTTGCTTCCGAGCCCGTCAAGCAGCAGGGGACCGTGGATAATGCCCTGGTGACCTTCAGGAACTTCATGGTGGACAAGGATATGGTATGGCTCCAGAAAAATCTGAAGGATGCTAAGGGCATACTGATCATTCCCAACCTCCTCAAGGCCGGATTTGTCTGGGGTGGCTCCGGGGGAACCGGGGTCCTGGTTGTCAGGGATGAAAAGACGGGAGAATGGAGCCAGCCGGCATTCTACACCATTGGGTCAGTGACATTCGGGTTGCAGATCGGGGGGGAATCCGCCGAGGTCATCATGGTGGTCCGGACCCAGAAGGCCTTGGACGCCCTCTTCACCACGGAATTCAAGCTGGGTGGGGATGCCTCCATTGCCGCAGGTCCTGTGGGGGCTGGGGCAAAAGCGGCCGTGAAGACGGATATCGTATCCTTCGCCAAGTCGAAGGGGCTGTTTGCCGGGCTGAATCTTGAAGGCTCGATGTTGAAGGTCAGCGACGATTCGAACAAGGCTTACTATAATCAGGCGGTCAGCCCTGTGGACATCATCGTGAAGAAAACCGTGAGCAATCCGGGTTCGGACGCGCTGAGGAACGAGTTGAAGAAAGCCGCGAAATAGGCCTGACTCCGCTTCATACGTGAAATCGGACAAGCTCGGTACAGAGGGTTGAGGCACTGCAGATTTCGCGCTCAATCGCTGGACTTGGGCTGTAGCTTTGCGGGCGCCAAATCCGCTCCGTTGAAGACATTGAGGAGATCCGGATCCAGGCGGAATCTATCATGGGCCCGCTGGGCCGGGAGGTAGCCAGGCGGGCGCCGTCGTGTATGAGACCCGGATAACCGTACGGATCAGAAGAGAAAGCCATGCCGTGTGCAAGAAGAGCAAAGGCAATCATGATGGGCTTCACGCTATCTGGAAGCAACGGCCTTGAACATGGCTGCCGCACGGCAGCTTTCCACCGGATACCTGCCCACGGCGGTCTCGTCGGACAGCACGATGCCCCCGTATCCCCTGGCAAGGGTGTCGTGCAGGAAGCACACCTCGCTGCGGGTCGGGACCGGGCACAGGGTCATGTGCTCGAGGACCTGCCCTGCCATGAGAACGGGCCGGGGCAGAGAACCCACCGTGCCGGAAAACCGGTGGACCGCCTCGGCCATGGCAACCGGCCCCATCTCCGCACCGAGATCTCCCCTGCAGAGCCACAGCTCGTCTGAGAGCAGGGCGATCCCGCCCGCATCTTCCAGGGCGGTCTCACGTTCGAGCTTGGCGATCAGGTAGGCTCCACCGTTGATCATGGTCCGGTACCGGGACATCTCCGCCGCATCCCTCACATAGGAAAGAGCATAGCGGATGCCGTCCATGCCGCTGGTGCGCTCGAGGATCTCCCTGTCTTTCTCGCCCAGGGCTTCGATGCGATAGCTGCTTGAGGAGCAGGTGATCCCCTTTTGTGGGGAGATCTCGCCCCCCCTCACCACGCGGGCCTTCACGGTGAGGGCATCCGCCTTTTCCATGGCAAGCACGATCCTCGCGTCGTTCAGCACGATGGTCCCATCGGAGGAGAGAGCGGCCTGGAAAAAGTCCTGATGCGGGACCGGCAGCATGCCGGCGGTCTCCGATGACGGGGCGCATATGAGCTCGATTAGTTGACCCGGCTCCAGGGTGAACGACGGGAAGTCGCCGAGCCGCCATTTGCCCCCCTGGAGATCGAGGATGAGGTGGCTGTGTGCATCATGCGCCTTCAGGAAGGGTCGGATCCTGTCGAGCCATTGTTCGATCTGTTCCAGTGCCAGGTGGGATGTGTTCAGCCGGAACGAGGAGGCCCCAGCGGTGAGCAGGTCCAACCAGA
>JALOOZ010000190.1 GCA_025454155.1 Thermodesulfobacteriota bacterium
GGACCGGAACGCGAACCGGTTTGCCCACTATTTCCTGGGCCTGGGGGCACGACCCGGCGACGGCGTGGCGGTGCTGATGAACAACTCGCCCCAGTTCCTGGACGTGTTCTTCGGCATCCAGAAGATCGGGATGTACATCAACACGGTGAACACGGCGCTCAAAGGCGACGGGCTCGGCTTCATCATCGACAACAGCGACACCACCTACCTGGTGGTGGACTATGACCTCCTCGATCTCTACAGGAGCGTATCAGACAGGACCCCTCAGGTGAAGACCGTCATCGTGAACACCCTGGAGGCGCCGGAGGGTCCAAAGGGGGTCGTGGCCCGGTACAACAAGAATGTGGTGGACCGGCTGAGGCCCCTGGCGGGGCTGGTGCTCAAACCCGAGTCGGTCTACTTCAACGCCCTGCCCCTCTTCCACGGCAACGCCCTGTTCGTGACCACCACCCAGGCCCTCATCGCAGGCTGCACCATGGCGCTGTCCAAGCGCTTCTCCGCCAGCCGCTTCTGGGACGAGATCTGGCGGTCAGGGGCAACCTTTTTCAACACGATCGGGGCCATCATCCCCATCCTCATGAAGACCCCGCAGAGTCTCCACGAGAAAGATCACAAGGTGACTCACGTCTTCTCCGCAGGATGCCCAGCCCAACTGTGGGAACCCTTCGAGAAGAGGTACGGCGTCACGATCTGGGAGGCCTATGCGGCCATCGACGGTTCAGGGTTCATCGCCAACTTCGGCGACGGCCCCAAGGGATCCATCGGCAAATCCGTCCTGAGCGTGGTCCGCATCGTGGACGAGCACGGCAACGATGTGCCGCCCGGGACCACCGGGGAGCTCCTCTTCCAGGTCCCTGCTGACAGGAAGAGCACGGTGGAGTACTACAAGAATCTCAAGGCCACGGGGGAGAAGACCCGCGGCGACTGGGAGTACACGGGCGACCTGGTCTACCAGGACGAGAACGGTTTCCTCTACTTCGTGGGCAGGAGCACGGACTCCATGCGGAGACGCGGTGAGAACGTGTCGGCCTTCGATGTGGAGCAGGCCATCCTCAAGCACCCCGCCGTTGTTGAGGCCGCCGTGTATGCCGTTCCCTCCGAGATGACCGAAGACGAGATCATGGCATCGGTCAAGCTTGTGGACGGAGAGAACCTCTCCCCCCAGGGAATCCGGGGGTTCCTCCAAGACAAGCTCGCCGGGTTCGCGATCCCGCGATATATCAGGATCGTGAGCGACTTCCCCCGGACCGAGACTTTCCGCATCAAGAAGAACGAGCTGAAGAACCTCGGCGTGACCCCGGACACCTTCGATGCGGAGCGCACCGTGTGATAAGCGTATCCGCGATTCTGTAAAAGAACCGTAGGACTTCATCCTCATCGTTGACGACCCAGGGTGGACAATATATACACCTTCACCAGTATAGCTGCGTGTCCAGGCTTCTCCTCTCTTTCACACGCCTGTTCACGTGTACGGGAAAAGAAGGAGACCCATGTCATCACTGCTGAAGAAAACGCTGACGTCAGAACCTTTTCTGGCATTGCTGTACCGCTTCATCAGGGCATACGGAGCGACGTTCCGCCTCGAGGTGAAAAACGAGAAACCATGGATGGACTATCTGCAGCAGGGCGGAAATGTGCTCATCTGCACCTGGCACCAGCAGTTCTTTGCCGCCATACGGTATTTCAAGACATACGAGCAGTACACCCCCCCCCTCATGATCAGCAAGAGCATGGACGGGTCCATCATTGCCGGGGTGGCCAGACGGACCGGATGGAACCCGGTCCTCGGTTCGTCATCCCGGGGCGGTGCCGAGGCATTGAAGGGGATGATCGACAGCTTCAGGCTTTCCCGGCTGGCCGGCCATGTAGTTGACGGTCCCCGGGGCCCTGCCGGGAAGATCAAGGCGGGGGTCATCCGGCTTGCCCATGCCGCCGACGCCGTCATCGTGCCATTCTACACCGATGCAGACCGGGCCTGGTTCTTCAACAGCTGGGACAATTTCCTCCTCCCCAAGCCGTTCTCCCGCGTAACGCTGACCTATGGGGACATGATCAGGTTCAACCCGACTACGGATCCTGACGAATTCGAAGGCCAAAGAGCCAGACTCGAGGGGATCATGACCCCGGGGCTGAAGGGGAAACTGGCCGCCTTGTAGGGGGGGGGGGATCCTCTACTGTCCAGCCTGGCTCGTCTTGACGGCCTTTGTTCTGCCTTTCCCGGCAAGGGCTTCCATGGCATGATAGGCCTCGTCGTACCGGTTTCCCGGGCTCCAGAGCAGCCAGCCTATGGCGCCGGATTCCTGCGCGGCCTTTATCTGAGCCTTTATGTAGGCAGCATTGTATCCGATGGTGACCCGCAGGGGAAAGGACTGGAGCCACGGCCTGATGGCCACCTGGTCTCCAACGAGGGCCTTCATGCGCTTCACCCCGCTGCTGATGAACATGTACGGCTGGTCTGCCGGGTTGGCGACACCGGAAAAATTCTTGCTGAAGTGCGATGGATAGAGCATGGGCGATATGATGTCGAAGTGGTCCTTGAGCCTCATCACATCCTGTCCCAGGATCTTGATATCCTGCTCCCTCTGCCAGATGACGATGCCGAACATGTCCAGCGACAGGAGCACCCCCTTTGAAGAGGTCAGCTCATGGAGGCGCCTGGCATACTCGGTCAGCACGTCGCTGCGTGACTTGCCTTCGACACCGGTGTGGGTCTTCCCGTCCGCGGGGTACCGGAAGTAGTCCACCTGGATCTCGTCGACCCCCAAGGATACGAGTTCCCTGATGATGGCGAAGTTGTAGTCCTGCACGGCCCTGCCGGAAGGATTTACCCATTCCTTGTCGAACCGCCACCCGTCGTTTTTCGATGAGTTGCGGATGTCCCGGAAGATGCAAACTCTGGCCACCACGTGGATGCCCTGCTGGTGCAGATAGTCCACCATCTTCGCGACGTCTTCAATGGGATAGGAGTACGATGAGAGGCCGAGTCTCTCCTGTGGCACCGTGCTCTTGTAGGTGGGAAGGCCTTCGACTTCCTTTGCATCGAATACAACGGTGTTGCCGCCGTTCTTCTTCAGCCTCTCTCCCATGGTGAGGATCTGGCGGGAGCTTGCCGTGAACTGGTTTGCATAGGCGCCCTTGGCCTCGAAGGTCTTGGACCTCTTCACACTCACCGGTCTTACGGGTTCGCTCCTGACCACAGGGATGGTGATGACCCTGCCCACGGGCATCTCCTTGTCGTCGATGCCGTTGAGTATCTTGATCTCCTCCACAAACTCATTGCGCGTATACGATGCCGCAAGGGGGAGATACTGGGAGGCTATCCCGGCCAGGGAGTCTCCCTGCTTCACCGTGTAGGTCACATCCGCGGAAGCGCGGCAGGGGACAAGGACGAGTAAAACAGCCAGGATGAAGAAAAATCGCACACAGGCATTCATGGATATCAACCCACCCTTCTTTTCATGCGGACGGCCTGCATCTACCGGGCCCGGGCCCCATCGGTGAAGACCTGCAGAATGGCGTTCATGGCACGTTCCTGTCTCCTCCTGGTCAGGGGCACCTTGCCCAGCACCATGACCGAGATGAACGTCTCAATGGCCCCGTAGAAGATATAGGTGAGGTGGTGCGGAGGGATGTCCCTGCTGAGGAACCCGCTCTCCTGGCCCTGGATCATGATCTTCTCGCACAGGCCGAAGAATTTCATGAACTGCGCAAGCCCCTCTTCGGTATGGTAGACGGAACTCCTGCAGACCTCGCTCACAAAGATGGACATGAGGTTGGGTTTCTGGCCGTAGGTGTCGAGGAAGAATTCGATGATGCCCACGAGCTTGTCCCTGGTGGGGGCACCGGAGGCGACCTCGCGCTCCATCATGGCATAGAGTTCATTCCACCAGGACTCCACGATGATCTCGAAGAGCACCTCCTTGCTGCCGAAATAGTGGTAAACCAGCCCGTAGGAGACCCCTGCCCTTTCGGCTATGTCGGCCATCCTGGCATCGGCATAACCCCTTTCACGGAACACCTCCAGGGCGGCATCAATGATTATCCCCTGCTTCGCGCTCTTGGCCATAACAAACCCTTTGATTTTCTTTGCTTAGTGGCCATTCTGCCCGTATGTCGAAATTGAGTCAAGCACTTAATCGACACGCGAATCGTATGATCAGGATGCTTTTGCGACGAAACCATGGTAGATAACTCCACGACTTTTTCTGTGATGAGGACGTCATGAAGCAGGAACTGCGGGACGTGACTGGCAACTGCAGCATCAGGATCGACCGGGAAGGCCGCTGGTACTACGAAGGCAACGAGATCGTCAACCCCATGGTGCTGCGCACCTTCTGCCAGGCACTCCGGAAGGATGGGCAGGGGAGATACTGCATCGTCATAGAACCCGAGATCTGTTACGTGGAGGTGGAAGACACCCCCTTCGTGATTTCGGGAGTCAGGGGCGATCCCCAGGTGGGGCTGTACGTCCGCCTCAATACGCTGGAAACCTATCCCCTGGACCCTTCGAGGCTCTCCATAGGTAAGGACAATGTCCTGTACCTAACCCTTCCCGAGGGCATGAAGGTCCGCTTCACCAGGCCAGCCTACTACAGCCTTGCCCTCATGATGGAGGAGGCAGACGGGTTCATCGTGCTCAGGATCGGGGATACAGCGCACCCCATATGCCCTGCATAGGCGGAAGGCGGATGTTTGGAAGACACTTTCGGTAAAAACGTAAAGGGGATATCGGGGTATGCCCCGATATCCCCTTATTATCTAGGGAAGATTTCTGTTAGGTCAATTGCGTCCTTTTACAATAATTTTAATTACACTCCCAGTTAACGGCTGCTGCCGGACAGCGACGTGATCTGGCTCTCCAACCATGACTGCTGGGACTGCAGGGTGCTCAACATTGACTCCATGGCCGAGTATTTGGCGATTAGGGTCGCCTGATACTTTGTCAACCTTACTTCCATGTTGGCGATCTTCTCATCAAGCTTGTCCATCTGGTTTTGCAGTGAGGTCTGCTTAGTCGCCACATAGCCATCGACGCTGTCTGTCATGGAATAAAGAGCATTGTTAAGCCTCTCGCCGATGCCCTTGGTGAACGAAAAGTCAAAAGTACCGGTGCTGGTCCCGGTATAC
>JALOOZ010000191.1 GCA_025454155.1 Thermodesulfobacteriota bacterium
CCAACAAGGTGCCTTCCTCATCACTGACACCGAGCGGACCGACCTGCTCAGCGTCCCCTTTGAAGACATGCGCAGGGCCCTCTACTCGAAGAACGGCTTTTTCACCATGGAGGGAAACCAGTTCTCGCCCGAGAGCCTGGCACCGCCCCAGGACCTGTCCTCGGTCATACGCGGGGCCATTGCGCACAACAGCCGCGTGATCCTCTCCGAAGGCTATGATTTCCAGGGCATCACGGGCCTGGAGAAATTGATGAGGGAGATCGGGGGCCAGTGGCCGCACTTGTCCGACTGGCAGTGGACGGCCCGCTTCGCCTACCAGGTCATCGAGCGAAGGGGTACGGGCGGCGGCGGTTTCCGGCTCATGTATGCGGACTTCCTCGAGGAGGCTGGGGCCTTCTGCCCGGAGATCGCCTCTCGAGGCCTTTCCGAACGCATGCGCGAGGTGGGCCGGGCATGGACTGACCTGTCCCTGGCCTTCAAGGGGGCATCCGAACAGGAACGTCCCGACTTCAGCTCCGTTGTCGACCCCCTCAGACAGGTCCACAGGCTCGAGGCCGCGTACCACCGTGAGGCCCAGGCCCTCGGGCAGTGATCGGGACGCCGTGCCCCTTCCCCTTACTTCTTCCCCTCTTCGAAGAACCGGTATACGGCACCGCCCAGGATGCCGCCGATGATGGGCGCCACCCAGAAGAGCCAGAGCTGCTGGAGGGCCCACCCGCCTGCGAACAGGGCGACCCCGGTGCTCCGGGCCGGGTTCACGGAGGTGTTGGTGACCGGTATGCTGATGAGGTGGATAAGGGTGAGACAAAGGCCAATGGCGATGGGGGCGAAGCCCTTGGGGGCCCGCTCATCGGTCGACCCCATGATGACGAGCAGGAACATGAAGGTCATGACGACCTCGCATACCAGCGCCGAGCCCAGGGAGTATCCTCCTGGTGAATGTTCCCCGAATCCGTTGCTGGCGAACCCGGCCGTCACGTCGAAGCCCGCGGCCCCGCTCGCGATGACAAAGAGAATGCCCCCAGCAGCGACTCCACCTATGACCTGGGCGAGGACATAGGGGATGAGTTCGCGTGCCGGGAAGCGCCCCCCGGCAAGGAGGCCGAAGGACACCGCCGGGTTCAGATGGCACCCCGAGATGTGTCCGATGGCATAGGCCATGGTCAGGACCGTCAGGCCGAAGGCGAGCGCCACGCCCAGCAGGCCGATGCCCACGTCCGGGAAGGCAGCGGCCAGGACCGCGCTGCCGCAGCCGCCGAGAACGAGCCAGAATGTCCCGAAGAACTCCGCCAAGAGCTTTTTCGCCATGGTTAGGCCTCCTCTGTCTGTGTCGTATCACTGCAGGCGGTGCACAGGTGCATTGATATTCATGATAATAACCCGCAAGGGAGTGGAATCAAGGTGATACTCCTCCGGCTGCAGGAAAGGAAGGTCCGCACCGGGAATCGGGCCTTGAAGAGATCGCCGCCATGGTATAGGAAGTGGCAGGAAAACCCGTCTCTCCCGGGGCCGAAGGAGAGAGCGCCACACAAGGAGGGGGTCCCATGCCGCACACAAGGGAGATATTCCTCGATCATGCTTCCACCACGCCGGTGCACCCCCAGGTGCTGGGCCTCATGCTGCCCTTCTTCGGCAACCACTACGCCCTGCCCTCCAGCCCCTTTTCCGCCGGAGAGAAGCCACGTACAGCCCTGGCCGAGGCCCGGTCCCGAGTCGCGTCGCTCATCGGCGCGCAGGCTTCCGAGATCATCTTCACCGCATCCGGCACCGAGGCCAACAACCTGGCGATCATGGGGACTGCGGCGGCGGCCAGGGAGGCCAGGCGCCATGTCATCGTGAGCGCCATCGAGCACGCCTCCGTGCTGAACACCGCACTCCACCTGAAAGACACCGGCTTCCAGGCGACCGTCCTGCCCGTGGTCGCGGGCGGTCTCGTCGATCCGGCCATGGTGGAGGGGTCGATCCGGGACGACACGGCGCTCGTCAGCGTCATGCACGCGGGCAACGAGACAGGGGTGATACAGGCCGTCGAGGCAATCGGCCGTATCGCCCGGGAACGGGGCGTCATCTTCCACTGCGACTGCGTCCAGAGCGCGGGCAGGATCCCCGTCGATGTGAACGCCATGAACGTGGACCTGCTCTGCCTTTCCTCCCACAAGATCTACGGGCCGAAGGGAGCGGGGGCCCTCTATGTGCGAGAAGGTACGCCCGTCTCCCCGGTCCTCTTCGGGTCGCCCAAGGAGAGGGGACTGAGGCCGGGGGCCCTGAACATGCCGGCCGTCGTGGGCTTCGGCAAGGCCTGCGAGGCGGCTCTTGTCGATCTCGAAAGCCACGCGTCCCATGTGGCAGGCCTGCGCGACCTGCTGGAGCAGGAGATGACAGCCCGGATCCCCGGGTTGATCGTGAACGGCTCCGCAGTGCCCCGGGTCCCCCACCTGTCGAGCATCTCCTTTGAGGGCGTCCTGGCGGACAGCCTGGCAGCATGGCTCGACCTGGAGGGTATCACGGTCTCGCCCCGCGCATCGCTCTTTTCCCGGCGCCCGTCGCACGCCCTGGCGGCCCTGGACCTTCCCGCCGGCCTCGCCTTCGGCACGGTCCGCTTCAGCCCCGGGTGGGAAAACACCGCCGATGAGATGCGCCAGGCTGCCGAGGCCGTCGGGCATGCAGTCACCCGGATCAGGGAGTTCGCGCTGCTCGTTCAGGACGACACGGTGTGCATCATCACCATCGCGTCACGGAACCATGTGCGGAGGTCCCTGAAAGCCATGGACGCGGCGGGCATCCCCTGCGCCGTGACGTCACGGCCCATCGAGCTCGATCATCTGAGCGGACCCCGGACAGCCCTGGCTGTGCCCTGCCCCAAACAGGACGAGGCGGCGCGCATCCTGAGGGTTCACAAGATCGGCGTCACGGGCATGAACCGCCTCAAGGGCATGTGCAGGCAGCGCGGTGCCGAGGAGGTGCGGTTCTGGAACAAGGCGGCGGACATCAAGAGGGATAACCGGAGGAACTGAACGTGAACGAGCCTCCTCTGACAGGAAGGGAACCCATGAGAACGGTGGTGTTCGCTGGCAATGCCCTGGGCGCCATGGGCATCGGGCGGCTCCTGGATGCGGGCTTCGAGGTCTCCCTGGTGTTCGCCCAGGGGGAAGGTCCGGATGAGCCCGCCGGTTCCGCACTGGTGCAGGAGATCTGCACGGAGCGCCAGATCCCCTGCGTCAGCACCAGGGACCCCAACCAGTTCGGTTGGGTCGAGCGCATCAGGGACGCCAGACCCGACATGCTCTTCCACTTCGCCCACCGCTCCATGCCCAGGGCGTCTATCCTTTCTGTACCGAAACACGGCTCCTTCGGCCTCCATCCCTCTCTCCTGCCTCAATACCGCTGCCCGGACCCTGTGCGCCGGGCCATCCTGAAGGGGGAGCGCCGGACCGGGGTGACGCTCCACGAGCTGGTCGTGGAGCCCTATGCCGGCGCCGTCGTGGCCAGTAAAGAGGTGGAGATCTCCACCGAAGACACGGCCCTGTCGCTGACAAGGAAGATCGACCTAGCGGCCGACGCACTGCTGGCGGCTGTCCTGCCGCGCATGAGGGTCCTGGACTTTTCCCTCACCCCCCAGGACCTTTCAGCAGGCTCCCGCTACCAGGCTCTGGCCCCTGAAGACGGCGGCATCTCCTGGGACAGGCCTGCCCGCGAGATCCACGCCCTCGTCCGGGCCTTCACCCGTCCCTTTTCCGGCGCCTTCGGGCTTCTGGGGGATGAGATGGTCTTCTTCTGGCGTGCTTCATGTGCAGATGATTATTCCCTGGCGCCTGGGGCCGTTGCCTTCCAGGGGGAAACCGTCCTTGTCGGAACAGGGTACGGCAGCCTGCGGCCCGACGAGATCGAGGTGAACGGCAGGCTCTACAGCGGGTCCACCCTCCCGCGGTTCTTCAAGGCTCACGAGGGGAACGCCTTCCAGTAGGCCAGGCCGCTCATTGCTCCCGCTTGCGCATCCAGGAGACGTATCGGGACCACCTGGGCGGTCCGGGAAGCCGGTACGGCGTGACCGCCTCGCTGACGAACCGGACATCCTCCACCGAGAAGAAGGCCTGGGGATTGTGCTGTTTGATCATGTCCACGATGTGCTCGATGTTGCTCCGCTCCACGATGGTGAAGATCACCTTCACCGGACCGGTGACCCCATCGGCGCCGATGATGGTGAGCCCGTACCCGGCAGACCTGAGGATGGCGATGAGATCGTCCGCCTCCCTTCGGGTGATGATGCGGATGATGACCCTGCCGATGGAGAGGCGGTTCTCGATGAGGATGCCCACGAAGTTGCCCGTGGCGAAGCCCGCCGCATAGGCGATGAAGCACAGGGGGTTGTCCAGCTGCTGGAAGATCTGGCGTATGACCATGAGCCAGATGAGCACCTCGAAGAAACCGATGACGGTGGCATAGGAGCGGAGGTTCCGGTTGATGAAGATGATGCGCACCGTGTCCAGGCTCACGTCCATGATGCGGGCGCAGAAGATGAGCAGGGGCAGGACCACCCAGGTATACGTCGCCGAATCGAAGAATGCGGGCATGGCCATGGTTTTTTCTATCACTATTGAGGTATAAGGTACAAGGTGCAAGGTCAGGGGCCGTGTGACAGTGCCTCACCGCCCCTGGCGGGGGAGACGCATGTTCGACTATCGCCACGGAAGGATCGGCCTCATCAAGGGCGGGAAATACCCCCACTGCCACACCCTCGTCGTCGACGACGAGAAACGCGCCATCATGGATGCCTCCAGCGACAGGGAAAGGCTCCTCGCCTTCCACGCGGAGCGTGAACTGGACATCCTCGTCACGAGCCATGCCCACGAGGACCACACCCTGTACAACAGCCTGTTCGACAGGGCCCCCCTGTGGGTTCACGAGCTTGACGCACTGCCCTTCAGCGACATCCGCAGCCGGACCGGCTGCTCAGAGACGACGATATCCTGGTGTTCGGCCACACGCATGCACGGGTGATCCACACCCCGGGCCACACGCCCGGGCACTGCTGCTTTCTCTTTCCCGACGAAGGGGTGCTGTTCCTGGCCGACTACGACCTCGTCAAGGCCGGCCCGTATTATGGAGACATGCATTCGGATCTCGGGGACACCATAAGCTCGCTGCAGCGGCTCGCCGCCATTCCGGCGGAGGTCTACCTCACGGCCCACGGGACCGGTGTGTTCGAGGCCTCACCGGACCTCATCACCGACTACCTCGGTATCATCTTCCAGAGGGAAGCCAGGCTCCTGGACCTGCTCGCCGACGGCCCCAAGACCCTGGACGAGATCACGGCGGCCTGCATCATCTATGGCAGGCCCAAGGCCCTGGGGGCATGGGACCTGTCTCTCTCCGAGCGCATCATGATGAGGAAGCACCTTCAGCGGCTCATGGAACGGGGAGGGGTTTCCGAGAGGGACGGCAGGTATCACCTCTTGATATGAGACACCATCGGGCTGGCCCGCTTCATGAAAACATGCTCAGATACTTGTACACGGTCCAGAAGTGGGCCATCGTGCCCAGCATGACGAAGATGTGGAAGATCTCGTGGAAGCCGAAGATGTCCGGGATGGGGTCCGGTCTCTTCAGGGCGTATATGAGGCCTCCGGTGGTATAGAGCAGCCCGCCGGTGACGAGCCAGAAGAGCGCTCCCGGCTGCAGGGACCGCACCAGCGGCACGATGCCAACGATGACGATCCAGCCCATGCACACGTACATCGCCGCCGAGAGCCACCGGGGGGCGTGGATCCAGAAGGCCTTGAACACGATGCCCATGAGGGCCACGGCCCACACCGTCCCGAAGAGGCTCCACCCCCATGCGCCGCGCAGCGGCACCAGGCAGAACGGTGTGTAGGAGGCTGCGATGAGCACGAAGATCATCATGTGGTCGAGCTTCCTCAGCCTGGCGGTCCCCTTGCTCGACAGCGGAAGCCAGTGGTACAGCGTGCTCGCCGTGTAGAGCAGGATCATACCCACCCCGAACACGGCATACGTGGTGAGGTGCCAGGGCCTCACCGGGTTCGAGGCTTTGACGACGAGCGCCACGAGGCCTGCCACGGCCAGGATCGCACCGATGAAGTGGGTGAGGCCGCTCACCGGGTCGCGCAGGAGTGCAATAAGACGGGGAAAACCATTGTCCTCTTTCATGTGTGCCTTCCTCAAGATTCACCGTGCACCTCCGGTGTACCACAGGGACGGCCCCGGGGGGTGTGAAAGAAGCTCAAAGGAAATGTTACAGTTATGCAAACCTGCCCATGGCCGGTAGAATGAAATCCCCCTCCTGATGGTCAGGGGCCTTCCTTTTTGTCCTACACCGGAATAGTGCATGGGTGTACAATGGCATGAGTGAAGAATACGAACGGGACATATAGGGAACGGCCATGCAGACATCACCCCTGAATATCCTCATCGTGGACGATGAGCTGAACATTCGCAAAACCCTTTCGGTGTACCTCGAGACCGAGGGACACAAGGTCGTTGCGGTGAGCAATTACGACGATGCCCTCTCCGAAGCCTCACGGCTCAGTTTCGACCTGGCCTTTGTGGATCTCCGGCTCGGGACGAAGAGCGGCCTTGATCTTATCCCTGCCATGCTTGCCGCCTCGCCTTGGCTCAAGGTCGTGGTGATCACCGCCTATGCATCCATCGACACTGCGGTGGAGGCCATCCGCAGAGGTGCGACGGATTACATATCCAAGCCTTTCACCCCTGACCAGGTAAGGCTTGCAGTGCAGAAGATCTCCGAGGTACGCTCCCTGCAGCATCGCATCGAAGCCCTTCAGGACGACCTGAACCGCATGAATGCGGAAACGGAGTTCTCCACCGCGAGCCATGCCATGCAACGCGCCCTAGAGCTTGCCCGGCAGGTTGCATCGAGCACATCCATCGTCCTCATCACCGGTGAGAACGGGACCGGCAAGAGCGTGCTCGCCAGGGCGATCCATGCGTGGAGCGACCGTTCGGGGATGCCCTTTGCAGAGATCTCGTGCCCGAGCCTCACCGCCGAACTCCTGGAGAGCGAGCTGTTCGGCCATGTGAGGGGTGCCTTCACGGGGGCCGTACGGGACAATCCGGGACGCATAGCCATGTGCGAGGGCGGGACCCTGCTCCTGGATGAGATCGGAGACCTTCCCACGACGCTCCAACCCAAACTCCTTCGGTTCATCCAGGAAAGGACCTATGAGCGACTGGGGGATCATGTCACCCGCAAGGCCGATGTCCGACTCATCACAGCCACGAACATGAATCTGGCACAGGCGGTGAAGGACCACCGCTTCCGCGAAGACCTCTATTACCGGATCAACGTGATCGCCATAGAGATACCCCCGCTGCGAGAGAGGGCCGATGACATCGTGCCCCTTGCAGAGAGGATGCTGGCCTTCCTCGGGCGCACCAACCACAGGCCGCTCCAGCACTTCACCGAGGGTGCGCTGGATGCCCTTCGGCACTACTCCTGGCCCGGGAATGTCCGGGAGCTCCGGAACGTGGTCGAGCGCGCCTCCATCCTCTGCAACATGGAGACCGTGGGGATCGAGTATCTCCCGGAGAGGCTCTACGAGACTGAAGCATACCCAGGACCCGGAGACCTCATTTCGCTGGAAAGGCTCGAAGAGCTGCACATCCGGCGGGTTCTCGCATCGACTAAGTCCCTGCAGGAGGCAGCGGATATACTCGGGGTTGACCAGACCACTCTCTGGCGCAGGCGGAAGCGCTACAATATCTGATCCCCACGAAGATCACATGCGGCCCTCTTTACCCGGTGGGCCGCCTTGCATAATGCAAGGCATTTCCATGGTCATACTTGCCGGTTGCAACCGGGAGCTCGCAGCCTTCCATCCAACTCATTGACTTTCCATGATCCATTCCCTGGCACACCCATTGCTTTAGTGGATTACCAGGAGTGCACATGCTCAGCCTGCGTCACAAGCTTTCGATCGGATTCGGAGGACTCCTCCTCATCATGGCCCTGATAGGCATCCGGGGCATCATGCAGATGTCCACCCTTGGCCGTGCGATCCACGACATCATGAGAGAGAACTACAAGAGCGTCGTCGCATGCCAGGACATGAAGGATTCCATGGAACGCATTGACGACGGCGTGCTGTTCATCCTCCTGGGTTTCGGACCCGAAGGCAAAGCAGCGATCGAGGAGAATATCCCTGCCTTCGAGAAGGCCCTTGCTGTCGAGCTTAACAACATCACCATGCCCGGAGAAGGAGCACTCGCAGATCAGATCAGGAGGCTCTACAACAGGTACAGAACCCTGGTCAATGACGCGAAGAACGAATCCCTCGCCCCTGCGGAAAAAAACCGTATCTACTTCACCGATCTCATGCCGCTATTCATGCAGATCAAGAACACTGCGGACAGGATCCTTTCCATGAACCAGGAAAACATGCACCAGGCCAGCCAGCAGGCACGGCTCAAAGCTGCACAGGCACGGCAGGAGATGTACGCGTTCCTGGTCCTGGGGGCCTTCCTGGCCCTGGGATATGTGTTCCTCATAGGCAAGTGGATACTGCGGCCCATCAAGCGCCTCACCGACTCGGTGGACGAGATCAGGCAGGGCAACCTCGACCTCGTAGTGAAAGCCGGTGCCAAGGACGAAATAGGCCATTTATCCGAGGCATTCAACGAGATGACCGCGGGCCTGCGGGAGGCGCGGCGCAGCGATGAAGCCAGGCTTATCAGGCTGCAGCACTCGGCTCAGCAGACCTTCAACAGCCTGCCGAACGTCGTGGCCATCGCGAACCTGGACGGCATGGTGGAAATGGCCACGGAAACCGCCAGGGACATCTTCGGGCTCAGGCGCGGCATACAGATCAGGGACCTCCCCTACCCATGGCTCCACGATATCTTCGAGAGGTCGCGTACCGGCACCGCCGGGCGCGGGGAAAAGGGCGCCACCCCCATCATCCAGCACTTCCACAATGCCGAGGAGCACTACTTCCGGCCCTTGGCCGTGCCAATCCTGGACAACTTCAAGCAGCTCACCGGCGTGATCCTGATCATCAACGACATCACCGACCACCTCGCCCAGGACGAGATGAAGAAGGGGTCGATCTCCACGGTCTCACACCAGCTCAAGACCCCGCTCACGTCTGTCCGCATGGCACTGCACATACTGCTCGAGGAGAAGGTGGGCCCCCTGACCCCCCGGCAGATCGATCTCCTGGCAGCCGCCCGGGAAGAGAGCGACCGGCTGAACAGGATCATCGAAAACCTCCTGGACATCAGCCG
>JALOOZ010000192.1 GCA_025454155.1 Thermodesulfobacteriota bacterium
GTCCGCACCGGCAGGCCTGAATGAATAGAATGCCCTGCCGGTCGTGGCCGGACACGAAGGACACGAGAGGTACCGCCTCAGCGACGTCGAGAACTTCATCAGCCCAGCCCCGGCGAGAACGCCGTCGTCACGGACGAGGTCCAGGTCAGAGCCGCACTGCGGACAGGGCGGGTGGAAGAACCTCCCCGTGTGCAGGCAGGTGAAGAGCGCGTTGAAGGGCTGAAGATCCCCCGATGCATCCATCTGCCCAGAGAGCGGTATGAGTGCCCCGGCCCCGAGGTGCTGCCGGAACGCCGCCCTGAAGGCCGCTTCGATGTCGGGGTTGGTCAGCGGGCTGATCCCGCCCTCGTCAAGGAGATATTCGTCACGCGAAAAAAGGAGGAAGACCCCCCGGACCGAACCGCCTCCATCGCTGACGATCCGGGCGCCCAGAATGCGTGCGAGCTTCCCCCCGTCACTGACGATCTCGAAGGGAAACCGGGGGAGTCCACCTGTTCCAGCGTCTCCGGTAAGCGTCGGAAGCTCCAGCGAGAAGGGAATGCCCGGTCCGTTCAGGTAGGGGAGAAGGGAGTTCTTGGTCATGGGAGGCAGCTCCGCTTTATGGGGTGAATAGACCGATCCTGGGGGTGCCCTTCTTGGTGTTTGATGTAAATTTCATCCTCGTATTTCAATTAATTACACTTGAGACTCTATATCCAGTCCCAGTACCTTGTCAAGAGAACTGAGGATGGAAAAGGATGTTTTCGTGCGGTTGTGACACCTCCCCGGCCATGGGCCCGAGCACCCAGTTCTTGACTCGGGGAGACACGGATGTGATATGGATATCGTGGGTATGAAACGGAGATGCACGGCGTGAAGATCCCCCTTGCCAACAGGCATGTACTCTACAACATGAACCTCTTCGACGGGCAGTCCCAGGGACTGCGCACGGATGCCTGCGTGATGGTGGAGGACGACCGGATTCTCGACGTGGTGCACGGCCTGGATGCAGGCACCCAGGCAGGGTTCATGCCCGTGGACCTGCAGGGACGCACCCTCCTGCCGGGCCTCATCGACTGCCACGTGCACCTCACCGTGCCCTTCATGACAAAGGTCACCCCCCGAGCCTTCATGGACATCGCCGCTCAGATCAAGCGCAACGCTGCAACCTGCATCGATGCGGGAATCACCACGGTCAGGGATGCGGGAGGCTTTCCCCGGAGGCTCGCGGAACTGAACACAGCGATCAGAAACGGCGACCTGACGGGCCCCAGGATCATCCGGTGCAATTCGGCCCTCACAACCTCACGCGGCTGCCCCGACTGGGTACCCAGGTTCAACCGCGTCATCAGGGCCTTCCTGGGCGGCCAGTATGCGGAGCGCGTGGATTCCCCGGAGCAGGCGTCGAGGGCTGCCCAGGAGATGATCACCGCGGGCGCCGACTGGATCAAGATCTACTGCCAGCACCGCTCCTGGCTTCTCGGCGGGGGCGACCTGCCCGTGTTCGACCGGGATACGTTCCGTGCCATCATGAACACTGCATCCGCAGCCGGGAAAAAGGTGTGCTGCCACATAAGCTGGCTGGATGACCTGAAACTGGCCATGGCCATGGGTGTGCATACCTATGAGCACAGCCCCCTGGAAGCGATTCCCGACGAGACAGCCATCGCGTTCGCTGCCCGGGACATGGTCCTGAATCCTACGCTCACCTGCCTCGATCTGGGAAACGATGCCCTGTGGGAGACCGTCGAAGGCATCTGCGACGAGAGGGGGGGGACCTTCCTGGAACCCGAGCCGCTCCGGCAGGTGAAAGCGCACATCTACCGGTACAGGAAAGGGCCCTGGCCCCCTACCGAGGGGGAATACCGGAGACAACCCTATATGAACCTCCCCCTGATTGCCGGGGGATATGCCAATGCAGCTGCGAATGTCGTCAGGATCCTCCATGCCGGCGGCAGGGTCGGCGTCGCCACCGATTCCGGCGGTCTGCCCACGGCCTTCTTCGGTGTATTCTATGCCGAAGAGCTCAGGCGGCTCGTCCGGCTGGGGCTCAGCAACTATCAGACCCTGAAGGCCGCGACCTCGGGGAATGCAGAGATCCTGGGGCTCCAGGACAAGCTGGGCTCCATACGACCGGGGCGGCTCGCCGATCTCATCGTCGTGGACGGGAACCCCCTGAACGATCTCGATGCAGTCTTGAACGTACGGATGGTCATGAAGGGGGGCAGATTCCTCAAGGGTGCGCCCGTCCATCCCAGGCTCTCTTCACTCCACAAGCCCTTGCCGCAGGATAGGTGAGCAGATGTCCTTCCTTGTCCCGGGGGCCCTCACGAGTCACCTTCCTCAAGAAATCCATCCGTATGACGATAGCCTATTCATCCTGCGGCACGACGGGAGATCGGATCCATGCTCATGAAGAACGGCGACACGTACTGGCCCAGGCATTCCCTGTGCTTGACCTGCATTCTCTTCTTGTTCCTCGCTGCCGCAGGCTGCTCGGGCTCATCGGAGAAAGCAGCGCAGGCAAGATGGACCTACATGGTCTACATGGCCGCCGACAACAACCTTTCGGATGCGGGACTGGGAGATGTCAACGAGATGGAGCTGACAGGCTCCTCATCCGCCGTGAATGTCGTGATACAGGCCGAATTCAGCCGGGAATATTCCAGCGATGCCCCTGCGAACACCCTGCGGGGGAGATTGGTCAGGGATGCCGATCCTGCCCGCATCGCCAGTCCCCTCGACGACATCGGCAACAGGGACATGAGCGACAGCAGCACGCTCACGGAGTTCATAGCGTGGGCTGCGGATACCTATCCCGCCGAGAATTACGCCCTCGTCCTCTGGGACCACGGGGACGGGTGGAAGGCTTATCCCGAGGACGCCACACCGTACAAGGGGGCCCTGCAGGACGATACCTCGAGCGGCACCCTCATGTCGCTGCCCGACATCGCCTCGGCCATCAGGCTCAGCGGTGTCCATTTCAGCCTGATCAACTTCGATGCCTGTTATATGGGCATGTACGAAACCGTCTGTGAGCTCTCGGGCCTGGCCGACTACATGATGTTTTCGGAAGAAGCCACGCCCAGTGACGGCGACCCCTACAACAGCATCCTGGACGGACTTGCCAGGGACCCTGCCATGACAGGGGCCGGGCTTGCGAGGCTGACCGCTACCGAGTACCTCCGTTATTATCGGAACCAAGCAAGGTCATACGCCTCCAAGTCCGCCATCGACATGTCCATGGTCGGGGTACTCCACACCCAGCTCGTCGAACTCGCGGGCCTGATCTCGGATGGCATCGGCACGGACCGCACGGCCCTGCAGTTCGCCAGGGACAATTCGCTCTCCTGCAAGAACAGGCCCTCCTACCATGACCTCATGGACATCCTGGCCATGCTCTCCGCGACCGCCTCCTCCGGCGACATCAGGGCAAAGGCGGCCCAGCTGGAGGACACCCTGTCCGCCGCAGTCCTGGCGAACGAGATCTACTCGTCCAGCCCGACCGACACGATCCTCGGCCTGGGCGGGCTTTCCATCTATCTGCCGAGACGCAGCCAGGTCACGGACGACGAGCTTTCCCGGTACGACCTGCTGGCCTGCAACCGGAAAGAGGCTCAGGATGACAGCTCCTGGGGAGATCTCATAGCCCTTCTCATCTCCTTTGATGAAGGTTCGGGTATGGACCCCCTGCCCACCGGGGAAGGGGGATTCACCATCTGGCTCGAATGGGATACGGATGCAGACCTGGACCTTCTCGTATGGGAGCCTGACGGGACGCTCTGTGCCCCCTATGCGGGCTCCTCTTCCGCCAATGGTTTCTTCTCGGCAGACTCCGCCTCGACGGGCATCTCGGCCGAGTACTTCCGCGCCTTCGACAAGGTCGCCTCGGGCCGGTACGACATCCTCGTGAATTACTATGAGGACGGATCGTCGCAGGGTGCACATGCCTCCCTCTATTTCATGGACCCGTCCCTGGGCATCGACGAGCTCACCCTCCTGGAAGAGTTCTTCCTGGACCTCTCGCACCCTGCCCCCGACGACTGGCAGAACGATGATGGGGAGCAGTCGAAGGTATGGAACAATGGGTACAGCGACTGGTACTGGTGGTACCACGAGGACCTGCTCTTGCGCTCCGTTCCGGCTTCGGTGACCGTCACCATCGACGGGAGGAGCGAGCAGGCACCGGCCACGAAGAACCCCTCCCCCCCTGAAAACCTGCAGAAAACGACTGCCAGGAACTGACACCCCGGTGGGGAGGAAACACGTCCGGGCAGTCAACGTCGTTAAACCCTTGCCCGTTGCCCCGACATCCTGCTAAAAGGATGGGGATGTACGGTCTCGGGCCCGTGGCCTTTACGGGCGGAAAGGCAATCATTCTCACGCGAGATCCATCATAAGGGGGATGTCATGATCGTCGTGGTGGCCATGATGAAGGCCCAGCAGGGAAAGGAACAGGAGATGGAGGACGCCCTGAGGGCGATGCTCCCGCAGGTGGAAGCCGAGGAAGGCACGCTCCAGTATATTCTTCACCGCGCCAAAAAGGAGCCGGGCAAGTTTCTCATGTACGAGACGTACCGGGACAAGGCAGCGCTCAACAGCCACAGCGCCACCCCCCATTTTGCAGAGCTCTTTGCCAAGATAGGTCCTCTGTTCGATGGTTCGCCGACCATCGAGATCCTCGAGGAGCTCGCCTCGATCCCGAAGAAGGGGTAAACCCCCTTCGGGCCATCGCGCCCCCCCCTCTGGGGGGGCCTGCCGGTACGGGTACCTGTACGGGTGGAGTCCGGGCATTCCGTTTGACGGCTCCGGCCGGTCTGGAAAAGCATCGGAGCCCCAACAAATCCCTCAATTTTTTCCTGCAAAAGGTCGATGGATGAATACGTATGAACGTCATCATCGGCATAGT
>JALOOZ010000193.1 GCA_025454155.1 Thermodesulfobacteriota bacterium
GAGACCAGGGAGGCGGATGTCATTGTCATAAATACCTGTTCGGTAAGGCAGAAGGCCTACGAGAAGGCCATCAGCAACCTGGGGAGACTCAGGGCCCACAAGGGGAGAAAAAAATCGCTCATCATTGCCATAACCGGCTGTGTCGCCCAGCAGGAGGGCGGCGGTCTGAGGGCGCGCATGCCTCACGTGGACATCATCCTGGGAACTCACCAGATCCACCGGCTCCCGGAGCTTATCGAACAGGTCCGCAAAGATCCTGCCCCGAGGATCGAAACAGACTTCTCCGACTGCATCCCTTCCATGGAGGTCGTCCCCGAGGCCGGATTCTCAGACCAGCCTCACCGCGCCTATATCAATATCATGCAGGGGTGCGACAACTACTGTTCCTACTGCATCGTACCCTACGTGCGGGGCCATGAGATCAGCAGGGAGAGTGGGCGGATCCTCGATGAAATCCGCCTCCATGCCTCTCGGGGGGTCAAGGAGGTCTTTCTGCTCGGACAGAACGTCAACTCCTACCGGGGGGGGATTTCTTTCCCCGAGCTACTGAGGGGTGTCCATGAAATCAACGGCGTCCAGCGAATCCGGTTCACCACCTCCCACCCCAAGGACGTCAGCGATGAACTCGTCGCGTGCTTCAGGGATCTCGGGAATCTCTGCAGCCATATCCATCTCCCCTTCCAGTCCGGATCTGACAGGGTGCTCAGGTCCATGAACAGACACTATACCCATCAATCCTATCTCGATCTCATCACAAGGCTCCGTGAGGCACGCCCGGATATCTCCTTCAGCGCGGATGTGATGGTGGGCTTCCCCGATGAAAGCGACGACGACTTCAGGGATACCATGGACATCCTGGAGGCCGTGAGATTCGACGTCCTTTATTCCTTCAAGTACTCGGTGAGGCCCGGAACCGAAGCTGCAAGACTCGAGGACAACATCCCCCCCGAGGATAAGATCGAAAGACTGAAGGTGCTTCAATCCCTGCAGAAAAGGATCACCCTCGAGAACAACCGTCGCCGCATCGGGGGAACCTACGATGTCCTGGTGGACGGGGGCAGCCTCAAGAACCCGGATCAGGTACAGGGAAGGACCTCTCAGAACGCCATCGTGAATTTCGCCGGCCCCAACACACTCATCGGAAAGACCGTTTCCGTGAACATCACCCGGGCGAATCCGAATTCCCTTACTGGGGAGATGGTTTGACAGACATACCAGTTGGCTGATCCCGGCTGAGCTCAGGATCTTTTTCTTGGATTCCACCGGGCTGCAGTGGTATGAGCGTAACATTATGGAACAGCCCAGACGGTGGCCCACAGTCATTATCCTCATCACCATTCAGATCGCTTGGCTTATCATCGTTGTCCTGTGGGTGGAGTGGTATGTCCACTACCGTCAGATACGCATGCAGCCGATCGGCGTATGGGATATCGTCATAATAACCGAGGTGTCGATCCTTTTCACCCTGATCCTCGGTGGCATCTACGTACTCTTTATCCTCTACCAGAGGCAGCTCACCCTCATGAGAACCCAGATGCACATCATCCAGTCCGTGACCCACGCCTTTAAAACCCCCATCGCCACCATGCAGCTCTATCTAGAAACCATCATGAAGCGCGACCTGCCGGAAAAAACCAGGACTGACCTCCTCAACGGCATGTTCACGGTGAACAAGAGACTGAAATCCCTCGTATACAACTTCCTGGAGAGTGCCCGCCTGAGTTCTAGCAGGAGGCACTACAACTTCACGGTCATCTCGGCCCCCACGCTCATTTCCTCGTGCATAACCAAACACGACATATTTTTGAAGGAGGTTGAGGTTTCCTTTCATAACAATGACGAAACCATTCCCATCTCCATCGACGTGGATGCCTTTGAGATTGTTTTCTCAAACCTCGTCGAAAATGCAATCCACTATTCAACGGGCACTCCGCAAGTGGACATCAGGCTGTGGAAGGACGAGAAGTGGGCATACATTGAATTTTCTGATAGAGGTATAGGTATTCCCAAGGAACGCTACCGGGATGTCTTCACGATGTTCAAGAGGCTCCCTGACGCAGTGAGCCTGTGGGGGTCCGGTACAGGAATGGGGCTGTATGTGGTGAAAGGCATCATAAAGGCACATGGGGGATCTATTCGCGTGAAACCCACGGAGAAGGGGGTCGGCAGCTCCTTCATCATACGTCTGCCCCTTGTACGCCCATGACCATAAAATGGCGCATCCTTCTCATTGAAGATGACCAGGCCCTTGCCCTGGGCCTGAGGATCAATCTCGAAGCGGAAGGATATGAGGTCGTCCATGCATCCAACGCGGAGAGCGGCCTGGCGGTTCTCGACAGTGCGAGCGTTGACCTGGTGGTTCTCGATCTCATGCTCCCCGGGATAGATGGGGTGGAGGCGCTACGCCGGATCAGGGGTGAAAATCTGAAGCTCCCCGTGCTCATCCTCACCGCACGGTCATCGATGGATGATAAGGTTGAAGGACTGAAGGCCGGCGCCGATGACTACCTCACCAAACCCTTCCACCTGGAAGAATTCCTCCTCAGGGTCCGCAGAATGCTCGACCGGTACCAGTGGTACAAGGCCGAAGATGTGCTGCTCCTCGGCGGCAACAGGATCGACTTCAATACCCTGGAGGTCGTCGACACGACGGGCAAGGTTTCGCGCATCACCCCCCATGAGGCAAATCTCATTCAATACCTGAACCTTCACCAAGGCCGTATCGTAACACGTGCCGAGCTGTTGAAGAATGTATGGGGCCTTGATCCGGACATCGAGACAAGGACCGTGGACACCTTCATCTCGCGTATCAGACGCTATGTCGAGAAAGATCCCTCCAGGCCGGAACATATCATAAGCATCAGGGGAAAAGGTTATAGGCTTCTGCCATGAGATGAGACGTTGAAAAGGGCCTCCTTTTTCCCTATCATAGAGATGAGTGAGTTCATGAAAAGGAGATCCTGACATGATACCACGTCAGTGCCGCACCCTGTTTGCCTTCATATCTATCATGGCATTTGAGCTGGCCTTCCTCGGCGGATGCGCATCCGCACCGTACACGGGAAGACAGCAGCTCCTGCTGATATCCGAGGGAGAGGAGACAGCCCTCGGGGTCAAGGCATTTCATGACGTGATGAAAAAGGAGAAGATGTCAACCGACCCCAAGGTCAATGCCCTCGTGAAAGGGGTTGGCTCCCGCATCGCCGCCGTTGCGAACAAACCGGGATATGCATGGGAGTTCGCCGTCATAGACAAACCCAAGACCGTGAACGCCTTTGCACTGCCTGGCGGCAAGGTAGCCGTGTACACGGGCCTCCTCCCGTATACACAGACCGAGAACGGTCTCGCCTTTGTAATGGCCCATGAGGTGGGCCATGTGCTCGCCCGCCACGGCGGAGAAAGGATGAGTCAACAGCTCCTCCTCCAGCTCGGTCAACAGGGTTTGAATGTCGCCATTGCAGGCAGGAGTCCTGTAGCCATAGATGCCATCAACACCGGTTACGGCATCGCGACAACCGTAGGGGTAGCCCTTCCCTTCAGCAGGGAACAGGAGTATGAGGCGGACAAGATCGGCCTTATCCTCATGGCAAAGGCCGGATATGATCCCCGAGAAGCCCCCGCCTTCTTCGACCGCATGATGCGGGGGGCAAAGCAGGCCTCTCCTCCTGAGTTTCTCTCAACGCATCCCACCGATCAGCACCGGATACGCAACCTCAATGCCTTGATCCCCGAGGCCATGCGCTATTATAGGAAGTGAACACCTCACTCCTCGATGATGTTCACCTTCTGGATTCCGACCCTGTCGGTAGGCACACCTTCCTGACACCATACGGTGTGCTCCGGCATGGAACTCTTCTTTGACACGCATGATGGAATGTTCTATACAATTCATCTTATAGTTTAACTTCATGCTTAAGAGGTGCAGGTGATGGGCCTGAAAATCGGTGAGATAGCCAAAAAAAGCGGCGTGGCGCCTTCAACCATACGTTACTACGTGCGTCAGGGCCTCCTGCCGGAACCGGACAAGGTCAACAAGAGCATGGCCTACTATGACGAGCAGTGCGTTGAGAAGATCCATGCCATCCGTCACCTCCAGGAGAGGAAATACTTCCCTCTCTCGGTCATCCGGAACATACTCCGCAGAATGGATCAGGGCATGAGCCTTGATGAGGCCGAGGCCATTGAGGACGCCGTATTCGGTGCTCAGGCCGGGGCGCCTGAAAAGGTGATGGATCGAACCGCATTCATGGAGGCCACCGGGCTCTCCCAGGATGAGGTGCAGACAGCGACCAGGATCGGTCTGCTCATACCCTACCTTCAGGAAAAAGGACGCACCCTCTTTAACCAGGAAGATGTGCTCTTTGCCAGGGAGGTTCTGAAAAAGATCATCTCCTTCGGCCAGGATCTCCACGAATTGAGCTTCTACGTGGACCTTGGCAGACAGATCGTCGACCGTGAGATGAGCCTGCGGAAGGCTGCAGTCAAGAACAGGCCTGCCCAGGAGAACATCCGGATCACGGCGGAGATTTCCAAGATGGCCGACCTTCTCAGGAGCTATATCCTCAGGAGGCTCTTCCAGAGGAGGGTACAGGCTGCCATTCAGAAGAGCCTCTCCGAATGAAGCCATCGGCATGAAGTTCTTTCCTTTCCGGGGAGACGGCAAAGGCTCTTCGGATAAATCCCCGCCCTGCGTGGGAACTTGGCCCCGAGGATATTTTCTTTCCACAGACCTGGGTAATTCTTTTCCAAATTGCGAATAATATCTCTTTGCTGTCTTCCTAACACACCGATATTTCAGACACGCATCATGAGCATGATTTTTGCAACATAAGTATTTAATTGTATTATTTTATATGGAATG
>JALOOZ010000194.1 GCA_025454155.1 Thermodesulfobacteriota bacterium
AAAACCTTCCTTGAACCGTATCTGACGTGATGATCTTCCGGGCTGCATCATTGAACATGAGGACCCTGCCCTGGGTGACGAGCACGAGCAGCAGGTCGGTGATGGAGGATATGATGCCCTCCAGCTCCTCCTTGCGGGCCTTGAGCTCTGCAAAGGAGTTCTCCAGCCTGCCCGCCATGGAATTGAATCCGTCGGTGAGGTCCCGGATCTCGTCGTTGCTCGAAGGCGGCACCCTGACGGAGAAGTCGCCGCCGGCGACGCGCAGGGCTGCCCTGCTCAGGGCCCGCATGGGTGTGGAAAGCAGGTGGGAAAAGACCGCGGAGAGCGCCAGGGACAGGCGGAGCACGCCGATGGTCTTCCCACCGGACCGGGCCGGCAGGGCGATGTAGAGGAGGTTCTCATCCAGGGTCCTGCTGTAACGGATGCTCTTGGCGAGGTCGCCTTCGAGGGCACCCATCATTTCGGGCCTGTCCAGGTGGTTCTCAAGGGTTGCCGGGTCGCGCTCCGAATCGGCGAGGACCATGCCGGTGGTGTCTATGATGGTGATCCTCAGGTCGAGCCGTGGACCGTATTCCCGGGCCAGGCTGTTCAGGGCGGCCGTGTCGTTCCTCATGAGCAGCGGTGTGACGACGTCCCTGAGCGGGATCCCGATGTGCTCGAGCTTCTGCTCGGTGAACCTCAGGTAGTGGGTCTGGATGACCTCATAGGAGGCGGCGAGGATGAGGGCCGCCAGCGTCAGGTTGACGACGAGGAAACCGGCGAGGAGTTTGAAGAAGATCGGCCGTCTCATACCTGCAGCTTGTAACCCACGCCCCGGACGTTCCTGATGATGTCGGAGGCTGCCCCGAGCTTTTCGCGGAGGTTCTTGATGTGGACGTCCACGGTCCGGTCCAGCACCGCCTTTTCGTTGCCCCAGAGGTGGTCGAGGATGCGGTCGCGGGTGAAGACCTTTCCCCGGTTCTGTGCGAGCAGGCAAAGGATCTTGAATTCCACCGGCGTCAGCGTCACACCCTGGCCCTTGACCCTGACCTCGAAACGCTCCGGATCGATGGTGAGGTTCTCCCCGATGGCGATCACTTCGGGTTCTGCGTGGCCCGCCCTCCTGAGCACCGCCCTGACCCGTGCCACGAGCTCCTTGGGGGAGAACGGCTTGGTCATGTAGTCGTCGGCACCGAGGTCCAGTCCCTCGACCTTGTCCGCCTCGTGGTTCTTGGCCGTGAGCATGATGACCGGGATGGCCGATGAGAGGGGGTCGCGTTTGAGGGTGCGGCAGACCTCGAATCCGTCCATGCCCGGGAGCATGAGATCCAATATGATGAGATCGGGGATTCTGGCGGAGATGGCCTTGAGGAGGGTACCCCCGTCGAGGAAGCCCTCCACTGAGAAGCCGGCCTTCCTGAGGTGGATGCTCACCAGCTGAACGATGTCCGGCTCGTCATCCACGACAGCAATGAATCCACCCATATGCCAGATCCTTGTCGAACAGTCCTTTACCGGCGGCACCTCGTTCACCGCGAACTGGTCCTGCTCTTATGATGCCTTCCTCTCCGGTCTTACGCAAGTCTTTCTCTGCATCTTCATCAAAAATTCATACATTCGGACTATGATCGCGATGAGCACCTATTCTACGGGGAGGTTTCCCATGGACAAGGCCAGGGTCCTTTTCCTGTGCACCGGCAACTCGGCCCGGAGCCAGATGGCCGAGGCGTTCCTGAAGAGATATGCCCCGCAGGCCTTCGAAGCCCACAGCGCGGGCCTGGAGCCCGCAGGCATCCACCCTTTGACCGTGAAGGTCATGGAAGAAGAAGGCATCGACATGGGCGGCCACCGCTCCAAGGGTGTGAACGAATACATGGGGAAGATGCTCTTCGGCTACCTCATCACGGTGTGCGGGCATGCGGACGCCAACTGCCCTGCTGTCTTCCCCGGGGTGGGCAAGCGGATGCACTGGGAGATCGACGACCCTGCCACCTTCACAGGCACGGAGGATGAACGAATGCGGGAATTCCGCAGGGTCAGGGACCAGATCCGGGACCGGGTTCTCGCCTGGCTCAGGGAGCAGGGGATAGAGCCGGTCCCCTGATCACCCCCCCTCCTGGATGAGCTCCCAGACCTGCAGCGCCTTGAATGCATCTTCAGGCCGTGCGGCCGAACGCAGTCTCTCGACAAGCTGCCGGTCCTGGACCGCCCTGCTGGCCAGGCCCAGGATCCTGATCTGCGTGTCCGGATCTTCCTCGGGCGTCAGGATGAGGAACACGCATTCGATGGGCTTGTCGGTCACCACATCGGACACACCGGCACGGGTGAGCCCCAGTGCCACGCATGCACGACCGATACCGGTGATGCGTGCGTGGGGGAAGGCCACGCCTTCGTTGAAGAACGTCGAACCCTGATCTTCCCGAGCCAGGACTGCCGCAAGGAAGCCGGGGTTTTGCGGGATCCCCGCCGAGCGCAAAGCTGCCCCGGTGAGCTCACGCAGGAGATCGTTCTTTTTCAGGGGCATGTCCCACATGCGAACGGCCTGCACGGACATGACCCTGCTCAGGGTCTTCGCCTCGACGTTTATGGCGGGCGCGGGTTCGACCTCCGGCTCTTCCCGGACGACCGCTTCTGCAGGGGAAACCTCCACGGCCCGGGTGTCCTGCACCACGACGGTAACGTCCCGAGCCTCCCGGATGAGGCTCTCCGCAATGCTGCGCCTGCCTCTGATCCATTGCCACCAGGGGATCCGCTCGGGGCTGCCGATGATGATGTGGCCCACCCGGTACTCCTTTGCAAACTGCAGGATGGTCTTTACCACATCCTCGCCCTTGAAGGTGAAGACGATGGCCCCGAGCTGCTTGGCCAGGGTGAGCGTGTCGGCCAGGAGGCGCTGAGTCACTGCGTCGATGACCGTGGGCTCCTCGGACGGCGTCTGGACATACACGGCATACCAGTTCCGGTTGAGCCTGCCCGCGAGCCTGGAGGCGTAGCGCAGCAGCCTCTCGCTGTTGGGTCCCCGTGAGCTGAGGCACACCATGATCTGGTCAGGTGTGGCGGAGAGGTCTTCCTTCAGGTCATCCCGGGCCCTCAGGTCGATCTGGGATGCCAGTTCCCGCAACGTCAGCTCCCTGAGCTGCTCGAGGTTCGCCTTCCTGAAGAAGTTGGAGAGGGCCGTTTCGATCCTTTCCAAAGGGTATACCTTGCCTTCCCTGAGCCGCTCGCTCAAGTCCTCGGTGGTGACATCCACGTTCACGATCTGGTCCGCATCCGCCAGGACCGAGTCCGGGATCCGTTCGAACACCCTCACTCCGGATGCCTTCTCCACGATGTCGTAGAGGCTCTCCAGATGCTGTATGTTCATGGTGGTGATGACGTTGATCTCCTTGGCAAGGATGTCCTGAACGTCCTGGTAGCGTTTGGCGTTCCTGCTCCCGGGCACATTGGTGTGGGCCAGTTCGTCGATGAGCACGATCTCGGGTGCGCGTTTCAGGATGGCCTCGGTATCCATCTCTTCCAGGACGATGCCCCGGTACTCGATGCGTCTCCTGGGAACGATCTCCAGGCCGTTCAGCAGACGGGCCGTATCGGTGCGGCCATGGGTCTCCACCAGGCCGACGATGACGTCGATGCCCTCGGTCTGCAGCCGGTGGGCCTCCTGGAGCATCTCATAGGTTTTGCCCACACCGGCCGCATATCCGAGGTACACCTTGAGTCTGCCCCGCCGGGACCGGCGGATCATCCGCAGGAAGGTATCGGCCCGGTTTTCAGCCGCCATCACCCCTCCCGTCCAGCTCGAGGTTGAGCAGGAGCACGTTCACCCGGGGCTCGCCGAGGATGAGTAGGTCCCGGCCCATGGTATTCGCCATGATGGTCGAGCGAAGTGTCTCTTCATGCAGCCCCCGGGCCTTTGCCACCCGGGGGGCCTGGAGCAGGGCATTGGCTACGCTGATGTGCGGGTCGAGCCCACTTGCAGAAGCGGTCACGGCATCGGGCGGTATGGGCACACCTTCCGGCAGGCAGTTCTCTCTGCGGTACACCTCGGTGCGTCGCCTGATCCTCTCGATGAGGTTTCGTGAAAGGGGGCCGAGATTGCTGCCGCTCGAGCCTGTACCGTCATACCCCGATCCGGCATGCGATGGCCGGGGATGGAAATACTCCTTGCCTGAGAATCCCTGACCTACGAGGCGTGAGCCGATGATGGTCCTTTCTTCCCTGATGAGGGAGCCGTCCGCGTTCTCAGGGAACACGATCTGGGCGATGCCCCAGACGAACACCGGATAGATGCCGCACACGAGCATGGCAACGGCGAGCGTGCTGAGCACGGCGATCCTGAGGTCCCTGAGCATGTATATCAGCATGAAAAAGTCTCCTCTCATACCAAGTGAAGCGCATTCACGATGAGGTCGATGGCCTTGATGCCGGGAAAGGGTGCCAGAAGCCCTCCCAGGCCGTAGATCAGGAGGTTCCGCCTCAGCATGAGGAAGGCGGCCACGGGCCTGAACTTCACGCCGGTCAGCGCCAGGGGGATGAGGGCCACAATGATCAGGGCATTGAAGATGACCGCGCTCAGAATGGCGCTCTCGGGTGTGTGGAGCCTCATGATGTTGAGCGGCGCCACCACGGGAAACACGTTGAAAAGCATGGCCGGGATGATGGCGAAGTACTTGGCGACGTCGTTGGCCACGCTGAAGGTCGTCAGGGCACCCCTGGTGATGAGCATCTGCTTGCCGATCTCCACGACCTCGATGAGCTTGGTGGGATTCGAGTCCAGGTCCACCATGTTCCCTGCCTCCTTGGCCGCCTGGGTCCCGGTGTTCATGGCCACGCCCACGTCGGCCTGGGCCAGGGCCGGCGCATCGTTGGTGCCGTCCCCGGTCATGGCCACGAGGTGACCTGCGGCCTGCTCCTTTCTGATGAGATCGAGCTTGTCCTCGGGCCTGGCCTCAGCCACATAGCCGTCGACGCCCGCCTCGGCGGCTATGGCCGAGGCGGTCAGCGCGTTGTCGCCCGTGATCATGACGGTCCTGATGCCCATGGCACGGAAGCGTGCAAACCGGTCCTTGAGCCCGCCCTTGACGATGTCCTTGAGGTGGATCGTGCCAAGCACATCGG
>JALOOZ010000037.1 GCA_025454155.1 Thermodesulfobacteriota bacterium
CCTTAAGAAATATGGTGACAGTATACGTATTTCTTAAGGAAATACGTATACTGTCACCATATTTCTAACCATATTTCTTCCCGCATACCTCACTCTTTCATGCCGCTCCTTGCCGCGATGAGGAGCGGGTCCCACACCGGCGAGATGGGCGGGGCATAGGCGGTATCCAGGGTATAGAGCTCGTCCAGCCTCATGCCCTTTGTTGCTGCGGCCACAACCGTGTTGATCCTCAGCGCGGAGCCCGGGCCGCCGATGATCTGCCCCCCCACGATCACCCTGGAGTCGTCCTCGAAGAACAGCTTCACCCAGATATCCGAGAATCCGGGAAAATAGCCAGGCAGTGTCTTGGCCTTGATCTTCACGTCGCCGATGTGCCTGATGCCGTACCGTTCTATCTCCATCTGACCGATGCCGGTCTTGGCGATCTCCAGGTCGAAGACCTTGGTGACCGCAGTGCCGACCACGCCCGGAAAGGGCTTGAGCTTCTTTCCCTGTGTCTCCAGGATGATGTTCTCCCCGCACATCCTGCCCTGGCGGTTCGCCGTGAGTCCCAGGGGGATGAACACGTCACGGCACAGGAGCCGGTGGAAGACAGTGCAGCAGTCGCCTGCAGCGAAGATATGGGGGTCCGAGGTCCTCTGGTAGCGGTCGACCTGCACGGCACCGCGCGGACCCAGTTCGAGGCCTGCCTTCGCCGCCATCTCGCTGCTGGGTGTCACCCCGATGCTCACCAGCACGCAGTCGGCTTCGACGGAGCTCCCGTCATCGAGCCGCACCGAGCGGACCAGCATGTCCCCCTCCAGGCCCATGACCCTCCTGCCGGTGATGACATTGATCCCGCTCTTCCTGAGTTCAGCCTCCACCAGCAGGCTCATGTCGTCATCCATGATGGACATGATGCGGGGCATCGCCTCCACCACCGTCACCTCCATACCCACCCTCTTGAAGGATTCGGCCACCTCCACCCCGATGTATCCGCCGCCCATGATAACTGACTTCTTCGGTTTCTGATTGTCGAGAAAGGACTTCAGATCGATGCCGTCCTGGAACTCCTTCATGGGAAAGACACCGGTTAGGTTTATGCCCGGGATGTCGGGCATGATCGCCCGGGCGCCCGTTGCAAGGACCAGGATCCCGTACTCCTGTTCAAGGAACATGCCGTCCTCGAGATTCCTCACGGTGACGGTACGGTCCTCGCGGTTTATGGAAATGGCCTCATGACGGGTCTTCAGATTGATGCCGCGCTTGTGTATGGCATCTTCAGGGTGCAGGGCTATGAGTTCCTCATGATCCCGTATCTGACCAGATACGTAAAAGGGCACCCCTCAGGCGCCGTACGAGATATATGCCTCCTTGCCGAACACAATGACCTCGGCCTCCTCGAGTCCACGCTTGATCACGCTTGCCGCGCTCATGCCGGCGGCCACGGCACCTATGATGACGACGGGTTTCATTTTCAGCCTCCCTCCATAGTCATTCTCAATAGATAATAAGGCACAATGCAGGTAAGTCCACCGCGAGGATACCATTTCGTATCTTGCGTCCTGCGACCATTCAGTCACTCATTCCAGCATTATTCACCCGGGCCATGACCACGGCCCGAAAGGCTGGGCATGGAAAGAACCGGCCTATGCGGACATGGGCGGTTGATTTTACACCGGGTGCTTGTTCCTGATCAGACAACGACCACTGGGCACCTTGAGTTGAGGATAACGTGCTGGGCCACAGATCCGAGGATGAACTTCTCCACGCGGGTTCGCTTTTCCGAGCCGATGATGATCTCACCCACATCGTTTTCCCGGGCGAACTGGATGATGTCCTCACCAGGCTCGTTACCCCGGATGAGGAGGTGGGTCTCACAGGGGATCTTCTCCTTCTCGAAGACGTTCTTCACATACTCGAGTTCGCTCTCCCTCTGTTCGATCTCCCCGAGCTGGTGCTCCCCGCCTTTCGGAAGGGAAGACACCACATCGACCCTTGCACCAAAGGCCGAGCCATGCATCCTGGCAACGGGGATGGCCTCCTTTGACTCCTGTGTGCCGTCATAGTACATCAGGATCCTCATGGTCACCTCCTTGATCTTACGTCTTTCCTCTCTCGGTGATAGCTAAAGTAACTCCATCGCTCTCATAGTCAAGGACAGGAGGTATCAACCCCTTCCGGCAAAGAATGTCGAGCTGTTGGATCCGATGAAACAGGGGATCGGCAGGCCTCAAATCCTTCTTGATCATTCCTGCCTAAACAGGGTAATAAGAGTTTCGTGCAGTGTCGTGCCAACACCCTGAAGAGTCATGATCATGTTTCCATGAGTATGGAGGCCCCATTCACATCCGCAAGCCTGCTGCACCTTGTTGTGATGACGGTCAAGCAAGAGGTTTAACCTTAATTCCAGAAGGAGGAGGGTAATATGGTTCTCAGAAAGGCTTTTGTTCTCGTTTTCGCGCTGTTCTTCCTGGCATCTTCCGCTTACGCCATTGAGGCGGCGGGTATCACCATGCCTGACACGTTGAAGGCAGGGGATCAGGATCTCGTGGCCAACGGCGGCGGCAAGCGGACCAAGTTCGGCATGAAGGTATACGTGGCGGCTCTCTATCTCAAGCAGAAGAGCGGCGATGCAGCCATGATCATCAATGCCGACGAACCCATGGGCATCAAGCTGCAGATCACCTCTGGCCTGGTGACGCCCGACAAGATGAAGACGGCCATCGACGAGGGCTTTGAGAAATCCACGGGCGGCAATGTCGCACCGATCCAGGCTAAGATCGATGCCTTCACCGCCATTTTCAAGGGCCTCGCCAACGGTGACATCTATGACTTCATCTACGTCCCCGGCAAGGGTGTAGAGATCTACAAAGCCGGCAAACTCTCATCCGTGATCCAGGGGCTCGACTTCAAAAAGGCCCTCTTCGGCATCTGGCTCGGCAAGGACCCGGCTCAGGATGACCTGAAGGAAAAGATGCTCGGCAAATAACCGTTTCTTTGGCAGTCCAGGGCCTGTGCGTCTCCGCCTGTGCGCAGGCCCGTCTTCTCACCGGAGGCCTTCCTGACAGAGGTTTAGGGGGAAAGACTGTGGTGAAGAGGTCCTTGGCAGGCCTTTGGATTCTCAGGATTTTTTAGGTTCAAAGCCTTAAGTTGCCTGTACTGAATGACGAAATGTGTGCCATGGGAGACCCAAGACACACACAATCCCATTCCGGTGAGGTTCAATGAAAGAAGTCCTGCGCAGATGGGCCAAGCACTACTTTTCCGACCCCCAGGTCATGATCCTCATCTTCATGCTCGTGGGGGGATTCATCCTCATCCTTGCCTTCGGCAGGATGCTCATACCGGTCTTCCTGTCCATCATCATAGCATTGCTTCTGGACAGCGTGATTGAATGGCTGAGGCGCTTCAACGTACGCCGGAGTGTTGCCGTCTGCCTGGTGTTCGTCCTCTTCCTGATACTCTTCCTTGACCTGCTGATCATCCTGCTCCCCCTTCTCTCGCACCAGGTCGCTGAACTGGTCGAGGATCTCCCGGTCATGATCGGAAAGGTGAAGGCGGAACTGCTCCTGCTGCCCCAGAGATATCCGGGGATCATGTCGGAACAGAGGGTAAACCAGATCATCTCCCTCATCGGCTCTGAATTCTATAATCTCGGGAAAAACATCATCAGGATCTCTGTCTCGTCGGTGCGGGGAATGATCGAGGTTCTCGTGTATCTCATCCTTGTCCCCTTCCTGGTGTTCTTCCTCCTGAAGGACAAGGAGACCATCCTCGACTGGTTCAGGCGGCTCATGCCCGAGGAGCGGGGCCTTGCCGTCAGGGTCTGGGACGAGGTCTACGACCAGTTCTTCAACTATCTCAGGGGCAAGGTCCTGGAGATCCTCTTCGTCTGGGCCATCAACTATGCCGCCTTTGCCATTCTCGGACTGAAGTATTCCATCATCCTTTCGCTCCTCGTCGGTATAGCCGTGCTTGTCCCCTACATCGGCTCTGCAGTCATGTTCATTCCGGTCATCCTGATCGCCTTCTTTCAGTGGGGCCTCGGCGCGAAGATGGTCTCCATCGCCATCGCATATGCCGTGCTCCATGCCCTGGACGGCAACATCATCGCGCCTCTCCTGCTGGCCAAGGTGGTGAAGATCCATCCCATAGCAATCATCATAGCAATCCTCATCTTCGGAGGCTTATGGGGCTTCTGGGGCCTGGTCTTCGCAATACCCCTGGCAACGCTTCTTCACGCCGTACTCAAGGCGTGGATAAGTACTGCGACATCCCTGGCGAAGTCATCATGAAAGCGCACAGACCATCCCGGACCCACCCTGTACCCCATGCTGGATGAGGTCCAGTCAGGTTTTTCTCAAGAAATGCATTGCATTCACCCGATCTTTTGTTTATGTATCCGTAAAAGTGCCCCTATAACGGCTTATACAGCGAGCAATCGGGGGCCGCTGGGGATGTGAGGACCATGAGAAGGAACATCGTACACGAAGGAGCCGAACAGCTCACCTATGAAATCCGGCAGATCGTGGCCGTGGCGGAAGACCTTCAGAAACTCGGCCTGGAGATCACCTGGGAAAATATCGGTGACCCCATTGCAAAAGGGGAAAAGCTCCCCCAGTGGATGAAGGACGTCATCAGCTCGCTGGTGTCCGATGACAAGACCTATGGCTATGTCGCAACCCAGGGTGTCTCTCATTCACGACAGTTTCTGGCCGACATGGTGAACAAGCGCGGCGGTTACCAGGTCACCAGGGAGGACATCATCTTCTTTGACGGCATCGGCGATGCCATTGCCAAGATCTTCGGGTACCTGAAGCGGGAAGCACGGGTCATCGGGCCCTCCCCTGCATATTCAACACACTCTTCGGCCGAGGCGGCGCATTCCGGGTACGAGCATCTCACCTACGAGCTCGACCCGAACAACAACTGGATGCCGGACCTCATGGATCTTGAGAACAAGATCAGGTACAACGACTCCATTGCCGGGATCCTCATCATCAACCCCGACAATCCGACCGGTGCAGTCTATCCTAGGGATCTCCTCTGCAATATGATCGATATCGCACGCCGCTACAAGGTCTTCATGATCTGTGACGAAACCTATATGAGGCTCGTCTATGGCGGAGCGAAGACAGCCCACCTCAGCGAGGTGATCACTGATGTGCCCGGCATCGCCCTTCGCGGGATATCCAAGGAATACCCCTGGCCCGGAGCACGCTGCGGATGGATCGAGGTCTTCAACCAGGACAAGCTGAACTTCAAGCGCTACATCAAGAGCCTCGTCAATGCCAAGATGCTGGAGGTCTGTTCCACAAGCCTGCCCCAGTACTCCATACCCCTTGTCATGGGTGACCCCCGGTATGAGGAGCACCTGAGGCTGAGAAGGGCCGAATACGAACGCAGGGCCCACGAAGCCTGGGAGATCTTCTCCCGGGTGGAGGGTATACGTGTGAACAAACCCCAGGGGGCCTTCTACATGTCTGTCCTGTTCGAAGACGACGTGCTGAACAACCGCCAGACCCTCCCCATCGAAAACCTCCGGGCCATGGAATACGTCGAAAACAAGGTCAAGGGCGTGGAGGTTGACAAACGCTTCGTATACTACCTGCTGGGATCGAAGGGTATCTGCGTGGTGCCTCTGACGGGGTTCTGCTGCGACAGGAAGGGGTTCAGGATCACCCTGCTCGAAACCAACGACGAGAAACGCCGCTGGACCTTCCAGACCATCGCCGAGGGCATCAGGAACTACATCGCCTCCACGGGCGCCGGCGTGATTTCCTCCCAGTCAGCCCTCTGATATGCTTCCTGGATGAGCTGCAGACCTCCGGTATGTATCCGCCGCTTTGAACGGTGAAGGGCCTCATGGGCCACCGGGACCTGAACAGGGACCCGGTTTTCCACCTGACCTCGGAGTGGGCACTGACACACCTGGTTTGAGAAAAACAAGGCGCTGTGATATCCTCACCTTCAATCCATGTTCCTTCCTGAGACCCGAGAAGAGATGAACTCCCTCGGCTGGGACAGACCCGATGTCATCCTGGTCACGGGGGATGCCTACATCGACAGCCCCCATATCGGGGTGGCCGTGGTTGGCAAAGCCCTCGTCAATGCCGGATTCCGCGTGGGCATCATATCACAGCCTGACACGAATTCCGGCACGGACATCCTCGGGCTCGGCGAACCGGCTTTGTTCTGGGGGGTCACGGGAGGAAGCATCGACTCCATGGTGGCCAACTACACCCCCGTGAAGAAACGGAGGAAATCCGACGACTACACCCCGGGTGGGATGAATACGAGGCGGCCGGACAGGGCGGTCATCGTCTATACCAACCTCATCAGGCGTTTCTCCCAGGGAACAGCCCCCGTCGTTCTCGGCGGGATCGAGGCGAGCCTGCGCCGCATAGCCCATTATGACTTCTGGTCGGACTCCATCCGGCGCTCCATCCTCTTCGACGCAAAGGCCGACATCCTCATCTACGGCATGGGCGAGTATCCGGCCGTGGAACTGGCGCAAAGGATGACCTCGGGCAGGGATTACAGAGACATGAGGGGCATCTGCTTCATCAGCAGGGACAGTCCGGCCGGATATGGGGAGATACCATCCTACGAAGATGTCTGTGCCAGCAGGGACGCCTTCACGGAGATGTTCCATGCCTTTTACCGCGGCAACGACCAGGCCGTCGGCCGTGGCTTCTGCCAGAGGCATTCAGACCGTTTTCTGGTCCACAACCCGCCCTGGCCGACCCTGACGGAACAGGAGCTGGACGCCGTCCATGCCCATGTGTACGAACGCGAGGTGCACCCGCACGACCTGGCCCGCGGTCAGGTCAAGGCCATGGAGACCATCCGCTTTTCCCTGACCACCCACCGGGGATGCATGGGCAGGTGCAACTTCTGCTCCATCAGTGTCCATGAGGGTGCAGCAGTGGTATCCCGCAGCGAGGACTCCATCATTGAGGAGGCAGTGAGACTCGTGGGGCATCCTCAGTTCAAGGGCACTATCCAGGACATCGGCGGACCCACGGCCAACATGTACGGGATGAGGTGCACCAGAAAGGCTGCCGGGACATGCCGGGACCGGAGGTGCCTCTATCCTGCTCCCTGCCCGGGTCTCGACATGAGCCACCGGCGTCAGGCCGGCCTCCTCAGGAGACTCGGTGCCTTGCCGGGAGTCAGAAAGGCCTTCGTCGCCTCGGGTATCCGCCATGACCTGGTGTGCGCGGACACGCCGCACGGGGGAGACTATATGGAAGAACTGGTCAAGCACCACGTATCCGGCCAGCTCAAACTGGCCCCGGAGCATTGTGTGCCTGCAGTGCTGGAGAGGATGGCCAAGCCCGGGTGCGATTCATTGCTCGAATTCAGGGACCTCTTCACGAGGCTCACCCGTCGGGCGGGAAAGAGGCAGTTTCTCACCTACTATTTCCTCGCGGCACACCCCGGATGCACCGAGAGCGACATGGTGCTCCTCCGGGCATATATCGACAGGCACCTGAAGATCACCCCCGAGCAGGTACAGATCTTCACCCCCACACCGTCGACCTACTCGACCCTCATGTACTGCACCGGACGCGATCCTTTCAGCGGGGAACCCATCCATGTGGAAAGGGACCCGCGGCGGAAACAGAGACAGAAAGACATCCTCACAAGAAAAGAGAGGTGAGACCGGTCATGAAAGATGATCACAGAAGTGATGAAGGCCACGTGGAAACCGAGGAGCTCAAGAAGAGCAAGACCCGGCGAAAGAAGGAGATGATCGAGCTGCAGAAGCTCGGGGAGCAGCTGTTGAAACTCCCTGACGCCTACCTGAAGAAGTCGGGGGTCCCCGAGGAACTGCTGGAGGCACTCAGGGCGGCCAAGAAAATCACGTCGTTCGGCGCACGGCGAAGGCAGATTCAGTACATCGGCGCCATCATGCGTGAGGTGGATCCCGGACACATCACGAGCGTGATTGAAACCTTCGGCCATCAGGACCCGCCCTGTGCGCCAGCCGGGAAAGATCTCAAAGGGGGGCGATAATGAGGTGGGAGAGAAATTGTGTACAGATAATACTCGTCGTCACGGCCTGCATCTTCATGCTTGTCCTGCCCGCCTGCGAGGGCAGCGACGCGAGGAAGTCCGTCACCGGCACCGTCCAGGACATGGTCGGGCAGAAGACCATCGAAAGGGGCGAAAAAATGAGGAAGGACATCGACCAGGCCATGAAGGAAGAGGCCAGGCGTCTCCTCAAGATGGATGAACAGGCCGCGGGGAATGCTTCTCAGGAACAAGCAACGAAGGACGCGGAAGACGTGACCGACGATTAAGACTTTCCCTGTGTGGGCCCTGCCTGCTTGTCGGGCCCTGCATCAGGAGGTATAATGTCACTGCCGCGTTGCATGAAATGGAAGGGGGTATAGTTCATGTCCTTCAAAGACACAGAAACACGAGGGGAGCTCCCGTGATGAATATGAGAATCCTGGTCATCGGAGCCGGAATGGTGGGATCCACGAGTGCCTCCTCCATCGCCGCCAGGGGCCTCGGAACGGTCTTCCTCCATGATGTCGTGGAGGACCTTGCCCTCGGCAGGGCCATGGACATCAACCACTCACTGCCCTCCAGCAGCAGCGATTCGAGTGTCATCGGGTGCAACACCATCCAGGAGGCAGGCAGGGCGGATATCGTCGTCATCACTGCAGGCATGGCGCGCAAGGCCGGCATGACCAGGCTCGATCTCCTCAGGCACAATGCCGCTGTCATAACTTCGCTGGCCCCTGTCCTTGCTTCCCAGTGCCCGGATGCCCGGGTGCTGCTGGTGACCAACCCAGTGGACGTGCTTACCTGGCATCTCAAGGGGCTCTGCCCTGCCATGCGCATCATGGGCCTCGGGTGCTCCCTGGACATGGTCAGGCTCAGGCACTTCATCGCCAGGGCCTCCGGCGTATCGGTGGAATCCGTCGGCGCCATGGTGATCGGCACCCACGACGACAACATGATCCCCCTGGTTAAACGGGCATCCCTTGCGGGGATACCGGCCACATCCGTGTTGAGGCCAGAAGACATGCCCGACATCATCCAGAGGACGAAGACGGCGGGCAGTGCGATCGTGAACTCCATGAAGACACACAGCGGCCATTACGCAGCCGGCGGCGTCATCTCGCTCATCGTGGAATCCATGGTGCTGGACAGGGGCATGGTCTTCCCGGTGAGCGTGTGCCTGAATGGAGAGTACGGCTACAGGGATGTGTGCCTCTCTCTTCCCTGCATCATAGACGCGGAAGGCGTGCGGCAGGTCGTCGAGATGGGACTCGACGAACAAGAAAAGGGACTGCTTGAGATCTGCGCCAGGTCCATCCGGGAGCAGAGGGAGATCCTCCGCACCTGGGAGGGCTCTTCATGCCGGTAATCGCCCGCTGGCTGGGGACAGCAGCCATCGAGCTGCATCATGAGGGACAGAACATCCTGATTGATCCGTATGTCTCCCGGCTTTCGAAATCAGATATCTTCCTGAAGCCTCTCAGATCGAGGCAGGAGGCCGTGGAGAACTTCATCGCAGGCATGGAGGGGGAACTCGGGGCTCTGCTCTGCGGCCACACCCACTTCGATCATGCCCTGGACATCCCCGGGTTTGCACAACATACCGATGCCCCCATCCTGGGTTGCGCCAGCCTGGATGCCCTCCTGTCCCTTTCGGGATTCGCCGGGAGGGTCACGGTATGCGGTCCCCGGGAGCGCGTGCACACCGGCAAGGGGACAGCCGTCACCATGATCCCTTCGCTGCACGGCCTGATCCTTTCCCGCCTGCTCCTCCTGGAAGGGGACATCGACAGGACGCTGACGCCTCCGCTTCGCGCACACCGCTACCGGCTGGGTGCCATGCGCGCAGTGAAGGTGGAACTGGGCGGGGTGACCTTCCTGCATGTGGGAAGCGCAGGCCTCCTTGAAGGCGAACTCCTCGGACACACCTGCGATGTGCTCTTCCTCTGTGCGGCAGGGTGGAGGAACTCGCCGGGATATCCCGAGCGGGTCGTTGATATCGTCCGTCCATCCTGCGTGATACCCATCCACTACGACGACTTCTCACTGCCCCTTGGACCGGGGAACGGGGTCCGGACGCTCAAATCCGCCGACCTCGACGGTTTCGTGGGGAGATTGAACAGGACAGGATCGGACATGGAGACCCGGCTTCTCGCCCCGGGTATGAGGGTCTCCTTCTGACCGGCGGTGATCCCCCGACGTGCACACACTCATGACAGGAGAGGAACCCATGCACAAAGAAAGGATCGGCTGGATAGGGACCGGGGTGATGGGGTCATCCATGTGCTCGCACCTCATCAGGGCAGGGCACGAAGTGAGCCTTCACACCCGTACCAAGGGCAAGGCCTTGTCCCTCCTCGACATGGGTGCCAGCTGGTGCATTTCGCCCGGAGAGGTGGCTTCGGGGACGGACTTCATCTTCTCCATCGTTGGTTATCCCGAGGATGTGGAGGAGGTTTATTTCTCCGGCAACGGTCTGCTCGACAACGCCCGGCCTGGCTCCGTGCTGGTCGACATGACCACCTCCCGGCCCTCCCTGGCCTGCAGGATTCACCGGGCAGCACGGGAGAGAGGTTGCCACAGTCTCGATGCGCCGGTATCGGGTGGGGATGTGGGTGCCGCTCAGGCCACGCTGGCCATCATGGTGGGAGGCGACGATGGGGTCTATGAAAAGACACTGCCCCTGCTGAACATCCTCGGGAAGAGTGTCTCCCTCATGGGGGGGCCAGGCTCGGGCCAGCATACCAAGATGTGCAACCAGATCGCCATCGCCTCCAACATGGTCGGAGTCGTGGAATCGATGCTGTATGCCCGGAAGGCAGGGCTCGATCCCTCCTCCGTCATCGACATCACAGGAGCGGGCGCGGCGGGGTCATGGTCGCTGAACAACCTTGGCCGGAGGATCGTGAAGAATGACTTCAACCCGGGGTTTTTCATCAAGCACTTCATCAAGGACCTGGGCATCGCCCTCGACGAGGCCAGGCGTATGTGCCTAGCGCTGCCCGGGCTCGCCCTTGCCCATCAGTTCTATGCAGCAGCATCGGCCCTCGATCTCGAAGATCTCGGAACCCAGGGGCTCTATAAGGTGCTCGAACGGCTCAACGGCATGGAACAGGAGGAGCTATGAACCTGATCATCGAAAAGAACGACCGCATCACCATCATAACCATCAACCGTCCCGAGGTGCGCAATGCCGTCGACGGTCGAACGGCTGCCGAGCTGGCCGATGCCTTCAGGTCCTTCGAGGCCGATGAGGGATCGGACGTGGCGGTCCTGACCGGGGCGGGAGGTCACTTCTGCGCCGGGGCCGACCTCAAGGCCATCAGTGAAGGGACATGCCCGAACCGCATAGAGGAGGCCGGGGATGGGCCCATGGGTCCTTCCCGCATGCTCCTGAGCAAGCCCGTGATCGCGGCTGTGGCGGGTTATGCCGTGGCGGGCGGTCTCGAGCTGGCATGCTGGTGTGATCTCCGGATAGCGGAGAAGAGTGCCGTGTTCGGCGTGTTCTGTCGGAGATGGGGTGTGCCCCTTATCGACGGCGGAACCATCAGGCTTCCCCGCCTGATCGGGCTGAGCCGGGCATTGGATCTCATCCTTACCGGAAGGCCGGTTTCTGCTGAAGAAGCCCTTGCAATGGGCCTTGCCAACCGCGTCGTCGAGGACGGTTCCGCTCTCCAGGAGGCGATCGACCTTGCCTCTTCACTGGCCCGCTTTCCCCAGGCCTGCCTCCGTCATGACCGCAGAAGCGCATATGAACAGTACGACCTCGGCCTGGTGGATGCCTTCCTGAATGAATTCAGGCTCGGGATGGAGACAATACGGAGCAACGAGACCCTGACTGGAGCTCAGAGGTTCGCTCATGGAAAGGGCAGGCATGGGATCTTCGAATAGCTGACAAGACCCGTCCTCCCGATCGCGTCTACCCGGCCTTCATCCACCTTCTCCGGCCGCCATCGTCCCTGGTGTTTCATATCATGTTTCACCCCTGATCTGTCGATGAGGGGAATAAGTCTCATGCTGGGAGTCTTCCATGAAAAAAGCATCTTCCTTCTTAACCGCCGTCCTCGGAATCATCCTCCTTTCGTGCGGTGGAGGGGGAGGTGGAAGCGGCTCAGGCGGCAGCGGGGGCGACGACCAGACCGTCAATGTCCAGGAGTACACATCGAGGGACATGACGAAGGTCTATACCTTCGAGGAAACCCAGAATGCATCCTACAAGGGACAGAGCCTGACAGACACTCTCATGAAGGTTTATTCCTATGCACAGGTGGACACGATACCTGCCAAGTATGGTGACTTCAGCGCGTTTCCGGGTCTGTACTGGAAGCAGACAGTCCAGAAGGACGGGATTGATGCGGTGTTCACTTACCTGAATGCCGGCATGGATATCCTGGTGAATGATGATCTCCAGGCCTTCACCCGCATCTATGACAACGATATATCCGGGGGGGGCATTCCATCCACGGCCATACTCGGCCGTTCCTATTCCTCCACCAGTGAGGAGATCCTGTACAACGCCGACCTCGCCGCCGGATTCTGGGGCGAGGAACTGGGGTTCACCGTCACGACCATGACGCTGATGCCCCTTGTCGTGGAGCATGTGACCGTACCTGCAGGAACCTACACCGCCCTGAAGATCCAGATCAGCTATACGGTCAGCACCACCCTTGATGGCCAGACAAGCTCAACTGCATTCACGGGGCATCAGTGGTTCAGCAAAGATCTGGGGCTTGTCAAATATGTCATATCCTATGCCCTCACGGCCAATGGCGTCACCGTGCAGTATACGATCACGGATGAGCTGGCCGATGTGGAGGACCGGCCATAGGTTCCTTCATTCTCATGTCAAGATATGTATCATGCCGTGCATCGGAAACCCCTGGGTGAAAACCAAAACATGCATGCAACTTCCAGATAAATGGTGTATATGGGGAAGTGAGTTCGGATTTCCCTCATGCATTGTGTTCGGCAGCAAAAAGGACGAGGAATGACGATCACATCCATCCGGCGATGCCATCTCCCCTTCGTGATATTCTTTTTCTGCCCTTTGTTCCTCCTCTCCTGTTACGAGACCAGTGACGAAACCCCTCCCTTCGGGATTTACAGCACTTCCCCGGCCGATGGAGCCACGAATGTCGCCCTCAATGCGGCCATCGTCATCACCTTTGGCACCGACGTCGATCCAGAGTCAGTGACTGCAGCCACATTCGTGGTGAAAGATGGAACAGGGGCAGGTGTCTCTGGGGATGTTTACGCCGACGGGGTCGTGGCGGATTTCAGGCCCAAGGATAACCACTCCACGAACACGACCTACACCGTAACCCTGGACCGGGACATACAGGACATCTATGGAAGGACGCTGGGCGATTACCTCGGTGGTGATTACACCTTCAGCTTCACCACGGGCAGCCAACTCCCGGAGGACACTCCATAACCGGTGCAGCACCGCTGTTCCGCGGCACCGCTCAGCCTCCCGGCCGGAGGCCTTCTAGACCCCATTTCCCCTGCCCCTGGCAAGGTCCTGGCTCATCACCACCCCTGCTATCACAAGAAGCGAGGCGACGTACTGCAGGGGGGAGAACCGCTCGCCGAGGATGATCCATCCGAAAATCACCGTGAGGACCGGGATGAGGTTCACGAAGGCCGAGGCTTGGCTTGCCGGGACTTTGCTCACCGCATAGTTGTACAGGCCATAGGCCCCCATGGTGACGAAGATGCCGAGATAGACGATGCTGAAGCCCGGCACCGGCTCGAACCTCACCGGCATGGTGGTAAAGGGCATGAAGAGAAAGGGGAGGAAAAAGATACCACCGGCGAAGGCCTGCAGGGCCGTGAGGAACAGTGCCTCATACCGCTTGGACAAACGCTTCAGGGATACGGTGTAGCCTGTGGCGCAGACCATTGCCATGAACTCGTAGAAATTACCGAGCACCGGATTGGGTGAGGCATGATCCGACCGGGCGGCGAGGCTCAGCAGGCATGCGCCGATGATGGCCAGAAGGAAACCCAGGACCGTCTTCACGGAGACCTGCTCCTTCAGGTAAAGACCCGCGGCGATGCCCACCATGAGGGGCAGCATTGCCGTGATCATTCCTGCCTGGGAGGCAGAGGTATTCTTCAGCGCTGCGGCCTCGAACAGGAAATAGAGGCACGGTTCGCACGCCAGCATGAAGAGGATCGCGGGGATATCCTCCCTCCTCGGCATGTTCCTCTTCACCATGCCGGCAAAGGGCAGAAAGCAAACGGAAGCGATCACCATCCTCCCGAAAATCACCACCATGGAGTCATACGCGCTGAAGGCCAGCTTCAGGGCGATGAAGGAGCTCGCCCAGAGCACCATGGCGCCGAGCAGAGCCAAGACGGGAAGGAGGACGTTCCTCTTCATTGTCGTTCCGTGGATTACGCGCCATGAAGCAAGTTCAGGCGGCACCCAGACATACCACGAGCCGGTCCGGTGGAGAAACACCAATCTTCGGCTGCAATGATCCCATTGCGGCAGTCCGGCGACCCATTGTATACATGGTATCCATGGATGCCTCTCAAGTTCCCCGGGAAGAAAGGTGACGCAGTCATGAAATACTGTCCCCTGTGCGGCAAGGGCCTCGTCTCCCGCGAGACTGACGGAAGGCAGCGCATTGCATGCCCTTCGGAAGAGTGCAGTTACGTGTTCTGGGACAACCCCGCTCCTGTCGTGGCCGCCATCGTGGAGCTCGACCACAGCGTGGTGCTCGTCCGCAACAGGCTCTGGCCCGAAAAGATGTTCGGCCTTGTCACGGGCTTCCTCGAGCGGGGGGAGACCCCGGAGACCGCCGTAATCCGGGAGGTCAGGGAGGAGCTCGGCCTGGATGGCACCATAGCAGGCTTCATCGGCTACTACAGCTTCTTCGAGATGAACCAGCTCATTCTTGCCTTCCATGTCATTGCACAGGGGACTCCGGTCATCGGGGAAGAGCTTGCCGAGGTGAGGTATGTGAGCCCGGACAGACTGAAGCCCTGGCCTTTCGGCACAGGGCATGCAGTCCGCGACTGGCTGGAAAAGAGAACCGCCTAGATCCGGCATGGTGTCGGATGACCTTTGCATATCATTGACCAAGGAGATCGCCATGGAAAGGAGAGTGTTCTGTCTTATGATGATCATGTTCAGTCTGCTCAGCACAGGGGTGTATGCCGGGGAAAATCCAAAGGTGATTCTGGAGACGAGCATGGGGAGTATTACCCTGGAGCTCTACCCCGGGAAGGCCCCGGCAACGGTGAAGAACTTCCTCGCCTATGTGGACGAGAAGTTCTATGACACGACCGTCTTCCACCGGGTCATCAGGGGGTTCATGATACAGGGCGGCGGGATGACGGCCGACATGAAGGAGAAGCCCACCCACGCGCCCATCAAGAACGAGGCGGACAACGGGTTGAAAAACGACCGCGGGACCATCTCCATGGCCCGCACGCCCGACCCCGACTCGGCCACGGCCCAGTTCTTCATCAATGCCAAGGACAACTCCTTCCTGAACTTCAGGGCCAAGACCATGGACGGCTACGGATACTGCGTCTTCGGAAAGGTGACCAAGGGAATGGACGTGGTGGATGCCATCGAGGCCGTAGCCACCGGCAGCAAGGGATTCCATCAGGATGTCCCGGTCAAGCCCGTGGTGATCCTCAAGGCATACCGGCTGAAAGAGAAGAAGGGCGAATCTTCGTAGCATGCCACGGGAAGGTTGCGGCATGGACGTCCTGAAGACCTCCCGGAAGACCGTCCTTGCATGGGCGCTTTACGACTGGGGAAATTCGGCATTTGCCACCACGGTCATGGCCGGGTTCTTCCCGGTCATGTTCAAGGAGTACTGGAGCGTTGGCGTTGATGCCGCCGTGAGCACGGCCAGGCTCGGGCTGGCCAACTCTCTTGCCGGGATTCTCATGGCCCTGGTGGCCCCCTTTCTCGGCGCCGTCGCCGACAGGACCTCGGCCAAGAAACGCTTCCTCCTTGTATTGGCCTCCATGGGGATAGCCTCCACCGTGTGCCTGTCCCTGGCCGGAAAGGGCGCCTGGGCCCTGGCAGGTCTCCTCTATGCACTCGCCCTTGCAGGCTTCCTTGGCGGGAACGTGTTTTATGACTCCCTGCTCAAGACCATCGCTGAGGGCCCTGCCATGGACCGTTGAAACCCTCCTTCTTCGGGCTCACCAATGCCCCACAAGCCGTGCGCATCTCCTTCCTCACCGTGGGCATCTGGTGGGCGGTGTTCACCGTGCCGCTGATGGTCATGGTCCGGGAACCCCGCAGGGTTTCGGCAGGGATCCTCTCCATGGCGGCCCAGGGCCTGTCGCAGCTCCGGAAGACCCTGAGGGAGGTGAGGCGTCTCAGGACCGTGGGATTGTTCCTGCTGGCCTACTGGCTCTACATAGACGGCGTCGGGACCATCATCGTGATGGCCGTCGATTACGGGCTCTCTCTCGGATTTGAACAGAAGGACCTGATCCTTGCCCTGCTCCTGGTCCAGTTCACCGGATTCCCCTGCGCCATTGCCTTCGGACGGCTGAGCGGGTTCATGGGCACGAAACCCTCTATACTCATCGGGCTGGGCATGTATCTCTTCGTGACCCTGTGGGGCGCCTTCATCGGAAGCCGCCAGGAATTCTACGTCATGGCCCTGCTCATCGGCACGGTTCAGGGCGGGGTGCAGGCGCTCTCCCGGTCCTTCTATGCCCGTATCATTCCCGAGGGCAGCTCCGCCGAGTTCTTCGGGTTCTACAACATGATCGGCAAGTTCGCCACCATCGTTGGCCCGTTGCTCGTCGGCGCCACCGTACTCCTGGCCCGGGCCTCGGGGGCGGGAGCCAACCTGGCGCCGAGGATCAGCATCTCCTCCATCGCTGTCCTCTTCCTTGCCGGAGGGGCCCTCCTGCTCTTTGTCGATGAGCAGAAGGGCATGAGGGAGAAAACATTCCTGGAGCAATGAGCTCTTCCCTTTCCCTGCAGGAAAGGTATGATAGAAATGTGCAAGCATTCCACTGGAGGTGAATCATGAATAAACCGGGAATGAGACTGGTCCTGATGGTGATCGTTGCCCTTTCACTGTCGGGGTGTGCCCTGCTCTACAACGACCTGAAGACCCCCCTGCCCTCCCTCAGTATCGAGGGTGACACCCAGGGCAGGACCCTCATAGGCAAGTCATCGTGCGAGTCCTATCTGTGGATGGTTGCGCTCGGCGACTGCAGCGTGGAGTCCGCCATGAAGAACGGCGGCCTGACGAAGGTCAACCATGTGGACACCGAATTCAAGAGCTTTCTATTAGGTGCCTACATAAAGTTCACGACAGTGGTGTACGGGGAGTAGAAGGCCCATCCCTACAGGATGGTCCTCTTGCCGTTGTACCGCTCGGTATCGTAGTACTTGTCCACGTCCACGATCCTGAGCCGGTCGATGACCTCCTTCATGGGCACCGAGGTGATCTCGCCGTGGAGGTAGCTTACCATCCTCCCGTAGTCTTCGTTGATGATCATGTCCACGGCCGCGATCCCGAACCAGCGGGCCATGAGCCGGTCCCGGGCTGAAGGTGAACCGCCCCGCTGGAGGTGGCTCAGGTTTACGTAGCGTGACTCGAAACCGGTCCTCTTCAGGATCTCGTCGGAGATGAACGCGGCAATGCCACCTAAAGACCGGTGGCCGAACTCGTCGACCTTCTCGTCCTTGTAGAATTCCTGGGTCCCCCCGAGCTTGGCTCCTTCGGACACCACGATGATGCTGTACTGGACCTCGCGTCCCCTGCGCTCCTGCAGGAGCTCGCATATGCTGTCCATTGAGAAGGGGTATTCGGGTATGAGTATGATGTAGGCGCCGCTGCACTCACCGCCGTGAAGCGCGAGCCATCCGGCATGCCTGCCCATGGTCTCCACAACGAAGATCCTGTTGTGGGAACCGGCGGTCGTCCTCAGGCGGTCGATCTCTTCCATGATCACGTTCACCGCCGAATCGAATCCCAGTGAATACTCGGTACCCACCAGGTCACCGTCGATGGTCTTGGGGATGCCCACCGTCTTGATGCCCTGCCGGTAGAGCTTGTAGGCAACTCCCAGTGTGTCTTCGCCGCCTATGGCCACGACAACGTCAATGCCGAGCTTCCTAATATTCTCGATCACGGTGTCCGAGCGGTCCTTCTTCGGGTTGAAGGGATTGGTCCGGGAGGTGCCGAGGTTGGTTCCGCCGTAGCGGTCCCAGGTACGGACCACCTCCTCGTCGAGCTTCATGGTGTGGCGGGAAAGGCTCTCGGGGTCGTCGGGGTTCACATACACCAGGCCTTTCCAACCCTCCTTGATGCCGAGGACATCGCACTTGAAGGACCGCCTCTCCTCAAGGACCGGGTCAAGGGCCGTCTTGGTCACCCATTTCACTGCGCCGTTCAATCCGGGGCAATCTCCACCTCCGGTCAGTACCGCTATCCTCATCTCTAACCTACCCCCCTGCTCTCGAGAGCACGGACCACCTGCTTCACAGAAGGCCTCATCACCATTATAATCACCAAATACCACTCGGCAAGACAAGGGAAAAAATGAAACCTGTACAGTGTTTATTTGCAGGGATGCTCCTGTTTCCTGTATGAAGAGAGAGGAGGTTCGCATGAAGGTCATTTTTCATGAGGACTTTTACCAGGTCTACACCTCTGATCCGGCGGCCGAGGACGGCAGGTGCGAGGCGGTCATGGAGGCGATCAGCGGCCGCGTGGAGCTCCTCGCGGCCATCAAGGCCCCCATCGAGGACATCGAAGCGGTCCATACACCAGGGCACATCGAACGGATCAGGAACATGGGCCTCCACGAGATCGCGTCCCTGGCTGCCGGCGGCGCCGTTCAGGCCGCCGAGATCGGGATGAAGGAACCCTGCTTCGGCCTCATCAGGCCCCCAGGCCACCAGGCATCGGCGGATTCTGCGTGGGGCTTCTGCTTCTACTGCAACATGGCCATCGCCATCGACCATCTCAAGCGCGCCAGGGTCATCGAGCGTGCGCATATCCTGGACTTTG
>JALOOZ010000038.1 GCA_025454155.1 Thermodesulfobacteriota bacterium
CGGCTCAAGGAGAGCATCTCGGACGACATCGCGGACTGGGGCATCATGCTCAAGACCGTGGAGATACAGGACATCAGCCCCTCCGAGACCATGCAGAAGGCCATGGAGGAGCAGGCTGCTGCCGAGCGGGCCCGCAGGGCCACGGTCACCAAGGCCGAGGGCGAGAAGTCGGCGGCCATCCTCCAGGCCGAGGGCAGGCTCGAGGCAAGCAAGCTGGACGCCAGGGCCAAGGTGGTCATGGCCGAAGGCGACCAGATCGCCATCACCAAGATAACGGAGTCGGTCCAGGACAAGGAGCTCCCGGTCATGTTCATCCTGGGCGGGAGGTACATCGAGGCGCTCAAGAGCTTCTCCGGCTCGCCGAACTCCAAGTACGTGGTCCTGCCCGCCGACCTGCCTGCCGCAGTCAAGGGGATGCTGGGAGGAGCCGGGAAATAGGCCTCCGATCCGGGGGGATTGGCCTTTCTAAATACCGAGCGCTCGTTCGTCTTCCATTGACAGACCATCCCCCCCGTATTATGCTGCCCCTATCACGGACAAGGCAGATATAACCATGGCACAGGACATCTTCAAGCAGCTCCAGGAACGGATCGACCAGTATTCCGTCGGCATGACCGCTTCGGCGACAGGTAAGGAGATCGCCGTACTGAAACGGTTGTTCAGCAGCGAAGAGGCCACCGTCTACCTTGCTCTGAGCCGCAGGCTCGAACCGGTGCCGTCCATCGCTGTGAAAACGGGCCTGTCCGAGGAGGAAGCCGGCCGCATCCTGGCGTGCATGACGGCCAAGGGCCTTTTGTTTCCCAAGACATGGAAAGGTCGGAAATATTACGCCGCCGCCCCCTTCATGCACGGCTTCTTCGAACACCAGCTCTACCGCAAAGACCCGGACCCCGAGCTGCCGGGCCTCATCGAGGATTACCTCACCGGCGGATTCTTCCCCAAAACCAGGTCCCTGCGGACCATCCCCATACAGGCAGGGCTTCCCGACCGGAAACGGATACTCCACTACGACGACGTCCGCGCCATCATCCGGGACAAGGAGCGGATCGGGCTCTTCGACTGCGCCTGCGGCCACCACCTGAAGACCCTCGGGCTGCGCAGCTGCAGCCATTCCGGGGAGACCTGCATCGCATTCGACTTCTATGCCGAATACCCCATCGAGGAGATAGGCTGCGGCAGGTGGATCAACCAGGACGAAGCCCTGGGTGTCATCGACTATGCGGAAGAGCACGGGCTCGTCCACCAGGCCGGCGGCGACGCACGCAATGTCGAGTGTATCTGCAACTGCTGCCCGGACTGCTGCACCATACTGCGGTTCCTCAAGCAGCTGCCCAATCCCGGCCGCGTGATGTCATCGAACTACGTCCCCCGGTACGATGAGGGCATGTGCCGCTCCTGCGGGTGCTGTGTGAAGCGCTGTCCCATGAAGGCCATAAGCCTGGCCGGGGAAACGATGGTGATCAACCACGAACGCTGTATCGGCTGCGGGCTCTGTGTGGCGGCCTGCCCCTCGGGTGCACGCAGCCTCGATATGAAGCCCGAAGATCAGGTTCGGCGGCCGCCCTCCCCGGAGAAATACTCCTTCATGCGTTCATCGATTGATTTCCGGGCGGATCTCCCGGACGAGGCCAAGTAGAGTATCATGTCCGATGAGGTCTACGAGCGACTGCGCGCATTCCTTGACCGGTTCCCCCTGGGATACCCGAAGACCGCTTCAGGCCTGGGAATAACCATACTCAAACGGCTCTTCGCGGAGACCATCACCATGCATCTGAGGAAAGACCGGGAAGAGCCCTTTGGCACGGTCATAGACATGGGTCTTGCGATCCTTGTAGGTAAGGAAAAGGCAACGAAACCATGACAAGGAACAGGCGGGCTCCCGGAAAACAAGGGTATGCGGAAAAGATCTTCGAGGAATTCGTGCAACGCGCATGTGAGCTCGGCGCTCACGAGGCGAAGATCATCGATGTAGCGACCGTTCACACAGCGGCCTGGGTGCGCATGAAGTGCCGCTTCGGGTGCGAGCTTTACGGACTCGGCCACTGCTGCCCTCCCAACACCCCCACACCGGAGGAGATGGCAAAGGTGATCGAGTGCTATGAAAAGGGCCTCCTCTTTCACAGTGTGAAACTGGGGAGCCTGGGCAGCATTGCCTACGAGCTGGAACGTGAGATCTTCCTGGCCGGATTTCACAAGGCCATCGGTCTCGGGGCAGGTCCCTGCACCCTGTGCAGGAGGTGTCCCTCGAAGCGGTGCAGTCATCCCGACAGGGCCAGGCCGTCAATGGAGTCCTGCGGGATCGACGTATACGCCACGGTACGGGCGAACGGACTCCCTATCGAGGTGCTCAGGGATGAGACCTGCAGGGGCAACTACTACGGATTAGTCCTCATTGACTGATCAGGAAAAAGATTATGCCGGATATCCCCGGAGACTGCACGGGCATCATGAATGCCCTCGAAGAGATCCACCGGGAGGTGGACGATGCTGCACGTGAGCTCTTTGCGTTCCACAGGGACAGGCTGCACTGCGCTCAGGGCTGCACCCGGTGCTGCCGGGATGACATCTCGGTCTTCGAGGTGGAAGCGGAAACCATCAGGTTCCATTACACCGGACTGCTCGATCAGAGTCTGCCTCACACCCGTGGGGCATGCGCGTTCCTGGATGCTGCAGGGGCATGCAGGATCTACCCTCACAGGCCCTATGTCTGCCGCACCCAGGGTCTGCCCCTGCGCTGGCTTGATGAATCCGCCGGCGGGGATACCGTAGAGATGCGCGACATCTGCCCGGTCAACGAGAGCGGTCCGGCCGTGGAGACGCTGCCTGTCGACCAGTGCTGGACCATCGGTCCCGTCGAACTCAGGCTTGCGTCACTCCAGATCCTTGTCTCTGGCATGGAGATGGTCAGGGTTCCCCTCAGGGCGCTTTTCAGGCATTCCGCCTGAAAGGCCTCCCGGGTGTGAGGCAGGCCTTGATTTTTCCTGCCCCCGTTTCTATCATGAAGTCTGAGGAGACTTATTGTTCCGAATGGGATGATCGATAATGAAAAAGATTATGACATTACCTAACAATATGATCAGGAGGTGACATCCAATGGCAGAGAAGAAAAAGGCGATTACCCCGGCGAACCTCGCACAGGAATGGGGCGTCGGGCTCAAGGCGGTCAAGGACGCCATCGTGAAGGCAGGCATCGAGCCCGCATCCACCCGCGGTGCGTGCAAGTACTACTCGGAGCAGGACGCGAAAAAGATCAAGTCCTTCCTGAGCAAAAAGTGAGAACAAGCCATTCCGGGATTCGGACCCTGGCCGCCAGCAATCCAATACCCGCCAAGGTCAGGGCCTGAATCCCTCCGCTTTAACTGTCCATGGCATACCATGAGACATCTTCACTGCCTGCCCCACCTCATCGCGGCCATGGCGATACTCCTCACCCAGGCTTGCGGCACCATGGAAAACGGCAGACGCTGGGGGGAGGACGTCACCCTGAAGCCCGGATGGAGCAAGGTTGGCCAGTCCGCCTGTGAATCCTTCCTTTCCCCCATGGTTCTGGGGCCTGCGTCGGCTGCCCTGCTCCTGCAGATCCACCATGCGGACGAGAGGGTGTCGCAATGGGCCGTCGAACACACCCCCACCACAGGTTCCACCGATCAGGCCGAACAGCTGAGCAGCACGCTGAGGGGAATCCTGCTCGGGTCGTTCTACCTCAGCGTCATGGCAACACCGGGTGGTGACGATCCTGCACTCTGGTTTCTCTCCAAGGCCAAGGGAATGGCCGTGCAGGGCAGTGCGGCGGCCCTGAGCAACGAACTCACCTTTCTCATCAAGGATGCTGCGGACCGTGGGCGCCCCGACGGCAATGACACGGAAAGCTTCCCTTCCGGCCATGCATCCAATGCCGCCGTGTTCACCGCGCTGGCGTCAAGGAACGTCCACGCCATGAATATCACCAGTGTGGGTAAAACCGGTCTGGACATAGCCCTCCACACAGTGATGTTCGGGGTTGCCTGGGAGCGGGTCGAGGCGGGTGTCCACTACCCTTCGGACGTTCTTGCGGGCATTGCCATGGCATACTTCATCGGGACCTTCATCAACGATACATTCATGGGCATCGGACCGTTGAAGGAAACCACCCCCGTCATGGGGCTCACACCTGATGGATATGTTCTCGGGATATCCATGAGATTCTGAACCGAGGGATTGATAAGGCCGGAGAAAGCTGTTGCACCATCCGACGGTTGGGCGCTATGCTCCTGGCAGCCCATGATTCGAAGGAGGGAGCCGGTGAAGACAGTGAGACCCACCCGGGAAAGCCTCTCGAGGCTGAGCGCCTTGCCCAAAGAAACCCCCATAGTGATGGTCAACCTCCTGAAATTCCGTCAGAAGTCCCTCTATCCTCAGGGATCGAGCTTCGACGACTGCACCGGGAGACAGGCATACAAGCGCTACATGGATATCGCCGTGGAGAAACTCAGCGAAGTCGGGGCGAAACCCCTATGGATGTCCAAGGCCCTGGTCGGGGTGATCGCGCCCGCCGAGGAGCAATGGGACCAGGTTCTCCTGGTCAAGTACCCGTCGGTGGATGCCTTCCTGACCATGATCGGGATGCCCGACTACCTGGCCGCCACTGTCCACCGCGAGGCGGCGCTGGAAGACTCCAGGCTCATCGCCACCATCGAGATACTCTCGGAGATCTGATGAAGGAGCGATACGCGCCATGACCTGCGGCAAAGAAGCGCGGCTATCTCTCCGTCTCGCTGAGAACCTGCTGCAGAATCTTTCCCTCGTCGTGCAGAACGGATTTTTTCTGAAGATCCGGAGGGGGTGCTCCCTCGATGCATTCCTGACGGAGCAGATCGGCTTGAGCCGGGAATATATCGAGGAAAGGATACAGACCGTCTTCCTCGACGGCAAGCCGGTGGACGACCTCGAAGCATCCGTCATCAGGGATGGCTCCTCCCTGGCGCTGTCCGCCGCCATGCCTGGACTGGTGGGCGCCGCCATGAGACGGGGGGGATTTTACGGACGGCTGAGGTCCACCATAACCTACCGGCACACCAATGACCCAGGCATGGCTGGAGAAGGCATGGTCCACATGAAGATCTTCAACCTGCTCATGCATGAGCTTGGTCCCGGCATTCTCAGGAAGGGGATTTTCGTGCCGTCGAATGACCTTGCCGGCTTTCTGGAACGGCAGACGGAGGCGTTCTGGGCGGGCTGCTCTGTCATCGCCCTCAACGGCGAGGCAGCAACACGCGATACCCTGCTCAGGCAGGGCGGTCTGTCAAGGTATGATACGATACACCTCAACGTGGAGACCGAGCCCTGAGGAACCGTGCATACCCTATCAGGTGGGCGATGGCCCTCAGTCCGTCCTGGACATGCTCGATGTAGTACAGGCCGTGCTCCCGGTAGTATCGCCTGGCATAGTCACTCACCTCCCGGAAGGTGACGGGAACGATGGGTTTACGGGCAGTCTGCAGCGCCCTCATGTATGACTCGTTGTGCCCGAACGCCCATGTATCGTTTTCACCGGCCGGCGGAAAAGAAAGCATGGCGATGAGGTCGGTGTTCTCGTCGTCCATCAGGATCTTCACGATGCGGTCCATGCCGTTGGAAAACCCGGACCCGGTGACATCCAGCGGATTGGCCGGCTGGGCGAACTCGGGCAGCACCGATCGCAGGGCCTCTGCCGTGGACCCGGAAAAGTCGGGCAGATCGATGGACAGGGTCTGGCACAGATCTGCATAGAGACCCGCCAGGCCACCGGAAAGGGTACACATCGCCAGGTTCCCTCCACCGGGCAAGGGGCAGCGGGAAAAGAGGCCAGCCGTCTCCACGAGCTCCTCGATGGTCTCCACGCGTATGATCCCGTACTGTTTCAGGAGGGCATCCATGATCTGCTCGTTGCCGGCCAGCGCCCCGGTGTGGGATGCCGCAGCCTGTACGCCCTTGGCGGAACGGCCGACCTTGATGAGGATGATGGGAATCTTCTTCCCAGCAGCCGTAAGGGCGAGGCGCCTGAACCGTGGCACATCCCTGAAGCCTTCCATGAAACCGGCGACCACCCGGGTCGTGCCGTCTTCGATCATGTGTTCCAGGCAGTCTTCCGCGGTGAGCAGGGCCTCGTTTCCCGTGGTGACGTACAGCGATATCCCCAGGCCCTTCTTCAGGAGCTTGGTGGCGATGATCTCGCTGGCCGCTCCACTCTGGCCTATGATGCCGATAGTCCCCGGGACCAGATCCCCCTCCACCGCACCACCGGCGAAGACGCTCGCGTTGCCCGCCATGTTCATGAAGCCGAGGCAGTTGGGCCCCAGGAGAACGATACCCTGCCCCCGGCAGAACGAAGCGATGCCGTCCTGGAGTTTCTTCCCTTCTTCGCCGGTCTCGGAGAAGCCGGAGGAGACGAGGAGGACGTTCCTGATGCCCTTCCCGGCCAGCCCTTCGAGCGCAGAGAGCACCTGCGTGCTCTTGACGATGACCGCTGCAAAGTCGATGCCCCCTGCCGGAAGATCCGCAATTGAGGCAAAAGCGGGGATGCCGCATACCTCTGCCGCCTTGGGGTTCACCGGGTAGAACCGTCCGGCAAAGCCTGACCGCCGGGCATTGCCCGCCATGTTGAAGAACCAGTGGTTCCTGGTGGACGCCCCCACGACAGCGATATGGGAGGGTGAGAAGAAACGCTGCAAACGCTCGATCATCGTCTGATTCATGGCTGCCTTCCTTCGCCGGGATGATGAATCATACAAAGATCATCTGGCCAAGATGGTTGTCAAGCCCAAAGACCCGATGCCCCGGCTTTCTTGTATCCGTCACATCCATGCTTGGCCATCCCTGTAAAATGATGTAGACTCCCTCTGCACGATTGTTCCTGTGAAGCGCCTGCGTCGTTTGGCAGTGCTGCTGCAGGGAATCCGCAGGAAAGATGGGACACGATCACCACCACCAGCAGGGCGATGCCAAGAACATCGGATTCGCGTTTGTCCTGAACCTCGTCTTCGCCGTCATCGAGTTCGTCGGTGGCATCTACACCAACAGCCTGGCCATCATGGCCGATGCCGTCCATGACTTCGGGGACAGCGTGGCCCTCGGGTCCGCCTGGCTCCTGGAGCAGCTGTCCCTGAAACGCGGGGACAGGCTCTTCTCGTATGGCTACCGGAGATTCTCGCTGCTGGGGGCCCTCATCAGCGCCGTCGTCATCATCTCCGGCTCCGTGTTCATCCTGACCAGGGCCTTACCCAGGCTCTTCCACCCCGAGCTCCCCTATGCTCCCGGCATGCTGGCCTTTGCCGTGGTGGGCATAGCAGTCAACGGGGCTGCCGTCCTCAGGTTGAAGGACGTCAGCGGCATGAATGCCCGGATGGTTACCTGGCATCTCATGGAGGACGTCCTCGGCTGGGCAGCGGTCCTCGCCGTGAGCATCGTTCTGCTCTTCAAGGACATCCCCGTGCTGGACCCCGTTCTCTCGATAATCATCTCCGTCTACATCCTCTTCAACGTTCTGAGGACCCTCGGGAAGACCCTGGGGATTTTCCTGCAGGGAGTCCCGGAGGACACCGATGTCGAAGGAATCGAAAGGGATCTGCGTTCGTGCGGGCATGTCCTCGATACCCATCACACCCACATCTGGTCCCTGGATGGGACCCGCCATGTGATCACCACCCACGTGGTGGTGGATGCCTGTGCAACCAAGGAAGACATCCTGGTTCTCAAGGAGAGGATTCGCAGGATCCTCCACGAGCATGGCATGAGCCACTCCACGGTGGAGATCGAGTACGCTGACGAGGAATGCAGGATCGGCGACCATTCGTGCAGCTGCACAGACAAATCCAGGTGAAGGGAGCGTCGCACCAGTATGGCCAGGGTGATCCTGAAGCCCGGTAGGGAGGAATCCCTCCAGCGACGTCACCCCTGGGTATTCTCCGGGGCCGTGCAGGGCGTGAAGGGGAACCCGGCTCCAGGGGAGACCGTTGATGTCTTTTCATCCGCGGGACAGTGGCTCGCTGCCGGTGCGTGGTCTCCCCACTCCCAGATCAGGGTCCGCATATGGTCCTTCTCTCCGGGTGAAGCCATCGGAGAGGACTTCATCAGGGGCAGGCTCGAGCAGAGCATCCATGCCCGTTCGGACCTCCTCTCCCGGGATGATTTCAATGCCTGTCGCCTGGTGAATGCCGAGTCCGACGGCCTCCCCGGCCTCATCGTCGACATCTACGACAGATTCCTGGTCTGCCAGTTCCTCTCCGCCGGGGCTGAATGCTTCAGGAATGCTATCGTGGAACTGCTTGCGGAGCTGGTGGGTCCTGCATCCATCTTCGAGCGGTCCGACACGGAATCACGGACCAAGGAAGGGCTCCATGAGCGCTGCGGATCGATCTCCGGGAAAGAACCGCCGGAACTCATCGAGATCATTGAGTGTGGTGCACGCTTCCTGGTGGACGTCAGGAAAGGCCACAAAACAGGTTTCTACCTGGACCAGAGGGAGAACAGGCTGGCCCTCAGGGAATACTCCCGCGATGCCGAGGTTCTCAACTGCTTTTCCTATACCGGGGCCTTCGGGATCAGTGCCCTCCTGGGGGGGGCCGCGAGGGTGACGAACGTGGAATCCTCAAGCGAGGCCCTGGCTCTCGCAGGGAAGAACAGTGCGCACAACGGCGTTCCAGGGAATGCGTTTCAGTCGGTCGAAGGGGATGTGTTCCACTGCCTTAGGGATTTCAGGGATCGGGGCCTCACTTTCGACCTCATCGTCCTCGATCCACCGAAGTTCGCGGCATCGGCAAGCCAGATAGTACCGGCAAGCCGCGGATACAAGGACATCAATCTCCTGGCCTTCAAACTCCTGAATCCCGGCGGGACATTGTTCACCTTTTCCTGTTCCGGCCATATCAGTCCTGCCCTGTTCCAGAAGATCGTCGCCGATGCAGCCCTGGATGCACGCAGAGATGCCAGGATCATCAGATATCTGGGTCAGGCCTCAGACCACCCCATCGCGCTGTCCTTTCCCGAGGGGCAGTATCTGAAAGGCCTCGTCTGCACGGCTCCATGACGGACTTCTCCCGACAGGACAAGGCGGCAGAGCCGCTGCACATTTATTCTCTATACAGCCCTACTTGACAGATGTTAACAGCATACATCAGCCATGAGATCGAAGCAGACCCTCTCCGATGACTACGAACTCCTCGACAGCGGCAACGGCAGAAAGCTGGAGCGGTTCGGGCGCTACCGCCTGGCAAGACCCTGCGCCCAGGCCTTCTGGCCTGCGCAGAAGGACAGTGCCCTCTGGGAAGGCGCCGACGCCTCCTTCGAGCGCAGACCGGGCAAAGGATGGCAGACGAACACGGAGATCCCGGATTCATGGCGCGTCATCATCGACGGTTTGCGCTTCAGGCTTGCCAGGACAGACTTCGGCCACCTGGGAATCTTCCCGGAGCAGAGAAGCCTCTGGAGATGGATCGGCAGGGTCATCACCCATGCCAACGAGATGGGTCGCCCAGAGGTCTCCGTGCTCAATCTCTTTGCCTATTCCGGCGGGGCAACCCTCTCTGCCGCCCGGTGCGGGGCGCAGGTCTGCCACCTGGACGCATCCAAGGGCATGGTGAGCTGGGCGAGGCAGAACGCGGAGCTGAACAACCTGACCGACGCCCCTATCCGCTGGATCGTGGACGATGTGAACAAGTACCTCGACAGGGAAATCCGGAGAAACAGGCGCTACGATGCCGTCATCCTTGACCCGCCCACCTACGGTCACGGCAGGAACGAGGAGGTGTACAAGATCGAGGACGAGCTCATCGAAACAGTGAAGAAGTGCTGGTCCGTGCTTTCGGAAGACCCCTTGTTCCTCATGCTGACCTCGCACACCCCGACCTGTACGCCGACGGCACTGAGGAACATCCTGTCCTCCACCGTCCCTGGACCGGCAGCCTCCTCGTACGAGTCCGGAGAGATGCTGCTGGAAGGCAAACCCGACGTGCTGCCCGTACCCAGCGGGACCTACTGCAGGTGGACTCCCGGAAGGGCGCTCTCAGCCGGGACATGACGGGTGCTGCCGTGGCAGAGCTCACGATCCTCTACGAAGACAACCACCTGATAGCCCTGAACAAACCCGCCGGCCTGCTCACCCAGCCCTCAGGACGCGACGAGGACAGCCTGGAATCCCGGGGCAAGGAGTGGATCAGGCGGACAAGGGGCAAGACCGGGGAGGTATTCCTCCATGCCGTGCACCGGCTGGACAGGCCGGTCAGCGGCGTGGTGCTCTTTGCCAGGACGGGCAAGGGCTTGAGCAGGATGAACGAACAGCAGCGCCTCAGGGAGGTTCGGAAGATATATCACGCCGTGGTCATGGCGGATCTCCCTTCCCGGGAGGGCACCTTGAGGCACCTGCTGAGGCATTCGCGCATGAAATCCGTGCCAGCAGCGGAACAGGAGTCAGGTGCACGGGCATGTACCCTGCACTACCGCGTCCTGAAAAGGTCTTCCGGTATGTCCCTGGTGGAGATCACCCTGGAAACAGGCCGTTACCACCAGATCCGCGCCCAGCTCGCCGCATGCGGCTGTCCCGTGCTGGGAGACCACCGGTACGGCGGCAGGTCCGTGCAGTGCCTTGACGGGATCGCCCTGCACCACGCCTGCATGGAATTCACCCACCCGACATTGAAGACCAGGATCGCCGTCGAGGCGCCTTACCCGGAATCCTGGCCCCTGAAGATGTCGGACCCGACAGGAAACGGTGGCGGGCAACCCGCCCCCGAAGAGCAATAGCTTGAGATTCCTCAATTCGTTCCGCGGCATCCCAAGGACTGTCTGGGCACTGGGCTTTGTGAGCCTGTTCATGGACATATCCTCTGAAATGATCCACAGCCTGCTGCCCGTGTTCCTCGTGGTCGGACTGAATGCGTCAGCCCTGTCCCTGGGCATCATCGAGGGCGCAGCCGAGGCCACTGCTCTCATCACCAGGGCCTTCTCCGGAATAATCAGCGACCGGATCGGAAAAAGAAAATCCCTGGCCGTGGCGGGCTATGCCCTGGGAACCCTCACCAAACCCCTCTTCGCCATGGCCACCGGCGTTCGGATAGTCTTTGCAGCCCGGTTCCTAGACCGGATCGGCAAGGGCATACGAGGCGCGCCGAGGGATGCGCTGCTGGCCGAGGTAACCGACGAGAGCAACCGCGGGGCGGCCTTCGGCCTGAGGCAATCTCTGGACACCGCAGGCGCCTTCATCGGGCCCGTCATCGCGAGCCTGATGATGTACCTCTTCTCGAACGACTTCAGGTCCGTCTTCTGGATCGCTGTCATTCCCGGAGTATTCGCTGTGCTGCTCCTTGTTTTCGGGGTCAGGGAACCGGAAAAACATCACGGTTCATCCTCGTCCGCGCCCATGAAGTTCGCGGACATGAGGCTTCTCAGCAGGGCATACTGGCTCGTGACAGCCTTCGGTGCGGTCTTCACCCTGGCGCGTTTCAGCGAGGCCTTCCTGCTCCTGCGGGCACAGAACCTGGGTGTCCCCGTCATGCTTGTCCCCTTCGTCCTGGTGATCATGAACATGGTCTATTCATTCACCGCATACCCGGTGGGCCTGCTGTCGGACAGGCTCGGACGGATAGGCATGCTGGCTGCCGGAAGTCTCGTGCTCGTGGTCTCGGACGTTGTCCTTGCCCTGGCTTCCGGCCCTGCCTTGGTCCTGCTGGGGTCATCCCTGTGGGGCCTTCACATGGGGCTCACCCAGGGCATCTTCTCGACTCTGGTGGCGGATACCTCACCAGCCAGGCTCAGGGGGAGCGCCTTCGGTCTCTTCAGCATGGTGAGCGGCATCGCCATGCTCCTGGCAAGCACCCTGGCCGGCTGGCTCTGGGGCTTTGCAGGACCTTCATCGACCTTCTGGGCCGGTGCCGTCTTCACCCTGACAGGCCTTGCCGGATTCGTTGTGATACGGAACAGGCTAGGGACTCGCCATGGATGACAGAAAGAGAAGTTCACTCAAAGAAGCTCTGTTCGAGACGGTTCAGGGTCAGATCGACAACGGCAGTCCACCGGAAACGAAGGAGACCTATGAGAGGCTCCTCCTTACAGGGCATACCCGTGAGCAGGCCCTGCGTCTGATCGCCTCGGTCCTGCTTGCCGAGATGAACATGGTGATGCAATCCAGGAAACCCTACAGCGAGGAAAGGTACGTGAAGGCACTGCAGAGACTGCCGTGAACCTCACTCCTTCCATTGCGAGCGATCGCTCGCTTTTGCTGCTTGCGCACGTTCTCCCTCTGGGTTATCCTGCATGAGGAAAGGGGAGCGTCATGGCAGCCAGGAGCGAGATCGTGGACAAGGCCCTTGAGCTGGGCTTCGTGGATATCGGGTTCACCACGGCAGAACCCTTTGTCACGCAGAAGGAAATCCTCCTGCAACGGCAGGAGGAATACGGCTGGGTCGGCAGGATGGGCCTCGACCTCCTGGCAGGGACCGACCCGATGACCATCATGGCCGGGGCGCGGTCCATCATCGTGCTCATAGAGGCATACTTCCGGGAGGCGTTCCCGGTGCAGCTGGAACGGCACTTCGGCCGCTGCTACCTGGACGACGACCGCGTCACCAAGGACGGACTTGCCCTGAGGATCAAGGCCTTCCGGTCCTTCCTGCAGGAGAGGGGCATGGCCGTCAAGGTCCCCTTCAACCTCCCCCACCGCATGGCCGCCGCCAGGGCCGGCCTGGGGACCTTCGGCAAGAACACCCTGTTCTATGCAAAGAAGGCCGTCCTGCAGAGTTCCTGGGTCCTGCCCATCGCGCTGGTGGTCGACCGGGGCTTTGAACCCGACGAGCCGGACTACACCCTGGCCTGCCCGGACTGGTGCAGGAACGCCTGCGTCGCCTCCTGTCCCACCGGTGCCTTGAAGGCCCCGCGAACCATCGATCCGCGCAGGTGCATCTCGTACCTCAGCTACTTCGGCGACGGGCCCACACCCCGGGACCTGAGGGAACCCATGGGCATGTGGATCTACGGGTGCGACCGCTGCCAGAACGTGTGCCCCCGCAATGCGCCGTGGCTTGCCCGGGAACGCACGATGAACGAGCGGGCCGCAGCCAAGGCTGGTGCCTTCGACCTCAGGAGCCTGCTCCGCATGGACGGGAGTTACTATGCCTCGAGGGTATGGCCCCACATGTTCTACATGGGGCCCGACGACATCTGGCGCTGGAAGATGAACACCGCCCGCGCCATGGGCAACAGCCTCGATCCCGGCTACATCCCCGACCTGGTCCGTGCCTTCGGCGAAAACGCCGACCCCCGCGCCCTGGTCATGATCGCCTGGGCCTTGGGCCGCATAGGCGGGAAGGGGGCGAAGGACGCCCTGCACGAATTTCTCACCCGAAGCGAGGGCCTGCTGAGGGAAGAGGTGTCACTGGCCCTTGACCACAGCCACTAGCATGTTTCGAGGTCGCCTTCTTGCTTTTTCCCGGGCAGGTATGGTATCCATCATGCGGCACAAAGGTTTAAGGGAATTGCCGGTTTGTAATGCATGAAGATACTGAAACTCATTCGACGGGTCCCTCGGGCGATCTTCTCGCTGAATCCGCCTGTCATATTCATCCTGAGCTATATCCTCGCCATCCTCATCGGCGGGACCCTTCTGAAGTTGCCGTTCTCCCTGGAACCGGACAGGGATATCTCGCTGGTGGACGCCTACTACACGGCCACCTCGGCCCTGTGCGTGACCGGCCTCACCGTGGTGGATACCGGGAGCACCTTCTCCATTGCCGGAGAGCTCATCATCCTGGGGCTCATCCAGGCCGGAGGTTTCGGCCTCATGACTTTTTTCGCCCTGGTCTTCCTCTGGACCGGGTCCGGCGTAAGCGCTCAGCAGTATGTTTTCCTGAAGGAAAGCTACTCCCAGGATCTTTTTCAGAACGCCAAACGCATGCTCGCCATCATCACCACCTTCACGGTGATGACCGAAGCCATCGGGGCCTTGATCCTCGTGTTCTCCTGGGACCACCCCCTGACCCTGGGGCAGAAGGTCTACTACGGGTTCTTCCACTCCATCTCCGCGTTCAACAATGCTGGCTTCACCCTGTTTCCTGACAACTTCATCCATTACCAGGGCAAGGTGATCCTCAACCTCGCCATCGCTGGTCTCATCATCCTGGGCGGCATCGGATCACCCGTGATCATCGACTGCTGGAGCTTTTTCAGGTCTCCTACACGCTTCCGCTTTTCGCTCCACACCAAACTGGTGGCCACCACCACGTTCTTCCTCATCCTAGCAGGAACGTTCACCATATGGTTCGTGCAGAGATCGAGCCACCTCTACTATATGCCGCTGCATGAAGAAGTGCTGGTATCTTTCTTCCAGGCCGTCTCGGCCCGCACGGCAGGGTTCAACACCGTTGACCTCTCCCAGCTCGGCAATGCCGCCATCATGGTGCTCATGGTGCTCATGTTCATCGGCGCATCGCCGGGATCGTGCGGGGGGGGCATCAAGACCACGAGCTTCGCCACCATGCTCGTGGTACTGTGGAACAGGCTCATGGGCAGGAACGTGAACAACATCTTCAGGGCCACCCTGCCCGCCGATACGGTGGGCAAGACACTGTCGATCTTCGTCCTGGCCACCATCTTCATCATGTTCATCCTGACCGGGCTTCTCATGACCCAGCAGGGGAACTTTCCCCATGTCATGAGCGGGGGGATCTTCGTTGAATACCTCTTCGAAACCATCTCCGCCTTCGGAACCGTGGGGCTTTCCATAGGGGCCACTGCCAAGATGGACTCCTTCGGCAAGTGCCTCATCATGCTCGCCATGCTGGTGGGCAGGGTGGGCATCATGACGGTGGTGTACATCTTCATCAGCAGGGAGTCGCCGGCACAATACCAGTTCGTCGAGGAAAACGTGATGATCGGCTGATCACGAAAGGACAAGTGCCATGAGAAGGAAATACGCTGTCATCGGGCTCGGGAGTTTCGGCTACTGGGTGGCGAGGACCCTGTTCAATTCACACCAGGAGACCATAGCCATCGACATGGACAAGGAACAGGTCCAGAAGATCAACAAGTTCTCCAGCATGGCCGTGATCGCCGACGTGACCAACAAGGAGACCCTCGTGGGCCTCGGCCTGGCGGACTGCGATGCGGCCATCATCAGCCTGGGCGACCACCCTGCGGCATCCACCCTCGCGACCCTCTACCTCCACGAGATGGGAATCAAGCAGATCCTGGTCAAGGCCCTGGACGAGAACCATGCCAAGATCCTCCGGAAGGTCGGCGCCACGGACATCATCTTCCCGGAGAAGGACATGGGCGTCAAGGTTGCCAAGACGCTCGTTAGTCCGAACATCCTGGACTTCCTCGAGATGACCGAGGACTACGAGATCACCCAGATAGGGCCGCCTCCGGGCTTCATTGGAAAGACACTCATGGAGCTCGAACTCCCTTCCCGCTACGGGCTCCAGATCATCGCGGTGCGCGAGCTCATCCCCGAGAACTTCATCCCCGCCCCCAGAGCGGACTTCGTGATCAAGGACAGCGACATCCTCTATATCCTCGGCAGGAAAAAGGACATCGACAAGATCAGGGCCCTTTAGGGTTCAAGATGCCGGCCGGGTACGGTCCCGGCTCCCAGTCCGAGAAGTAGTCCCAGGACCCGTTGTCCGACGCTTCGGGAATCCCTTGCAATCCTTCGCAGCGGTGCTATCATTGCCCATGAACACATTTCGGAGGTGAAGACTCATCCCATGGGAAAAGACAGCATCGTACGGATCGGCACCGTCTGCGCAATTCTCCTGACCGTATCACTGGTGTCGGGGACTGCAACGGGTGACAACGGTATCCTGCAGGAGGACCCCAAAGCCCCTTACGGCAACGATCTGAAGGTCCTCATCACCCAGGTCGCCAAGTCCCTTATCCCTGCAGTGGTGCACATCGAGGTCACCCAGCAACAGCTCGTGCCGTATTCCGGATTCCCCGACCTCCCGCA
>JALOOZ010000039.1 GCA_025454155.1 Thermodesulfobacteriota bacterium
CAAGGAGCGGGTGTCATAGACCCTTGCCTTCGCCCTACCTCGCAGGCGTGTCCCTTTTCTTGCTGCGGCGGGCTTGTTCTTTCATGACCCTGCCGCGCTCCTTGATGAGCCGGGATATGTCCTTCTGGCGACGCGTGACCTTCTGGCCTGCCATGACTACTCCTCTGTAAACATGTTGTTTGGCACCCTTGTATTCAGAATCCAAGCAGGACAGACCTGCTCATGCGGATGCCCGGTCCGGCATGGAGCTGAAATCCAGAGGCGAGGGCGGTCCTCACGGTGTTCTGAAAGGCCGATCCGCTCACGTGAATGGCCGGCTCCGCCACCAGAAGACGGCCGTCTTTCTTGATGATGTTCTTGATGGCATGGAAAAACGCAGCCTGATCGGGCACCTCGTGGGCCATCCAGAATGCCAGGGCAAAATCAACCTCATGCCTTATTTCGAGGCTCTCCACAGGGCCCCGGTGGAGGTGAATCCTGTCCCCGATCAGTGATTTTGAAGCCCTTGTCATGACCCTGGTGAGCATCTGTTCCTGGAGGTCCAGTGCGATCACCCGGCCCTGTCTGCCCACCATGTGTGCCATGCCCAGAGAGAAATGTCCCATGCCGCATCCGATGTCCAGGACGGTCTGACCTGGATGGACAAGCCCGGCAAGAACCTTCTCCGGGGGGTGAATGAGACGCCTGACAGGGTTGTCGAAGGAATAGGCGAGCCACCAGGGACAGACATGTTCGCCCATCAGCAGCAGTTCGCGCAGGCGTTTCATGGCGCCCCCTGATGGTATAGATTCAAGCCTAGTCGGCCTCGTTCTCCATGTTGATGAGGTACTTCGCAGCCACGGCGTTCACCGAGCACAGGGCCTTCCCGCCCTTCAGATGGGCCCGCAGGGCCTCGAGGTCGGATTTCCAGGCGAGGTCTCCCAGTGCCAGGAACGCGACGCTGCCGGGGGTGTAGGTGGCGGAGAGGTCGTTTCCCTTGTAATAGTAGTGTTGGTCGCACACCTCGGTGGCATAGTCACGCATGAAGGGCGGTATGTCGGTGGGTCTGAACCAGAGCTTGATCTCCCGCTCGGCATCGGTCGTGTTGGCCGATGCATGGATGAGGTTATCGACCCGCTCGCCGATAATCTTTCCTGATTCATCCTTGACCGGCACGACGGTTCCCAGCGCGCGGATGCAGCCGGGTTTCTGTACCCTTGCGTCGTGGGCATTGGTGGGGCCTGCGATATCCCGGATTTTCTTGATGGCGCCGGGTCCCTGGTAGACAAAGGCTATGACCCTGCGTTTCCAGGGTTCGTCGGGGTAATGGAGGCGGCCGGTGATGTATTCCTGCAGGGAAGGGTAGAAGAATTTGCCCCGATGCTCCTCGTAGTGCTCCTCAGCAAGGATCCTGCTCACCGCGACGATCTTGGTCCCTGCGAAGTGCAGGCCGGTGTGGAACTCGGAGAGCATGGACAGGATGTATCCGGTCAGCGAATTTTTCAGGGCATCAGGCTTGATGAGCACCAGGGTGTTCTCGCGGTTCTCTGCAGACATGAAAAGACCTCCTTGCCGTCACGAGGGCATTGTTTGAAGCGTTGATACAGGCATACTCTTTGCCGTGTCAAGCGAAACGTAAAGACATGCGCAGGCCTTCACTGGTCGCTTTTCCGGCCGCCCCAAACGGATGCAAGGTTCCCTTGTTGCGCTATACCCGGCCGGCCGACAGACCCTCGACCCAGTCGAAGAACACCTGGTGGAACTGCTCGATGGCGCCTGCCTGGCAGTGCTCTCCGGCACCGTCCGCCGCCTTGAAGGTGTGTTCCTTGTATGTCCTGGCACGCGTGATGTTCTTCTTGAAAAGGGCGCTGTCGCTCGATGGGATGAGATGATCCTTTTCACCCCTGACGATCAGGACATTGCAGGTGATCTCCTGGGCCACCGGAGCGATGCTGAAATTCCCTGTCTTGACGAGCAGCTCAAAGGGTGATTGAGCGCCGATGGTCCAGCATCCATTGTCCAGGGCCCATCGCCTGCCGATGTCCCGGGAGGCCTTGATCCTGGCGAGCCGGTTGAAGAAGCCCTCGAACCCGAGCCGGAAAAGCCACCTGCCGATACCCGGAAGCTGAGCCAGGGCTGCATCGCGCATGTTGAAGAAGCCGCCGAAGCCTGCCGCGGCATCGATGCGCTTGTCCTTTGCCGCTGCACGCAGGGCCAGCATGGCGCCCATGCTGATGCCCAGAATGACCCTTCTGCGTTTTGCCAGCTCGGGGGCTTCCCACTCGGCATAGTCCAGGAGTATCTTCAGGGGCTTCTCCCACTCGTGGGTGAACTTCACGCCGTATTCGCGGAGCATGTGCGACTGCCCAGGGCCCTCGAACATGATACAGGGGCAGCCGCGTTCGCGGGCTGCGGAGCCTGCCCAGAAGAACAGCTCCTCGATGGTCGAGTCGTACCCTCCGCAGGCAAGGATGAGCGGCTTGTCCTCGTCGCCGGGGAGATAGTATGCACGCAGGGATACACGCTCATAGGGGATCTTCCACACCTTGTGGGGTATCTTCAGGGTCTGGAGCGCCCGGACGAAGGCGCTGACGCTCCGGCGGTAGGTGTTCAGTCTCCTTGGATCGGCGGGCGCCAGGAAGAACTCGCCTGTGCGAAAGTAATTCGATGCGCGCAGCAGGGCCTTGCCTCTGCTGGCGGCGTCGCCTTCGGCCACGGACATCTTCTCGCACTTCTCCCCGAAGGCATGCCAGGACTGATACCAGCTCTCGGCGTCCTCATCGCGGATCTGGCGGATCACCTCGAGACACTCGCCCGGATTCGCCCCGAAGGCAACACTGTGCCCCATGGTCCTCAAGGCCTGGTAGTGGAATGCCTGGGAACGAAACAGCCTTACTCCGGAATGAGTCTGATGCATGAGCCCCTCCCCACGAATGCATGCAATGATTCGGCACATTATAAAGGGAAAGGATCTCCCGTTTCAACCGCTGTTCCTTGCCATGTTCTCTTCGATGAGGCGGTCCTTCTCCTCCCAGAGGGTGCAGACCCAGGCCTGAAAGCCCTCGCGGAAGTCCCTGTCGTTCTCGTAGTCCCCGTTCAGGAAGACCTCCGGCACCTGCATCTTCTTCACCCGCACCGTTATCCTGTCGATGCGTCCGCACAGGTAGTCCCAGAAGGTGAATCCGCCTCTGGGGTAGATGATGGTGACATCGATGACGTCCCTGATCATCCCGTCCATGGCCGCCAGGGCAAAGGCGAAGCCGCCGGCCCTGGGCTTCAGGAGGTGGCGGTAGGGGGAGCCCTGCCGGGCATGTTTTTCCCGGGTGAAACGGGTCCCCTCGATGAAGTTGAGGATGGAGACCGGGGTGTGGCGGTAGCGCTCGCACATCCTGCGGGTCGTCGCGAGGTCCGTTCCTTTCATGTGGGGATTCCTGTCCAGGAACTCTTTCGAGAAGCGCTCCATGAAAGGGTAATCCAGCGCCCACCACGAGGTCCCCAGGAGAGGCACCCAGAGCAGCTGTTTTTTCAGGAAGAACTTGAAGAACGGGATGTGCCCGTTGAAGGCTATGAGCAGGACCAGGATGTCCGACCACGACTGGTGGTTGCAGTTGAGGAAGTACCATTGGGAGGTGCTGAGTCCCTCCCTGCCTTCGATGTCATACACGGTGTCCTGGGTGAGACGGAGGGCTGCCAGGATCCCCCAGATCCAGCAGGTCACTGTGTCCATGAGCAGTCTTGCGCAGGTGACCTGCCAGGCATGGCTGCGGATGAGCAGTTTCGTCAGGGCAAGCAGGTGGACGGGGATGGCCCAGAACACGGTGTTCATGGACATGAGCGAGATGGCGATCACCCCCCGAAGGGTTGGAGCAATAAATGATTTCATGGTCCTATCCACCTACGGCAGATTATCGTGGCCTGTACAGGTGATTCTCTGAAGCCCTCCTACAGCTGCGCCCGGGAGCTGCTGTGCTGCTCGATGAGCTCATCCTTGTCCTGCCAGAGGTCGCAAACCCAGTTCTGGAGCCGGTCACGGAAGATCTCGTCGTTCTGGTAGTCCCCGGTGAGGGTGTCAACGGATACGTGCAGTTTCTTTGCGAGCACCGTAATCCTGCTGATGCGGCCGCAGATGAAGTCCCAGAACGAGAGGCCCTTGTCGGAGTAGATGATGGTAACGTCCAGGATGTTCGCGATCTTCCCGTCCATGGCCGCCATGGCAAAGGCGAACCCCCCTGCCTTGGGTTTCAGGAGGTGGCGATACGGGGAGCCCTGCCGTGAATGTTTTTCAGGGGTGAACCGTGTCCCCTCCATGAAGTTGAGGATGGAGACCGGGGTGTGGCGGTAGCGCTCGCAGGCCTTCCTGGTGGTCTCCAAATCCTTGCCCTTCATGTGGGGATTCTTTTCCAGGAAACTCCGTGAGAAACGCTCCATGAAGGGGTAGTCCAGGGCCCACCAGCAGATGCCAAGGAGGGGCACCCAGAAGAGCTCCTTCTTGAGGAAGAACTTGAAGAAGGGTATATGCCCGGTGAAGGCATAGAACAGGACCAGGATGTCGGCCCATGACTGGTGGTTGCAGTTGACGAAGTACCACTGGTGTTTGCTGAGTCCTTCCAGGCCACGGATCTCGTAGGTTGTAGGCTGTGTAAGCCCCAGGATGGCGTTCATGCCCCAGATCCAGCAGTTGCCGGCGCTCATGATGATGCGGGCGCAGGTTCGGTGCCATGCATCGTTCTTTATGAGCACTTTCGACAGGGCAAGGACATGAAAGGGGATGGACCAGAAAATGGTGTTCAAGACCATGAGCGAGATGGATATGACTCCCCGTACTGTCGCTGGAAGAAAAGATAGCATAGCCTGAGCCCTCTCAATCGGTTTCGGGATATAAACATTCAAGGCGGGTATCAGGAGATGACACCCCATCCCTTTCACTGACCCACCTTGGTCCGGAGAAACCTTATGCCCTTTTTTCAGCAAACGCAATCGTCCAAGGGCCACAACCGGCCGGTTTAACAGTTCTTTTACATGGAGAAGGAACTCGTGCCCAGAGTCCCGAAGGTTGTCTGGGCTTCGGGTTTGTATGGTATCTCATGTCAGGACTGTCGAGGATTTTTCAGTCGCTGATCTCCACGATCTCCCTGAACAGGGGGAGGATGTCGGTCCTGCCCAGGCAGTGCACCGGAGTTGATCCCATGACCCGCCAGATCTTTTCGCCTTTGCCCGCAATGCTGGCCAGGTTGCCGGAGATGGCACCGGGAAGATCGGGCCGAGGCTTGCCCAGGATCTTCTCCGCCTCCAGGATCGCGGACGGAATTTTACCCCTGTCACTCACAGGATCCAGCACGGACAGGCCGGTGATCATGGAATTGTCACGGCCGTCGAAGGCCGTACGGCAGTCGTTCTTATAGATCACCAGCGGCTTGCCCAGGGCAAAGGCGATGCCCGCCTCCGCCACGGCCCCTTCATCGGGCACCCTGCCGTTCATGTTGAGCACGAAGGAGTCGCATTGCTGCACGATCTGGTACACGTCCAGGGCGAAGATGGCCCGGTCGATCCTGTCCCGCATGCCGAGGATGTCTGCACTCAGGGGCGTGTTCAGGAAGGGAAGCACATAGCGTTCAAGTCCGTCCCTATGGGGCAGGAACGTCGTGAACCCGGCGTCTTCCAGCACCCGGGCGATGGCATTCATGGATGCTATCTCTTCGGGGCAGAACAGCGGCCCGGAACAGTAGACACGTCTCACCATGTCAGCCCTTCTCAGCCCGTCCCCTCAGGCCCAGCAGCACGAAAATGGTCCCTGCGAACAGTGACAGGGCCAGGGACACGGCAATCATGCCGATGATGAGCTCCTGGAGGGGTGTACCCTTGTGCCCCAGGGCGGCCATGGGCATCATGGACGAGCCTGCCGCCCAGAAAGCGCCGAGCAAGGGATTGCCCCAGTTGGCATAGGCCCCGTACACCATGAGCCAGAATGCAGCCTTCAACAGGCCCGACCCGAGGTTCAGCCTGGGCCAGATGAGGCCCATGACGATGAGCAGCATGCCGCTGAGGACCCCTTCCACATGACTGGCCAGGGCCATCCTGGGATTGGCCAGGTCCTGCACGGCAAGGCCGGTGACGAGGCCCAGCATGAAGAGGAGAATCCCCAGACGAATGAGATTGTGCGAGAGACGCTGTTTCAGTTCCGATGCATCCACGGTCGCTCCCTGAACGAATGTTTTATTTTCTCCCGATCTCCTGCCAGGCCTTGTTCGATTCCTCGTTGGGGTTGTAGCCCGGGCTGTCGGTGAGGATGTACTCGCCGCCGGCATTGGTCCACACATGCTTGTAGCCGCCCGGCAGCTCCACCTCGGAGCCCTCGATGGGGTTGTAGTAGTGCTCGGTGCCCCGGATGGTCTCGCTGATCTTCTCGCCGATGCGGTCGTAGATCTTCTGGCGTTCGTTGTAGGACTGCATCATGGAATCGCTGATCTCGCTGTTGGTCTGGCTGATGTACCGGCTGAGCTCGCCCATGGACTGGATGAACTTGAGCTGATTCCGCACAAGGATGTCCACCACCTGGTTGCAGGTGTTGAACCACTGGGGGGTCACCCTGAACGAGTCCGTCATGGCCCTGAAGAGCGTGGCGTTTGCATCGAGTTTGCCCTTGGCAGCCTTGTAGGAGAAGATGTAGTCCACGTACCAGTTGGTGTAGGTGGCCACCCCCTGCATGGTCTGTACGGGGTAGGAGTATCCCTCCACCACGGCGAAGAAGTCCTCCTCCACGGGGATGCCGTCCTTCACGTATTCGATGCGCGCCCTGGCGGCGTCGCCGAAGGTCTGCATCCCGGGCTGAGAGGCGCCCGCCCTCAGGGCCTGGGCCAGTTCCGGCATGGCGCCGGCGCTCAGCACCTTGAGCCCGGCCGCGTTCCCCCTCGAGCGCGGTATCACGATGCCGGTCAGTGCCTCTTGGGGACCGACAGGGGGCCTGACTTCTGCGCCGAAATATCTGGACCCCAGGGGGAACATGGACATCAGCATCTGGTTGTCGGACCAGAACAGGGCCAGGTTGGGGAAGATCTCGAGTTCCTCGTGGCCCGACGGATTTCTCACCCTGAAGCGGATCGTGGCGGGCATGACCGGGTTGTCCAGCACCCATTCTACGCCGCCCTGAAACTGCCAGCCCTCCGGGATAAGGAGGCTGAAGGCCTCTGCATTGTTGACATTGGGATCCCTGTAGCTGACCTTCTTCAGGTGCAACGCTTCCACGGTCTGTGTTGACTCCTGGAACGGGGTTGTCCCCCCGGGACTGCAGGCTGCATCCTGTGGTGACCCGGATTTCTGGCAGGACAGAAATCCCACGCAGATCGTAATGACCATTACCGGAATGGGCAGCAGAGCCACTTTCATCACACCACCTCGGGACTTTGAGATGAAGTCACTCCATCACGGTGGAAGCTCAACCTACTCTCCGCCGGGTGCGCCCATTCCGGGCGGCATCATGCCCTTGGGCATGCCTGCGGGCATCTTGGGCATCTCGAACTTCTTGGGTGTCTCGGTGATGAGCGTCTTGGCGCCCGTACCGTAGCCGGTGAGAACCATCTCGAAGTCCTTGGCCGATGACTTGACCATGCTGTAGGGCGGGACCTTGTCGCTGATCCACGAGTCCACGACTTCCTTCTCATACACGTACTGCATGTGCTGGGCCCTGAAGGTACCCGCAGGGACCGTGACGGTCTCCATGCCCTTGTCGATGATCTTGCCCTTGGCTTCAGCCGTCTTCGGCGGCTGCTTGCCCGATTTCATGACGGGCATCTCCATGGCCTGCTCGTTGCCGTGCTTCATGATCATGCGGGTGACGCCCCTGGTGTCGTTGGGGTCGCTGGACACGAGCATCTTCATGACGCTGCGGCCCCCCTGGCCGTCGGTCACGCTCTCGTACCAGTACGAGCTTCCCTCCTTGCCCACGATGGCCACCTTCATCTTGGACTGCTCCGGGCCACCGCCCTTCATCTGATACTCCGCCCAGGCACCGACAACGGGTTTGAACGTGCCGTGGAGTTTGGGCCCCTGGTCCTTGCCCCCCCACTGGGCAAGAACGGACTGGGTGAAGATGAAGACGAACACGATGGAAAAAGCCAGAACCTTCCTCATGATTTCCTCCCTTGGATTGCAATGGTAATGGGGCGGACAGGCCGTTACCAGGTAGAGGTGCGCCCCGCCTGACGTATTATGATCGGGGAGCAGTGAAGATGCAAGACCCTTTTAAGACGGAGGGGCATTGTGTGACGGATGCGATTCTCGATCATGACCCTATTCCTTCCAGCATGACCAGGAAGCTTCTCCTGCGCTTGTTGGCTGTTCGGATCCGGCCCAGGTAGTCCTTGAAGGCCTGTTCATCGCCAGAACCGAGCATGATCTTCCTGATCTTCCCCAGCACCTTTACCGCCTCCTGGTAAATCCGTTTGTCCGCATGAGTAAGGATGCGATCAAGGTGATTCCTGTATACCGTCAGTGCATCATCCGGGTGGTCCTTGGCCCGCGCTGCGGCAAGCTTCAACCATAGTTCGCTCCTGCAACCGCCTTCTTTCGCCTCCGACCATGCCGCAGCGAAGTCCTTGTCCTGGAGGAATATATCCACAAGGAGAGAGTGGTCGGGCCTGTAGGCGGCTCCCCTGCCTCTGTGTTTCGCCTTCTCCTCAAGGATGCGGCCGCGGATGTGCTCCAGTGCCTTGGTCCGCCAGAGCGGCCAACGACCGAGCTTCCCTGCGATGTCCTTCAATGCGCGGTAGCGTCTTATATCGGTGCTTTGTTCCAGGCTCCTCCAGATGACATCCATGGCACGGTCGTGATCTCCCCGGTCGTGGTAGAGTCCTGCGAGAAAATCCGCCGTATCGTGGCTCCGGTAATCAGGGAAGGCTGCAAGGCCCCGTTCCGCCCAGGATATGGCCTCATCCGTGCGCCCGGCATCGTAATTGATGCGTGCGATGTCGAGGAAGGCCCCAGCATGGGAGAGGTCACGCTGCTTGATGGACAGAAGCAGGTCCACATCCCCTTCCTGTCTTGCCAGGGCCTCCATCATATGGGTCATGCGGAAGCGCTTTCCATCGAAATCCCTCACCCTGCCGCCGGGATGGAGTTCTGGTAGTTCTGCCCATGCATCCAGGGTCTGTCTCTTGTATTCAGCCAGTCCTTCGGGCCCAAGGACATCCGCATACGTGACCGCGGCCCCGGAGAAGAAGTCCCATTGGGAAAGGAGTTCCCGTATGAACAGTTTTTGCGCCAGTTTTTTCGGGTCCGGCCTGGATGCCAGACAGGCCCTGTGATGGATGTCCATCAGGTCCCTGGAGAAACCGCCCATGTAGCCGTCCGAATCATCCACACGCTCCAGGGAGGCCTCCATCCTGGATATTGCGTACTCGGCGAGCTCCGCCACCTGTGCGGCGTGGCCCTCTCCAAGGAGCTGATCGAGGTATTGTATGGCATGCTCCACCCTGCAGGAGTAGTCGTAGGCGTTGTGATAGTCGACATATCCGCGGATGGTGATGGCATTGTGCAGGAGTTTCTTGATCTTCTTCATGTCCAGGCCGTTAGCGTTGTTCCGGAGGGTCGCCCGGAGTTCGAGGTGATCGGAGAAGTCATCATCCTTTGCGGCGTGGTCGAGGATGATCTTGATAAGCTTTTTCTTGTCAAGTCCCTGGAGCCAGGTCTCCAGATCGGAGCCCAGTGTCTCCCGGTCGGGCGACTTTTCCCGCCGTTCCATCCATGCTAGGCCCGCGGCCACCAGATGCTTGCAGAAGTCGCCGTCGGAGCCTACCGGGCAGGTACAGGAATAATCAATCCCGCTGGAATCCTCGTCGATCCATATCCTCACACGATAGGGATGCGTTCCTGATACGGTCGCCGAGATGGATCCCTTGCGCTGCGTGATCCTGCCCACGCGGCCCTGGGCGTGATATTCCACGCCGCGCCCGTATGACCGGGTGCCCGAGAGACGCTGCAGCTTCAGGTGGGTGAGAAACTCGCCGAGATCTTTTCCCAAGGTAGTGAGCTCCTTGTTCCTGATCATATACCCCAGGTGTCGGTGGCTGCAATGCCTAGAAGAGAAACTCTTATATCGATTGTTCCAGCAACTGGCCATATTCCTTCAGCCAGGCCTTTGCCTTGTCCATGGACGGTGCCTGCGTCCGGACGATGTTCCAGAACCTGGGCGTGTGGTTGGCTTCGATCAGGTGGGCAAGCTCGTGGATGATGACATAGTCTATGACGAACATGGGTGCCTTGATGAGACGCCAGTTGAGGTTCACATTGTCGTGCAGCGTGCATGAACCCCAGCGGTACCGGTTGTCCACGATCTTTATTGCTCCCACACCGACGCCGAGTTCACGTGCGTGAACCCTCACCCGGGGGATGATCTTCTCATGGGCCTTGGCAATATACCATTTCCGCAGGGCTTCATGGCGTTCTAGCTCCGGGAAGGTCTCAGTCAGAACCGCTTCACGGAACTTGTGGATCATGGCCATGACCAGGTCCGAAGAGTCGGATCTCAGCAGTTCTTTCAGGTCCCTGATGCTCTCAGCCACCTTGACCGTGAAGCCGATGCTCTGGCTGGTCTCGGCAAGCTGGCCTTCCAGCTGTGTGCGGTCGGTGACAAAGACTACCTTCCAACTGGAGAGCTTTGCATGGCGGTACATCTCGCGCACCATGAACATCATGGTGAGTGATTTGCCCGAGCCCTGGGTGTGCCAGATGATGCCGCTGCGTTCCCGTGGATTTCTGCCTTCGAGCAGCCGCTTCACCGCCAGCTTTACGGCGCGGAACTGCTGGTATCGGCCCACGATCTTGATGGTCTCGCCCTTGTCATTGGTGGAGAAGAGCGTGAAGGTGCGGATGAGGTCCAGCAGGTTGGCCGGCTTCAGCATCCCGGCAACCAGACGTTCCTGGTCGTTGGGCCCGCTTCCACCATGCTTCAGTTCATCAACAGTGCGTGGATAGGGATCTGCCCAGCGATAGAAATATTTCTCCGAATGAGTAGTGATGGTGCCAAACTTGGCTTCGTTCCGGCACGTGGCGATCATGATCTGGTTGAAATAGAACAATGGCGCGCTGCCTTTGCCCTTGGCGCCCCGCTGCTAGCCGTAGCGGAGCATCTGGTCGATGGCCTCTGGTATGGCATCTTTCACCTTGGGCGACTTGCACTCGATCACAACGACGGGCAGCACGTTGAGGAACAGCACGATGTCCGGGATGATGTGATACTCGGTGCCCAGGATGCGCACCTTGAACTGGCACACCGCGATGAAGCTGTTGATGTCAAGGTGCTGAAAATCGACAGAGTGTACGGTGGGGCTCTTCTCGCCTGTCTTGCGGTTTTCACTGACACTGGTGTTTTCTAGCAGCAGTGTGAAGACATGGCGGTTGTTCGTAATGAGGCCCTTGCCTGGAAAACTTGCGGTGATTTGCTTGACCACTTCATCAACCTGGTCGTCCTCCAGCCAGTCGTTGATGACCTTGAGGCGTTCTTTGAGAACCGGCTCCATGACCACCTCGGTGAAGCTCTGGCGGAAGGTGTCAGCGGGTGAGTTCCCTTTGCCCGGATGAGGTGTTCACCCCGGGCGGTGAGACGGTATTTCTGGTTGGGGCTGCGTAGTGAGCCGGGGCTGGTCATCTCGATCAACCCTGCGGCAAGGGCTGGGTTGAGGTAGTTCTTGCGGAACGTGGGTTTGTGGGCCAGGCCCAGTTCAGCCATGATATCCGAAGCGCTCCGCGCAGATGTTCCCATGACATCCACCAGGCGGATTACTTGGTCGCTAACATGATCGCTCACTTGGTCGCTTTCCTTAATCGCATGGAGGATGGCCTTCAGCATGAACTCGATGAACCCGGTGGCATCAGCGGCACGATCAGCCTGACCGAGCACAGCGTAATAGTCCTGCTGATGGTCGCGGACAATGCTTTCTATGGGAAGCATGGCGAAGACCGGCTTCCATGCACTGAGGGTGAGCGTCTGCCAGAGCCGCCCCAGTCTACCGTTGCCGTCCTGGAAGGGATGGATGAACTCAAATTCGTAATGGAACACGCTGCTTGCAACTAAAGGATGCTCATCGGTTTTCCTGAGCCAGGCAAGCAGATCGTCGACAAGTGCAGGCACGCGGTCGACTGGAGGTGCCACATGGACGACTCTCCTGCCGCGGTGTATGCCGACCTGGGTCGAGCGGAACCTGCCTGGTTCATCCACGAGTCCTGCCATGAGGAGGCTGTGGGCCTTCAGGAGATCTTTCCGTTTATGAGGTGTGAAAGTATGAAGCTCTTCATAGGCGGCGAATGCGTTGCGGACCTCCTGGATTTCCCGGGGGAGGCCGAAAACCCGTTTGCCGTCGAGTATGGCGGTTACCTGCTCCAGGTTGAGGGTGTTGCCTTCGATTTCGAGGGAGGCCTGGATGGTTTTTATACGGTTGCCGCGGCGGAGATGGGGGATGGTGGCGCTGTCGGTTGATATATGGAGCTTGCCTAGAGCCTCGCCGATCTGCTCGATGAGGTGGAGGATTGCGGGAGTAATGCGGTAAGGAGGAGTATATTTATTGCTCATTGTCTGACCTCATGAAATCAATTTGTGTTCTTGTCGTGAACGGAAGGTATGGCTGGACGATTGCTTGATGTCGGTCAAGGTTGATAATCTCCCACCCCAGGCCTTCGAGCTGATCGAGCAGGGGCTTCTCCACGTGGTTGCGCTCGTCGAGTCTGATGTGCGGTGGAATCTTGTCTTGGATCATAAGAATCCCTTCAAGTTAAATATTACCTCGTCGCTCGTGAGGTGTGCCGGAAACTTCGTATTCATTCATGTACCTCTACAGTTGTTTCCAGAATGGAAATATCTCATTGCTTACCCCCTTTTACGACCCAATGGCCGCCTTTGTCAGGGCCGATACGCCAGATGGTTCCTGTATCCCGCAATTTTTGAAGGGCGCGCTCGATGGCTCTGGTTGATTTTCCTATTTGCCTTGCCAGCTCGGCAATCGAAAGACCTCCGTCGTCCCTGAGCAAGGCAATAATCCGATCCGGCGTTTTCTCCATCAAGTCGGGTCGGGCATGGAATCTTATCATCAATCCTGACACGTCGGTACGGTATTCGGGTGCTGGAACACCTGCAGATTGGCGAAATCCTTTCTGCGCAGCTGCTCGCGCTTGCGGTCGAACTCGTCGGAAAGGCGCTTGATGAACAGCATGCCGAAGATGAACTCCTTGAACTCCGATGCATCCATCTTGCCCCGCAGGATGTCGGCGGCCTTGAAGAGGAAGGATTCGAGCTGTGAGAGGGTGATTTTTTCGGTAGTCAAGAGACCATCCTTATGCATGTACCGTACAAGACTTGTTCCTATAATGAGAAATGGGGCATGGGCTGGAAGGAACTCTCATTCCGGGTACGTTGGAAAAACCGCACCACCTCCTCATAGTATGAAATCAGAGTTTTTGATGCCGGATCATGGCTGTATTACTGATTTTTCTATAATTATATCACGATTGTATTCTCAAATCCATGTATAATAAAAGGTCAGTTTTCCTTGACTCTGGAAAACGAACGGGGGAAGTCGTTTCGGGCCTCACATCCCTGGGACCACCCGTATCACGTCGCCCACCTGCACCTCGCCTCCGGTGATGACCTTGGCGAAAACACCTTCCCGGGGCATGACGCAGTCACCCACCTGTTTGAAAATGGCGCACCGGTCGTGGCAGACCTTGCCGATCTGGGAGAGCTCGAGAATCACGGTCCCGCCCACGGCGAACCGGGTGCCGATGGGCAGCTCGTGCAGGATGATGCCCCGGGTGGTGAGGTTCTCCGCGAAGTCACCGGGCTGGACGTCAAGGCCCTTGGTACGGATCTTCACGATGCTCTCCATGGCCAGCAGGCTCACCTGGCGGATCTCCATGCCGGCGTGGGCGTCGCCTGCCATACCGAGATCCTCGACAAGAAGGCATGTCCCGACATTAAGTTTTTTTCGCCCCTTCTCGGAGCCGATATTGACGGAAATGACGGTGCCATTCATGGGGAGGCTCTTTCCCGCCGAATTGCAGCGGATGCTTCCTGGGTCCTGGTCTCCATGGCAGGAACGCACTATACCCGGGTATGAGGTTCTGTGCAATATGAATACTATCAGACCGGTAGTGATTCCAGTACAAGGATGATAATGGTGCATTGTCACGCACTCAATATCTGGCTATAGTGGACATACGACATGAAGAGGCCATGACTTGAAGCCGGTCGAAGAGCCATCAGTCTACAACGTCAGTGTATGGAATATGGTCCTTTCCAGAGGTGAATACAATGAAAACCGCTCACTCTCGTTCATGATGAAGACCTTTCGCTCGAGACGCTCTCCGGCGTTTATGACAACCTTTGTCTTCGCGATGTTGATACTGCTGGCAGCAGCACCGGCCGCCGCGCAACCATCGCCGATCACCGGGGAGAAACTTCAGAACATAGCTAATGGTGTGCTGATGCTGATGGGATACAGCCTCACGCCGGATGTCACCACTGGCTCGCTGTCCTTTTCCAACACCGAGTCGGGGAATCCGGGGTTCTCCATGTCATCGCTGGGTGCGGGCTTTACAGTCAGCAAGGGCTTTCCGGTATACCTTGAGGGAACCGCCGCGTACAGCCGTTACGATCCCACCTTCGTGGTCTCCGACGGCACGCAGGAGCGGCCGATCCCTACCAAGTGGAACAGCCTTTCCGGAACGGTGGGCATCGGGTGGGATTTCTCCATCGCCCAGGAACTTTATCTCCGCCCCATTGTGAACGTCTCGCTTGGGCGTGTCACGAGCGATCTCAAGGCTGCGAAGCAGCTCATCGAGATTAAGACCGGCCAGGAGATTGAGTTCCTGGATAACGGCAGTCTCGATGCATTCGGGCTTGGCGGTTCGTTGATGCTGGACTACGAACGCTATCGGCCCGCCAACGAGATCGACGTCGAACTGCGCTATACGAACATCTTTCTTCAGAGCTTCAGCGATTCTCCGAAGGCCGTCGAGGGGAATGCAGACGCGCAGAACCTGAGCCTGTGGTCCCGGTGGCGTGCGCCGACAGGCCTGACCGCGCTCGACAGGCCGGTACGGTACGTGCTCGAGTTCTCGCACACGCAATTCCTTGGCGAACTCCGTGGCGCGCTGGGTTTCGACTGGCTATCCTCGTTGGGTGCCGGCTTCGAGCTTGACTCGAGCGCATACAGCGTCATCGTCACCCGCACGCGCCTCTTGGGGCGGTACAAGTTCGGTAATAACGTGCAAGGGTGGTCCATCGGGCTCGCGTGCAGTTTCTAATGACCCGCGAGGGTTTTTCAACATAGAAGAAGATGGTCATCAAAGAAATTGAAGCTGAACAGCCTGTTCTCTCCTTATGGAAGGCCTTGACAGGGAAGACCTCTCCACTTATATACTAGTTAATCGATAGCAATTAAAGTAATTCATAGGTGGCGTATGAAGCTCTCCACGCGGTCACGGTACGGGGTCAGGCTCATGCTGGAGCTGGCCCTGAAAAGCAGCAAGGGACAAGTCTTTCTCAAGGACATAGCCAGGGAAGAGGAGATCTCGGAAAAGTATCTGAGCCTCATCATCATCCCCCTCAAGGCTGCGGGGTTCGTCACCTCCACACGCGGGGCCCACGGCGGGTATACGTTGGCCAGGCAGCCTTCCGCTATCACGCTCAAGGAGATCGTGGACATCCTGGAAGGCGACACCTGCCTGGTGGACTGCGTGAAGAATCCGACCTCCTGCCCGCGGTCGAGCACCTGCGCGAGCCGCGATCTCTGGTCAGACGTGAGCGACAAGATTTCCCAGACGCTCGGTTCCATAACCCTGGAAGACCTGGTCAGGAAGAGCAGGGAAAAGGGCGAAGGCACCGGCATGTACCACATCTGAGAAGGAGACTCCATGGGGATCGTTGAAGAGATCCAGAGGCTGAAAAGGGTGAAGGACGCCGTCATCCTGGCCCACAACTACCAGCTTCCCGAAGTTCAGGACATCGCCGACTTCGTGGGCGACTCGCTGGGCTTGAGCATCCAGGCCGCAGGCACCGACGCAAAGGTGATCGTGTTCTGCGGCGTCCACTTCATGGCCGAGACGGCCAAGATCCTTTCCCCGGGGAAGACAATCCTGCTCCCGGATCCGGACGCCGGCTGCCCCATGGCGGACATGATCACGGCCGGTGACGTGATCTCGCTCAAGGCTCAGTATCCAGGTTCCAAGGTGCTCTGCTACGTGAACACGTCGGCCGAGGTCAAGGCGCAGTGCGACTTCTGCTGTACCTCGGCCAACGCAGAGAGCATGGTGCGGGACATCATGAAGAACGGAGACCGGGTCATCTTCGTGCCTGACAAGCACCTGGCAGGGTATGCGGCCGAGGCCACCGGCTGCGAGATCATCGGCTGGAAGGGATTCTGTCCGACGCATGTGAAGATCCTGCCCGAGGATATCCTCAGGGAAAGGGACCTCCACCCGGGAGCCCTCGTCATGGCCCACCCCGAGTGCACCTCCGGGGCGAGGAAGCTCGCGGACAGGGTCCTGTCCACCGAGACCATGTGCTGGTATGCCAAGGAGATGAAGATAGACGAATTCATCGTGGCCACCGAGGTGGGCATCCTCCACCGGATGCGCACCGAGAATCCGGGAAAGCGATTCTACCCGGCCAGCGAGCTGGCCGTGTGCCCCAACATGAAGCGCATCACCCTGGAAAAGGTCCTGGGTGCGCTCCAGGAGATGCGGCACCCCATCACCCTGCCCCGGGAGATCATGCACGGGGCCAGGCAGTGCATCAGACGGATGTTGGAATACCGGGCGTAACGATATGGATAACAGAGCAGGCTTCATGCCGAGGAGGTTGACATGAGTGGTATTGACTCGCGATTGAGAACGGAATCACTGCTGCTGCACGGCGGCCAGGAGCCCGACCCTGTTACCGGGGCCCGGGCCGTACCCATATACCAGACCACCTCCTACCAGTTCAGGGACACGGGGCACGCTGCAGACCTCTTCGCCCTGAAAGAGGCCGGCAACATCTACACCCGGCTCATGAACCCCACCACGGACGTGTTGGAGAAGCGCATGGCCCTCATGGACCACGGCATCGGGGCGCTGGCCGTTGCCAGCGGCCAGTCGGCCATCACGCTCGCGCTCATGAACATCGCGAGAGCGGGCGACGAGATCGTGTCCATGGACAACCTCTACGGCGGTACCTACAACCTGTTTCGCCACACCTTTGCACGCATGGGCATCACAGTGAAGTTCGTGCCGTCTTCAAACCTCGATGCATTGAAGAAGGCCATCGGTCCAAGGACCAAGGCCGTCTATGCCGAGTCCATCGGCAACCCCAAGCTCGACGTCACGGATCTGGAGGCGGTTTCGTCCATCGCCCACCATGCCGGTGTACCCTTCGTGCTCGACAACACCGTGAGCCCGTACCTCCTGAGGCCCTTCGACCACGGCGCGGACATCACGGTCTACTCGGCGACGAAATTCATCGGAGGCCACGGTACTTCCATCGGCGGCATCATCGTTGACTCGGGGAGGTTCGACTGGGCTCTCGGCAGGTTCCCCCTCATCACGGATCCCGATCCCAGCTACCACGGCCTCAATTTCTTCAAGGCCCTCGGGCCCCAGGCATATATCACAAAGGCCCGGGTCACCCTGCTGCGCGACCTGGGGCCGGCCCTCAGCCCGTTCAATGCCTTCCTGTTCCTGCAGGGCCTGGAAACGCTCCACCTGAGGATGCCGCGGCATTCTGAGAACGCGCTGGCCGTGGCGGAATTCCTGGAAGGCCACGCAAAGGTCTCGTGGGTCAACTACCCTGGCCTGAAGTCCAGCCCGGAATACGCCAAGGCACGGAAGTACCTTCCCAGGGGGGCGGGTGCCATCATCGGGTTCGGCATCAGGGGCGGTTCGGAGGCGGGCAGGAGGTTCATCGAGAGTCTCGAGCTCATCTCCCACCTGGCCAACATCGGCGATGCCAAGACCCTTGCCATCCACCCGGCAACCACCACGCACCAGCAGCTTACAGAAGAGGAACGGCTCGCCACCGGTGTCACCCCGGACTTCGTCCGTCTCTCAGTCGGCATCGAGCACATCGACGACATCACCGCGGATATCGGCCGGGCACTGGAAAAGACCTAGGAGGTGAAGACATGATATACGAAGATATAACCAAGACCGTGGGGAACACGCCCCTGATCAGGATCAACCGCCTCACCGGCGGCGCCAGGGCAAAGGTGCTTGCCAAGATAGAATCCTTCAACCCGCTCTCCAGCGTCAAGGACCGCATCGGCGTGGCCATGATCGAGGCCGCCGAGAGACAGGGCCTCCTGGACAGGGACACCGTGATCATCGAGCCCACCAGCGGAAACACGGGCATCGGCCTTGCCTTTGTCTGTGCGGCCAAGGGCTACCGGCTCATCCTCACCATGCCCGAGACCATGAGCATGGAGCGCAGGCAGCTCCTGGCCATTCTGGGCGCCGAGCTCGTGCTCACGGAAGGCCCCAGGGGAATGCGGGGGGCCGTGGAGAAGGCCGAGGAGCTGTGCCGCGAGACGAAGAACAGCTTCATGCCACAGCAGTTCAGGAATCCCGCCAATCCCGAGGTTCACAGGAAGACCACGGCCGAGGAGATCTGGAAGGACACGGGCGGCACGGTGGATTATTTCATCGCCGGCATCGGCACCGGAGGCACGATCACCGGGGTGGGAGAGATCCTGAAGGAGAGAAATCCAAAAGTGAAGATCATCGGAATCGAGCCCGTGGATTCACCGGTGCTCACCTCCGGCAAGCCAGGCCCTCACAAGATCCAGGGCATCGGCGCCGGGTTCGTGCCGGACAACCTGAACCGGGGCGTACTGGACGAGATCATCCTGGTTTCCCACGAAGATGCCGGCAGAACGGCACGCGCCCTGGCCCGGCAGGAAGGGATCCTGGTGGGCATATCGAGCGGTGCTGCCATGTGGGCCGCCCTGGAAGTTGCCAAGAGGGACGAGGCCGCGGGCAAGACCATCGTGGTCCTGCTGCCGGATTCCGGGGAGCGCTACCTCTCCACCTGGCTGTTCCAGGACGCAGGCACGAAATGAGGCGAAAGGTTCCTTCCCGGGGGTGTTTGCATGATCCCCTCGGGGAGTTATTATGTATGGCAGCATGGGGACAGAAAAGCACAAGGAGGATACGATGAGAAAATCTATGGCAGCGCTCCTGGTTGTCATGGTCGGCTTTTTCCTGGCAGCTTCAGCCGATGCCAAGACCCTGGAAACCGTAAAGAAAGTGGGCGAGAACACCGTGACCGTAACCCTGGAGAAGGATCCCCCGGCAACCGGAGACAACGCCGTTACTGTTGCTGTCAATGACTCGAAGGGCAAGGCTGTCACCACGGCCAAGGTGGCCATCGACTATGGCATGCCGGCCATGATGGGCATGCCGGCCATGAAGTACAAGGCCGCCACCGCGCTCAATGGTTATGCATATACAGGCGTGCTCAACTTTTCCATGCCCGGGGCCTGGTACGTAAACGTGAAGGTGGAGGGCGTGGGCAAGACCGAGACGGTCAAGCTCAACGTGGACGTGCGCTGAGGGTTTACACCATGCGCCTCCACCTATGCTCGTGGGTGATGGCGGCCGTTGTCCTGGCGGCTTTTTCTCCCGGGCTGTCCGCCCAAGACCTGCTCCTGCAGGACCTCGTCTCTTCTGCACTGCAGAACAACCCCGAAATCAAGGCCGCCGATGCAAAGGCAGCGGCCATGGCCCAGAAGGTGCCCATGGAGGGGAGCCTCATGGATCCCATGCTCTCGGTGGGGTATCAGAACGAGGGCCTCAAGGAATACAACTACGGCGAGTCCCCTGACGCCCAGTGGATGTTCTCCCTGGAGCAGACCTTCCCCTGGCCGGGCAAGCTCACGATGCAGGAGGAAGCCGCCAGGCTTACGGCCGAATCCGAGAAGGCATCCGCCGAGATGATGCGCCGGGAGGTGGTCTCCAGGGTCACCGAGGCATTCTACGACCTGCTTCTGGCTGAAAAGGAGCTCGATCTCATCGGCGCCCTCAAGCCTCTGGCCCTGAAGATGGAGGATATCGCACTGGCTCGGTACTCCTCCGGGGCAGGCTCCCAGGAGGACGTGCTCATGGCCCAGGCTGAGAAGTACATGCTCCTGGAGAGGGAGGAGATGGCCCGCTCCCGCAGGGTCGCCGCCGAGGCCATGCTCAGTGCCGAGACGGGCAGCACCGATCTGACACCCCAGGGCAGACCGGTGGAGCCTTCGGCAATGCCCTTTCCGTACACGGCAGAACAACTCATTGCTCAGGCCGAAGAACAGGCCCCGGAACTGGCCATGCGCAGGCGGCTCATGGAGGCCTCCGGGAAGAGGCTTTCCCGATCGAGGAAAGAGGCCCTGCCAGATGTCACCCTCATGGCAAAATATTCCAGCCGGGGAGGGGGCTTTGAGGACATGTACGAGCTGACTGCAAGCGTGCCTCTGCCGCTCTTCTATCGGAGCAGGCAGGGGGCGGGTGTAACGGAGTCCTCGTGGATGCTCTCGGGCTCCAGGAGCGAGCTCGAGGCGGCACGTGCCAGAATCGCAGGCCGGATCCGGGACGATCTCGCCATGGTCCACGCCTCCGAGCGCATCGTGGACCTCTACCGGAACAGCCTCATCCCCACTGCCAGGAAGGGCATCGATGCCGCACTGGCATCCTTTGGCGCGGGCAGGCTGGAGGCGTCCATTGCCCTGTCCAGACTGAAAGCGCCCTTTGACTACGAACTTGCGGCTTGGCAGCAGCAGGTGCAGCGGGAAAAGGCCATCGCGCGGATCAGGGTCTATACCGGTGCAATGGAGGCGCCGTGATCATGAAAAAAACGCACTGGATCATCGCCGGAGCCGTCTTTCTGGCAGCAGTCCTTGCTGTCGCGGCCTTCCTGTACCTGAAGAAGGGAGGAGATAACCCAGCACAGCCCCAGGGCCACGTGCACGGGATCCCCCAGGCAACGGCCCAGCCGCCGGTCCCCATGGAGGAGGAGACACCCACCATCGAAATCACGGATGACCAGCAGCGCCTCATCGGCGTGAAGACCGTTCCGGCGGAGACGGCGACCATGGTGAAGACCATCCGCGCCGCCGGCCGCATCGAGTATGACGAGCAGCAGCTTTTCACCATGAACGCCAAGGTGGAGGGCTGGATCGAGCGGCTCCATGCAGACACTACCGGCCTCTTCCTGAAAAAGGGTGATCCCCTTCTCGAGATCTACAGTCCCGAACTGCTCGCTGCCCAGCAGGAGCTCATCAGCCTGTCGGCATGGAAGAGATCCGGGGGCACGTCACCGGTGGACACCATGCTCGACGCCGATGCGGAGAGGCTCAAGGATGCAGCCCGTCACCGCCTGCGGCTCTGGGACATCTCCGAGGCCCAGATAGACAGGATCGTCAGGACGGGAAAGGCTGAACGGACTCTGACCATAGCGAGTCCGGTCTCTGGTTATGTGGTGAAGCGCTATGCCACCAGGGGCATGCGGGTGATGGCGGGCGAACCCCTGCTCGACATGGCGGGGCTTTCCCGGGTATGGGTGGTCACCGAGGTGAACGAGGGGGATGCGGGCATCATCTCTCAGGGCATGCCTGTGCGCATATCGGTGAGCGGGCTCGAAGGCAGGTCGTTCTCCGCGAAGATCGACTTCATATACCCTGTCCTGGACGGGCAGACCAGGACGCTCCGGGTCAGGTGCACCCTGGAAAACCCTGACCTCGTGCTCAGGCCGCAGATGTTCGCCTCAGTGGAGCTTTGGGCCGATCTCGGTACAAGGCTTGCCATACCCGAAGATGCAGTCATGAACACGGGTGAGCGCCAGCTCGTGTACGTGGACAGGGGAGAAGGCATGTTCGAGCCACGGCGGGTGAGTACCGGCATCAGCGCCGGTGGCAGGAGGGAGATCCTCTCGGGCCTGAAGGCGGGAGAGAAAGTGGCAGCATCTGCCCTGTTCCTCATTGACTCCGAGGCCCAGCTCAAAGGCGTGGCGCCTGCGGCGCCGTGAGGAGAACTCCATGATCGAGAGGGTCATCGACTGGAGTGCGAAGAACCCCTTTCTCGTCGTCCTGATCACGGCCTGTACCGTCCTGTGGGGCATCTGGGCCCTGCAGCGCACACCCCTGGACGCCATACCCGACCTGTCCGACACCCAGGTCATCATCTACACCGAGTGGCAGGGCCGCAGCCCGGACCTGGTGGAGGACCAGATCACCTATCCCATATCCGCAACCCTGCTGGCAGCACCCAGGGTTCAGGCGGTGCGCGGTTTCTCCTTTCTGGGGTCGTCCTTCATCTACGTGATCTTCGACGAGGGAACGGATATCTACTGGGCGCGCAGCCGGATCATCGAGTACCTCCAGGCGGTCAAGAACAAGATCCCCGAAGGCGTGAACCCTGTTCTGGGGCCTGATGCTACGAGCCTTGGATGGGGTTTCACCTACGCACTGGTGGACGAAAAGGGAAACCACACGCTGGCCGACCTGCGCTCCATCCAGGACTATACGGTGAAGCTCGGCCTGGAGAGCGTGCCGGGCGTCTCCCAGGTGGCCTCCGTGGGCGGATTCGTGAAACAGTACCAGGTGAATGTCGATCCCGTGCGGCTCAAGGCATACAACATCGCTCTTAATACTGTCATGGAAGCCATCAGGAAGAGCAACCTCGATGTGGAAGGCAGGCTGCTCGAACTCTCGGGCGCCGAGTACATGATTCGGGGCCGCGGCTATCTCAAAGGTATTGCCGACCTGAAGAACGTGCCCGTAGCCGTGGGCGCAGGCGGCACACCGGTCCTTCTCGGGGACATTGCATCGGTTCAGCTGGGCCCGGAGATAAGGCGCGGCGTGGCCGACCTGGACGGCAAGGGCGAGGTCGCGGGCGGCATCGTCATCGTCCGCTTCGGAGAGAACGTGCTGAAGGTCATCGACCGGGTCAGGGAAAAGATCGAGCAAGAGATCGCCCCGTCGCTCCCCGGGGGCGTGAAGCTCGTGGTCACTTATGACCGGTCCGACCTGATCCACCGGAGCATTGAAACGCTCACCGACGAGCTCATCAAGATCGGTCTTGCCGTGGCCGTGGTCTGCCTCGTCTTTCTCTTTCACCTCCCGAGCGCCCTGGTGGTGATCCTGACCCTGCCCGTGGCCATCATCATGTCGTTCATCATCATGTATTACCTGGGCATCACGTCGAACATCATGAGCCTCTCCGGCATCGCCATTGCCATCGGCACCATGGTGGACGCCGCCATCATCATGGTGGAAAACGCACACAAAAGGCTCGAGGAATGGGATGCCTCGGACCAGCAGGGTTCCAGGACCCGGGTCATCGTGGATGCCGCCAAAGAGGTGGGCCCCTCGCTCTTCTTCTCGCTGCTCGTGATAACCGTGGGCTTTCTGCCCGTATTCACCCTCCATGCCCAGGCCGGCAGGCTGTTCAAGCCGCTCGCCTACACCAAGACCTTTGCCATGTTCTTCTCGTCGCTGCTGGCCATCACGCTTACACCACTGCTCATGACCCTGTTCATCCGGGGTAGGATCAGGCACGAGGACCGTAATCCCGTGAGCAGAGCGCTTCGTGCCGTGTATGGGCCTGCTGCCAGGTTTGCCCTGAGGCATCCCGTGTCCGTCATCGCGGCTTCGGTCATCATCGTGGCGGCGAGCGTCTTTCCCGTCATGAAGCTCGGCAAGGAGTTCATGCCGCCGCTGAACGAGGGCACGCTCTTCTACATGCCGGTCACCGTGCCCGCACTCTCCATCAGCGAGGCCAAAAGGCTCCTGATCATACAGGACGCCCTCATCATGCAGGTGCCCGAAGTGGAATCCGTGTTCGGAAAGGCGGGCAGGGCGGAGACGCCCACCGATCCGGCGCCGCCCGAGATGTTCGAGACCATCATCAACCTGAAGCCTGAAGAAAAGTGGCGGCCGGGCATGACCATCGACGGCATCAAGAACGAGCTGAACGACAAGCTCACCATCCCGGGTGTGGCCAACTCGTTCACCATGCCCATAAAGGCCCGCATCGATATGCTGGCCACCGGCATCCGCACGCCCGTGGGCATCAAGGTTCTGGGCAGCGACCTTGCCGTGATCGAGCGCATCGGCAAGGACCTCGAGAAGGCGCTGAGCGACGTACCCGGGACGAGGAGCGTGTATGCCGAGCGGGCCACCACCGGGTACTTCATTGACTTCGACATAAACCGCGAGGCTGCCTCGCGCTACGGCCTGGGGGTTCAGGACGTGCAGGAAGTGGTGCAGTCCGCCATCGGCGGCATGACCATCACAACCACCGTGGAGGGCAGGCAGCGCTACCCGGTGAACCTGCGCTATGCACGGGAGCTCAGGGACGACATGGCGAAGCTCAGGTCCGTGCTCGTGCCGGTGGCTCCCGGTTCCGCACCCGGCGGGGCAGGCATGGGGGGTGCGGGGATGGGAGGCTCCGGTCAGACTTCGTCAGCCCTGGCCTGGATACCTTTGTCCGAGCTGGCCGACGTGAGGGTGGTGCGCGGGCCCACCATGATCAAGAGCGAGCAGGGGCTCCTTACGGCCTATGTGTACATTGATTTTACAGGCAGGGACGTGGGCGGGTATGTGGACGAGGCCAGGCAGAAGGCCGCAACGGTCTCCATCCCGTCCGGATATCGCCTGGAGTGGAGCGGCGAGTACGAGTTCCTCCTCAAGACCCAGGAGACCCTCAAGGTGGTCATCCCGCTCACGCTGTTCATCATCGTGGTCCTCATCTACCTCAACACGGGCTCGTTTGCGTCCACCGCCATTGTCCTGCTGGCTGTGCCCTTCTCGCTCGTGGGATCGTTCTGGCTGCTGTACCTGCTGGGGTACAACATGAGCATTGCCGTGTGGGTGGGCATCATCGCGCTGGCCGGGCTCGATGCCGAGACAGGCGTGATCATGCTACTGTACCTGAACCTTTCCCATGAAAGGTGGAAGAAGGAGGGCAGGCTCCTCAACAGAGAGGACCTCAAGGAGGCCATCATGGAAGGGGCCGTGAAGCGCATACGGCCCAAGGTCATGACCGTGGCCACGATCCTGGCGGGCCTGATCCCCATCATGTTCAGCACAGGTGCAGGCTCGGACATCATGAAGCGTATAGCCGCACCCATGCTCGGCGGGAGCATCTCCTCCATCCTTCTGGAGCTCCTCATCTACCCCAGCATCTTCTACCTGTGGAAGGGGAGAAAGCTGGTGAGCTGATCGAAACTCCTGACCGTTATTTCATCTCGAACACGATATCCTGGGCCCCCTGCCAGAGCACGAGCCTCCCGAGGTCCTGCAGATGCTCGCGGCCTTCGACTACGGTGAGAAAATGGTTGCCAGCGAGCTGGCCCAGCTTGCTGGCGAAGCACGTGGGACCGTAGGTGAACAGGATCTCGGTCTCGCTGTAACCACCGGGATAGAAAAGGATTTCGCCGGGTGCCGGGTAGCTGGTCGCATTCTCGAATCCCACATCGAGCCTGAAGTCCCCCAGGGGTATCCAGCAGGCCTCCCCGCTCCAGCGTGCGTGGATGAGCTTCTGGGAATAGGGGAGGAGCGCCCTGAACCGGGAACACGTAAGCGGTGCGAGTTTGTCCTCCATGCGTGCGGCGAACTCGAAGGATGCCGCCCTGATGCGCAAAATGGTCATAACCCTTCCTCAATGGATGAAACGCGTCGTGTAACGGGAGCGCCCCTGTCTCTCAACGCCGGAAGATAGGGACGCTCCCGAAGGATGCAAGCTTACAGGTGCTGCCCTTGTGCTATACTCAGTAGTTCCAGCCGAAGAAGCCGAAGGCCAGCACGTTCATGATGATGGGCACGGAATAGATGAAGACCAGGACGCTGATCTTGCCCTTCATGGTCTTCCTCGTGATCACCCAGATGGCTGCGCAATAGAAGTGGAAGTACCCGATGAGGAAGATCAGGGGGAGGCCCTTGAGCGACAGGTACCAGCAGGGATACTCCCACACCAGGTGGCCGCCAATATTCAGCAGGCACTCCACGAAGACGCAGAAGACCGAATAGCCGATGGCCCAGAACCACATCTCCGGGAGACCCAGGATCTTGATCTTCTTGTTTTCAGTGAGGGTGTTGTAGAAGATGATGCCCACGATGGCGAACATGAACATGATCTCGATGTTCCATCCCACCATGGTGCGCAGCGCCGTGTCTCCGGGCGTGGTCCAGAACGCGCTGCGCTGGGTGAAATGCAGGATCCAGCCGTTCCAGGTCTCGTTGAAGAAGTCCACCCCAAAGATGGCGGCCCCCGCGAATACCGCGTTCCAGTTCCCGGTCTCCTTGGCCAGCTTGATCTCCTTGGTGTAGATGTAGAACACGATGGCCAGAAGCGGGATGACATACCACTTGATCATGGTCAGGTCCCTGAGTCCGTTGAGTGCCTGCAGTGTAGCCTCTGTCATGGATAATCCTCCTCTTCCTGTTCTTTATTTCATGCCCTTAAGGGCAGTCATGCCGTCATACCCGCAGGGGCCACGCACAGCCCCCGCAGGACGATCTTCGTGGCCTCATCGTACATGCGCGCCGAGGAGACTCCTTCGGACTTCACGTACCGTTTGATCAGGAACATGATGTAGATGGAAAAGAAGAGCTCGGAGGTGTGGTTCACATCCACGGGAAGGAAGCGGCCTTCGGCGATGCCCTGCGCCAGGATGTTCTTGATCAGCTGCATGGCGCCGAGGTTGATCTCGTAAAAGCGGTCTTCACGGGGGGTGAGGGTGAAGATGCTGGGGTCTTGTATCAGTATGGCGCGCAGATTCTCATGGTCCACCAGGTATTCGAAGGAGAGCCTAGCCATGATCGAGAACTTCTCGACCACGTCGTCCACCTGCGCCACGGCTGCTGCCACTGTTTCTCGCCATTGATGCAGTGCGCTGCTCACGGTCTTTTCGTAAAGGTCGCGCTTGCCGGATATGTAGAAGTACATGTTCCCCTTTGACATGCCGAGCTCTGCAGCCACGTCCTCCATGGTGGTCTTCTGGTACCCGAAGCGGGCGAACAGCTTCAGGGCCGCTTGGAAGATCTCGTTCTGTTTCAGTTCCTTGTCCATGGGGCGCTATGAAAAATTGAATATATGATTCATATAGTCAATTAGTCGAAAAGACAGGCCGAGTCAATTTGAATGTATCTGACCTTCTCCTGCTCATGAAACGGTACCTGTTGTGTTACAATGAGCCCGCATGAATGATATACTCTGCACTATGTCAGGAGGGATGAGATGGCCATGGACAATCGTGAGCTAATGACCTTT
>JALOOZ010000195.1 GCA_025454155.1 Thermodesulfobacteriota bacterium
GGCTCAGGGCGGACCGGGCCTGGACCCTGCTGCGCATGGCCAATGTCCAGGCCGGCTCTGGCAGGGAAGGCCTTCCCGGGAAGTGGTTCCAGGAGCCTGGTTTCCGGGACTACCTCACCGGAGAGCCTCTGGGTGCTGACGATGCCCGGGCCATGATCGGGGACTATTACGACGAGCAGGGGTGGGACGCCGAGACGGGCGTTCCTTCGGCCGAGGCCCTCGAGAGACTGGGATTGTCCGGATGAGGCACCGTCATACCGTGTCCTTGTGGTGCTTGATAACCTTGCCCTTGACCATGTAGATCACGTCCTCGCAGATGTTGGTGGTGAGGTCGGCGATGCGCTCCAGGTTGCTGGCGATCTTCATGAGCTGCAGGGACCGCTCGATGGTGGCCGGGTCCGCGGTCATGTAGGTGATGAGCTCGCGCAGGATCTGGTTGCGCAGACCGTCCACGATGTCGTCCCGCTCGCACACGCTCCTGGCGAGCTCCGCATCCTCGTTGATGAAGGAGTCGATGCTGTCCGTGATCATGGACTTCACCACCTCGGCCATGTGGGGGATGTCGATGAGCTGCTTGACCGGGGGTCTGACCAGGAGGAACAGGCCGCTTTCGGCAATGGTCACGGCGTGGTCGCCGATGCGTTCCAGGGTGGAGTTGATGTGGAGCACCATGAGGATGGTGCGCAGCGACTTGCCCGCCGGCTGGTGCTGGGCGATGATGGACACGCACCGCTCGTCGAGGTCGGTTTCGAAGTTGTTCGCCCGGGGCTCGTCGACATCTGTCACCTCGTGCAGCTCATCCGGGGTGCGGTCCTTCAGCCCCGTGATGCTCTTGCCCACCATGGACTCCACGAGGGTGGCGAACTCCACGAGTTCCTTCTTCACTTGAATGAGCTTGGTCTCTTCCAGCATGGCGTCTCCTTATCCGAACTTGCCGCTCAGGTATTCTTCCGTCATCCGCTCCTTGGGAACGGTGAATATTTTCTCTGTGAGGTCATACTCGACGAGCTCCCCCATGTACATGAAGGCGGTGTAGTCCGAGACCCGGGCCGCCTGCTGCATGTTGTGGGTGACGATCACGATGGTGTAGTCCTTCTTGAGCTCCAGGATCAGCTCCTCGATCTTTCGGGTGGAAATGGGATCCAGGCTCGCGCACGGCTCGTCGAACAGGATCACTTCCGGCTCCACCACCAGGCAGCGGGCTATGCACAGCCGCTGCTGCTGGCCGCCCGAGAGCATGAGCGCGCTTTCGTGGAGCCGGTCCTTCACGTCGTCGTACAGGGCGGCCTTTTTCAGGGCGCTGACCACGCGCTGCTCGATGAAGTTCCTGTCCTTCATCCCGTTGATCCTGAGCCCGTAGGACATGTTCTCGTAGATGCTCTTGGGGAACGGGTTGGGCTTCTGAAAGACCATGCCCACCCTGCGCCTGAGGTCCACCACATCGGTCCTGGGGTGGTTGATGTCGAGGCCGTCCATGATGATCTTCCCCTCTACCCGGGTGCCGGGGATGAGGTCGTTCATGCGGTTGATCAGCCGGATGAACGTGGACTTGCCGCAGCCCGAAGGGCCGATCAGGGCCGTGACCCGGTTGGCGTAGATGTCCAGGGAGATGTCCTTGAGCGCTCTTGTCCTGCCGTAGAAGAAGTCTATGTGCTGTGCACAGATCTTGGTCTCAGGAGCCATAGGAGATCCTCTGCCTCTGTCTCAGGATAATGGCCGCGGCCGATATGGCAAGCACCAGGGCGAGCAGGATCAGCGCGCAGCCGTATGCGATGGCGGTCTGCACCTCGGGCCTGGTTCCCTCGGTCATGAGGGCGTAGATGTGGTAGGGCAGAGCCATGACCTCGGAAAAGACGGAGTCGGGGTAGCCCCGTGTGTAGAAGGTGGCTGCGGTGAACAGGATGGGCGCTGTCTCGCCCGCTACCCTGCCCACGTTCAGTATCACCCCGGTCAATATTCCGGGCAGGGCCGTGGGAAGGACCACCTTCTTGATGGTCTGCCAGTGGGTGGCGCCCAGGGCAAGGGAGGCCTCCCTGTATGACTGGGGCACGGCCAGGATTGCCTCCTGGGAGGCCGATATGATGCCGGGAAGGGCCATGATGCCCAGCGTCAGGCTGCCCGAGAGGATGGAGACCCCGAAGCCGAACACCTTCACGAAGACCGCGAACCCGAAGAGCCCGAACACCACGGAAGGAACGCCCGCCAGGTTGTTGATGGACAGCCGTATGATGTTCACGGCCACGCTGCCCGGGCTGTACTCGCACAGGTAGATGGCGCAGGCGACGCCCAGAGGCAGGGCGAAGGCCATGGCACCCACGGTGAGGTAGAAGGTGCCGACGATGGCGGGTGCCACACCGCCCTTGGTCATGGCCCGCCGGGGAACCTCGGTGAGGAACTCCCAGGAGATGACCGCCATGCCGCGCGAGGTTATGAAGTAGACGATGGATCCGAGAAAGAGGAGTGCGAAGATGATGCACAGGACCAGAGCGAGGAACCCCAGTGCCTGGGAGATGTCGCTCGTACGGATGATCCGCTTCCGTCCGGATGTACCTTTCGGCCATGTTCCGGGGAGGTTGTCCGTGATGCCTTCAGGGATGGTCATCTTCCGAGCCCCAGTTTCAGACGGAATCTCCTGCTTATGATCTCCGCGATGATGTTGACGCCCAGCGTGATCAGAAAGAGCATGAGCCCGATGGCGAACAGTGCGTTGTAATGGAGGCTTCCCATGACTGCCTCGCCCATCTCTGCCGCTATGGTGGATGTCATGGGTCTCACCGGGTCGAACAGGCTTTTCGGCACCATGGCTGCCCCGCCCGCCACCATGAGCACGGTCATGGTTTCCCCCACGGCCCTGCCCATGCCCAGGATGACGGCCGTGGAGATGCCCGAGCCTGCGGCTGGCATCACGACCCTGGTGAGCGTCTGCCACCGGTTCGCACCCAGCGCCAGGGAGGCTTCCCGGAAGCTCCTGGGCACGAAGCTCAGGGCGTCCTCCGCCAGGCTGGCCACCGTCGGCGTCGCCATGATGCCGAGCACAAGGCTCGCGGTGAATGCGCACAGGCCCGTGGGTATGCCCAGGAGATCCTGCAGGATCGGTGCAACCACGACCATGCCGAAGAAGCCGTAGACAATGGAGGGGATGCCTGCCAGTATCTCGATGACTGGCTTCAGGAAGGCCCGCTGCCTCCGGCCAGCGAGTTCGTGGATGAACAGGGCTGTCCCTACACCTATGGGCACGCATACCACCATGGCGCCGGCGGTCACGGCGAACGATGCAGTGATCAGCGGCCAAATCCCCATTTCGGGCGGATCGGCCGTGGGATACCAGAATGGTCCGAACAGGAACGAGGTCGGCCTGATCTTGGAAAAGACCGGCAAAGACTCGGTCAGGAGCGTGAAGACGATACCCACGAGGAAGACGAGGGAAGCAAAGGCGAGGGTGGCGAAGAGCCACTTGTACGCGCCCTCTTTCAGGGTCACGAGGGCTTTTCTCTGGATTTTCATTGCGCTCACAGATCCTACTTAAGGATATCCACAAAGCCCTCTTCTTCGACGAGTCTCTGCCCCTCTTTGCTCAGGATGAAATTGATGAACCTCTGAACGTCCCCTGAAGGCCTGCCGTTCGTGTACACGTACAGGTATCGGGAGAGGGGATATTTTTCAGACTGGATCGCCTGCTTCGTACACTGGACACCGTCGACGGCCACGGCTTTCACCCTGGGGGTCAGGTACCCGTGACCCACGTATCCGACGGCACCCGGGGTCTGGGCGACGGTCTGGGCTACCGCCTGGTTGGACGCCGAGCTCAGGGCATCGGGCCGGACCTTTTCCTTGTTCAGGGCAAGGGCCTCGAAGGCCTCGAAGGTGCCGCTCGACGTGTCCCTGGTCACGACAACGATCTTGCCCTTCCTGCCGCCCAGCTGCGACCAGTCCGTGATCTTGCCTGTATAGATCTCCCTGATCTGGGTCCTGGTCATAGCCTTTACGGTATTCACGGGGTGCACGATGACCGCAATGCCGTCGATGGCTATGGGGATCTCGTTGACATTGATCCCTGATGCTTTTGCCTTCTCGATCTCCTCGGGCTTGATCTTCCGGGATGAGGTCGCGATGTCCGTGGTTTTGTCGAGGAGCGAGGCGATGCCCACGCCGGATCCTCCGCCCTGCACCGAGATGTTCGCCTCCGGGTTCTTGTCCATGAAGATCTCGGCTGCAACCTGGATCACGGGAAGCACCGTGGTGGAACCCTTGACAATGATCGCCCTGTCCGCGGCGACGGCCGAAACCGCATGGGCCGTCAGGGTCATGACGGCCAGGAGTATGAACATAGTCATTGTGGTGAATGAACGTTTTCCCATCTGTAAGCCTCCGATTTTTTCTTACTCATAGTGCCGGGAGTGTGAATGGAGGATAAAGAATGCGTGAATTTTTCGTGAAGCTCTCCCACTCGACTGTCTATATTCCCGTAGCGATGAGGTACGTGACGGCTGAGATGACCGCTGCACCGGGAATGGTCAGGATCCATGCCCACACGATGCGGCCTGCCACGCCCCAGCGCACTGCGCTCATGCGCCGCAGCGACCCCACGCCCATGATGGCCCCCGTGATGGTGTGGGTGGTGCTCACCGGGATGCCCATCATGGTGGAGATGAAAAGACTCAGCGCCGCACCCGTCTCGGCGCAGAAACCGTCCACGGGCCTGAGCTTGGCGATCTTCTGTCCCATGGTCTTCACGATCCTCCAGCC
>JALOOZ010000196.1 GCA_025454155.1 Thermodesulfobacteriota bacterium
CGCTCCTTCTCCTGCTCCATCCAGTCCATGGTGGCCTGGCCGTCATGGACCTCGCCGATCTTGTAGCTCCGCCCCGTGTAGTAGAGGATACGCTCGGTAGTCGTGGTCTTGCCCGCATCGATGTGGGCCATGATACCGATGTTCCTGAGTCTCTCTATGGGGACAGAACGTTTCACTGCTGAAATCCTTCTTATTCTCAGTGTTATTGCTACCAGCGATAGTGCGCAAACGCCTTGTTGGCCTCCGCCATCTTGTGCGTGTCTTCTTTCTTCTTTATGGATGTGCCGCGGTTGTTGTAGGCATCGAGAAGCTCGGCGGCCAGGCGCTCGCTCATGGTGTGCTCGGAGCGCTCACGGGCGGCATTGATGATCCATCTCCTGGCCAGCATGTCTCTCCGGTCTGCCCTCACTTCCTGGGGAACCTGGTAGGTGGCGCCGCCGATCCTGCGGGAGCGAACCTCCAGCGAGGGCTTCACGTTGTCGAAGCCCTTGAGGAAGACCATCAGCGGGTCCTCCTTGGTCCTGTTGGCGAGTATGTCCAGCATGTCATAGAAGATCATCTCGCTCACGGACTTCTTCCCGTCCCACATGAGGCAGTTGATGAATTTGGCCACGTTCAGGTCACTGAACTTGGGGTCCAGCGCGATATCTCTCTTCAGGCTTCCTCTGTTTTTCCTCGGCATGACGAATCCTCTACTTCGGTCTCTTGGTACCGTATTTGGACCGGCTCTTGCGGCGCTCGGACACGCCCTCGGAGTCCATGATGCCCCGAATGATGTGATAGCGGACACCGGGGAGGTCCTTGACGCGGCCGCCTCTGATCATCACCACTGAGTGCTCCTGCAGATTGTGACCCTCTCCGGGGATGTAGGATGTCACCTCATATCCGTTGGTCAGCCTTACGCGGGCGACCTTCCTCAGGGCCGAATTGGGTTTCTTGGGGGTGGTGGTGTACACCCTCACGCAGACGCCGCGCTTCTGGGGGCAGGCCTGCAGCGCCCTCGTCTTCTGTCTCTTTTCGACAGTCTTCCTGCCTTTTCTCACGAGCTGGTTCAGTGTGGGCATCGATCCTTCTTCCTTCTCACGTAATCAATAGAGATTTTTTCCTTCAGTCCATGATCAGATAGCCGCAGTCTTCTAACAATCCGCGCCTTGTTCTGTCAAGGACTTTCTAAACGAATTCATCATCGAAAATGTCCTCCTCGCCGAGTTCGATGTCCACCTTGCGGTAGATGGGGAAACCGGTCCCTGCGGGGATGAGCCGTCCCATGATGACATTCTCCTTGAGCCCGACCAGGTGATCGACCTTGCCCTCCACGCTGGCCTCGGTCAGCACCCTCGTGGTTTCCTGGAAAGAGGCGGCCGATATGAAGCTTTCGGTGTTCAGGCTCGCCTTGGTGATGCCCAGGAGGAATGGCTCTGCGACCGCAGGCCTCATTTCCTGGCCCACCATGCGCTGGTTCTCCTCCTCGAAGAGGAACTTGTCCACGAATTCGCCTTCGATCATGTCCGTGTCGCCGGGCTCCTTGATCTTGACCCGTTTCAGCATCTGGCGGACGATGACCTCTATGTGCTTGTCGTTGATGCGGACGCCCTGGAGCCGGTAGACCTCCTGGACCTCGTTCACGAGGTACTTGGCAAGGTCCTTCTCGCCCCGGATGCGCAGGATGTCGTGGGGATCCACGGCTCCGTCCATGAGGGGCTCGCCGGCCCGGACGACATCGCCCTCGTGCACCGAGACGTGCTTGTTCTTGGGGATCATGTAGTCCTTGGGCTGGCCGATCTCCGGGGTGATGGTCACCTTGCGCTTGCCCTTGGTGTCCTTGCCGTAGGCGACCTCGCCGTCGATCTCGGTTACCACGGCGCACTCCTTGGGCCTGCGGGCCTCGAAGAGTTCCACGACCCTGGGGAGGCCGCCCGTGATGTCCTTGGTCTTGGTGGTTTCTCGGGGGATCTTCACGAGCACGTCACCCGCGAACATCTCGTCCCCTTCCTTAATGAATATATGGGCCCCCACCGGCAGGTTGTACCGGGCCTGGTTCTTGGTGCCGGGGATCTTGGCGATCTTGCCGGCATCGTCGGTGATATAGATGCGGGGCCTGAGCTCCGGGTCCTTGGGCTCGATGATGACCGAGCGTGACAGGCCCGTGACCTCGTCGATGTGCTCCATGACCGTGATCTCCTCAACCATGTCCTGGAACTTGGCCTTGCCTGCCACATCGGTGAGGATGGGGATGGTGTACGGGTCCCATTCGGCCAGCAGGGTCCCGGCCTCGACCTTCTGGCCGTCGGCCACCTTGACCTTGGCGCCGTACACGATGGAATAGGTCTCGCGCTCGCGGCCGCCCTCGTCCACCAGGGCCACCATGCCGTTGCGGTTCATGGCGACGAGGTCGCCCTCCCTGCCCAGGGTGACCTTCAGCTCCTTGTACCTGGCGGTGCCCGCATGGTTGAACTTGATGCTGGACTGCTCCACGACCATGGCCGTACCGCCCACGTGGAAGGTCCTCATGGTGAGCTGGGTGCCGGGTTCGCCGATGGACTGGGCCGCGATGATGCCCACGGCCTCGCCGATGTTCACCATCCTGCCCCGGGCCAGGTCCTTGCCGTAGCACTTGGCGCATATGCCGTGCTTGGACCGGCAGGACAGGGCGGAGCGGCCGATGACCTTCTCGATGCCGGCGTCGTCCACGATCTTCACGTGCGCCTCGGTGACCATCGTGTTGGCGGGTACCAGCACATCGCCGGTGTAGGGGTCACGGATGTCGTCCAGCGTTACCCTGCCGAGAATCCTCTCACCCAGGTTCTGGATGATCTCGCCGCCCTCGACGAGGGCCTCCATCTCGATGCCGTCCAGGGTCCCGCAGTCCTCCTCGGTGACGATGACGTCATGGGCCACGTCCACGAGCCGGCGGGTGAGGTATCCGGAGTTGGCCGTCTTGAGCGCGGTGTCCGCAAGACCCTTGCGGGCGCCGTGGGTGGAGATGAAGTATTCCAGGACATCGAGGCCCTCCCGGAAGTTGGACTCGATGGGTGTCTCTATGATCTCACCGGAGGGCTTGGTCATGAGCCCGCGGATACCTGCCAGCTGCCTGATCTGCTGGGCCGAGCCCCTGGCCCCCGAGTCGGCCATCATGAAGATGGGATTGAAGGAGGGGAATTCGATGGTGGACCCGTCCTTGAGCTTGATGGTGTCGCTCTTGATGGTCTCCATCATGTCGAGGGCGATGTGGTCCGTGACCTTGGTCCATATGTCCACGATCTTGTTGTACCGTTCGCCGTCGGTGATGAGGCCCTCGTTGTACTGGTTGATGATCTGGGACACGTCGTCCTTGGCCTTGCCGATGATCTCTTCCTTGGACTTGGGGATCTTCATGTCCTCGATGCCGATGGAGATGCCGGCCTTGGTGGCGAACTGGTAGCCCAGGTCCTTGATGCGGTCGGCCAGCAGCACCGTGCTCTTGTCGCCGGACATGGAGAAGCAGATATCCACCAGCTCTCCCAGGGCCTTCTTGGTCATGGGCCTGTTGATGGATTCGAAGGGGATCTCCTTGGGCACGATCTCCCTGAAGAGCACCCTTCCCACGGTGGTCTCCATGGTCTTCCCTTCCATGCGCACCTTGATGCGCGCATGTATGGAAACCACCCCCGCGTCGAAGGCGGCGCGGACCTCCTCGGGACCGAAGAACGTCATGCCCTCACCCTGGGCGTTGGGCCTCTCGCGGGTGAGATAGTACATGCCGAGCACGATGTCCTGGGTGGGGCCGATGATGGGCTTGCCATGGGCCGGGGACAGGATGTTGTTGGTGGACATCATGAGCACCCGGGCCTCCACCTGTGCCTCGATGGACAGAGGCACGTGCACGGCCATCTGGTCGCCGTCGAAGTCGGCGTTGAAGGCCGGGCAGACCAGCGGGTGGAGCTGGATGGCCTTGCCCTCGATCAGGATGGGCTCGAAGGCCTGCATGCCGAGCCGGTGCAGCGTAGGTGCACGGTTCAGTATGACGGGATATTCCTGGACCACCTCGGCCAGGCACTCCCAGACCTCGGGGGTCTCGTTCTCCACCATGCGCTTGGCGCTCTTGATGGTGCTGACGTATCCCTTGTATTCCAGTTTGTTGTAGATGAAGGGCTTGAAGAGCTCGATGGCCATCTTCTTGGGCAGACCGCACTGGTGGAGCCTGAGGTCCGGGCCGGCGGTGATGACCGAGCGGCCCGAGTAGTCCACGCGCTTGCCCAGCAGGTTCTGGCGGAATCGGCCCTGCTTTCCCTTGAGCATGTCGGAGAGGCTCTTCAAGGGCCTGCGGTTGGCGCCGGTGATGACCCGGCCCCGCCTGCCGTTGTCGAAGAGGACGTCCACCGCCTCCTGGAGCATGCGCTTCTCGTTTCTGAGGATGATGTCCGGCGCGTTGAGCTCGATGAGCCTCTTGAGCCGGTTGTTCCTGTTGATGACCCGGCGGTAGAGGTCGTTCAGGTCGGAGGTGGCGAACCTGCCGCCGTCCAGGGGAACCAGCGGCCTGAGGTCGGGGGGCAGCACCGGGACGACCTTCAGGATCATCCAGGAGGGGTCCTGCCAGGGCTTGAGGTAATCGATCTCGTCGTGGGAGAGCTTCCTGGATTCGATGAGCCGCTCGATGACTTCATTGATCTTGGGAATGACGGCCTTCTTCTCCTCGTAGCTCTTGGTCTCCTCCCAGCGCTTGACCACCTTGCGGCACTCGGTGAGCAGCTCGCCGAGTCCTCAGGCGGCGGGAGAGCTTCTTCTTCTTCGCCTCGCTCTTGGTCTTGGTGGTCTCTTCCTTGAGCTGGTTGGAGATGTCAAGGATGTCGAGGTCCCTGATGAGGTCGTCCACTGCCTCGGCGCCCATCTTGGCGGAGAAGCTGCCGATGCCGTACTTGTCCACGGCCTGACGGAACTTGTCCTCGGTCAGCAGCTCCCCCTTGCGGAAGGGTGCATCCTTGGGATCGGTGATGATGTAGCTCTCGAAGTAGAGCACCCGCTCCAGCTCCTTGATGGAAAGGTCGAGCAGGGCCCCGATCTTGCTCGGCAGGCTCTTGAGAAACCATATGTGCGCCACGGGGGTGGCGAGCTCGATGTGGCCCATGCGCTCGCGGCGGACCCGCGAATCGATGACCTCGACCCCGCACTTCTCGCAGACGACGCCGCGGTGCTTCATGCGCTTGTACTTGCCGCAGATGCATTCGTAGCTCTTGATGGGCCCGAAGATGCGTGCGCAGAACAGGCCGTCACGCTCGGGCTTGAAGGTCCGGTAGTTGATGGTCTCGGGCTTCTTCACCTCACCGTAGGACCACGCCAGGATCTTCTCGGGCGATGCCAGCCCGATGCGAACCGCCATGTAGTTGGAAGGATCCTTGGGTTTCTCAAAATAGCTGTATAAGTCTTCCAATGTTATCCCCCCTTAGTGTTGGCCCTGGCCCTCGATCAGCGAGATGTCCAGGCCTAAACTCTTGAGTTCTCTGGTGAGAACGTTGAATGACTCGGGTATGCCGGGTTCCAGTTCGTGCTGGCCCTTGACGATGGACTCGTACATCCTGGTCCTTCCTGCCACGTCGTCCGACTTGACCGTGAGGAATTCCTGGAGGGCATAGGCGGCCCCATAGGCCTCGATGGCCCAGACCTCCATCTCACCGAGCCGCTGGCCGCCGAACTGTGCCTTGCCGCCCAGCGGCTGCTGGGTGACCAGGGAGTAGGGCCCTATGGACCGGGCATGGATCTTGTCATCCACCAGGTGGTGCAGCTTGAGCATGTACATGATGCCGACTGTGACCTTGCTGTCGAAGGGATCGCCGTTTCTGCCGTCGTAGAGGGTGACCCGCCCTCCGTCGGTGATGCCCGCCACCTTGAACATGCCCGAGATCTGTTCCTCTGTGGCCGAATCGAACACGGGCACCGCCACGGTGAGGCCATCCTGCTGGATCTTGTATGCAAGATCCAGCAGCTCCTGGCGGGAGGCCTTTTCGAGTATCCGGCTGATCCTCTTGGAACCGTAGGCCTTCTTGAGCAAGCCCTTGAGCTCGTCGTCCGGGAACTTTTCCTTGATCATGGTGTTGATGAGCTCGCCGATGCCGTGCATGGCCCATCCGAGGTGGGTCTCCAGTATCTGGCCCACGTTCATGCGCGAGGGCACTCCCAGCGGGTTGAGCACGATGTCAACCGGACGGCCGTCGGCAAAGAACGGCATGTCCTCTTCGGGCAGGATCCGCGAGATGACGCCCTTGTTGCCGTGGCGTCCGGCCATCTTGTCTCCCACGGAGAGCTTGCGCTTGATGGCCACGTAGACCTTCACCATCTTGTTCACGCCTGGCGGCAGGTCGTCGCCTGCCGAGAGCTTCTCGATCTTGGAGTCGTAGAAGTCGAGGATGAGCTTCTTCTGGTGGTCGACCCTGCCGATGACCTTCTCGATCTCACGCTCCGCCTCTTCTGCGTCGCTGACGCGTATGTCCTTGAAGTCGTCTATCCTGAGCTGGTCGAGCATGTTCTTGGTGATGACGTTGCCCTTCTTGGCGACGACGGCATCCCCCAGGTGCGAGAGCATGGGCGCCGAGAGCTTCTTGCCCACCAGCAGGTCTTCCAGCCTTGCCCGGGCACCTTCGGCCAGAATGGCCATCTCGTCATCCTGGTCCTTGCGGAGCTGCTCGATCTCGCCCTGCTCGATCTGCAGGGTGCGTTCGTCCTTCTCTTGGCCCCGCCGGTTGAAGACCCGCGCGTCGATGATGGTGCCCTCGATGCCGGGCGGGACGCGCAGGGAGGTGTCCTTGACCTCGCTGGCCTTCTCGCCGAATATCGCCCGCAGGAGCTTCTCCTCGGGGGAGAGCTGGGTCTCGCCCTTGGGGGTGACCTTGCCCACGAGGATGTCGCCCGGTTTGACCTCCGCCCCGATGCAGATGATGCCAGAATCGTCGAGGCTCTTCAGCGCCTCTTCGCCGGCATTGGGGATGTCCCGGGTTATCTCCTCGCTGCCGAGCTTCACGTCGCGCGCCATGACCTCGAACTCCTCGATGTGCACCGAGGTGTAGAAGTCCTCCTTCACCACGCGCTCGCTGATGAGGATGGCGTCTTCATAGTTGTATCCTCCCCAGGGCATGAAGGCGACCACGAGGTTCCTGCCCAGCGCCAGCTCGCCGTTCTTGGTGGCCGGGCCGTCGGCGATGATCTCGTTTCTGGCCACATGCTGACCCTTGCGGACGATGGGCTTCTGGTTGAAGGAGGTGTTCTGGTTCGCCCGCTTGAACTTGGTGAGGCGGTAGATGTCGATGCCGGTGTCCTCGGGGTGCTTGCCCATGGAGTCGGCCTTGATGACGATGCGCTGGCTGTCCACGTCCTGCACCGTGCCGGGCCGGTGGGCCACGACGCACACGCCCGAGTCCCTCGCCACGAGCTGCTCGATGCCGGTACCGACCACGGGGGGGACGGAGAAGAGCAGCGGCACCGCCTGGCGCTGCATGTTGGAGCCCATCAGCGCCCGGTTGGCGTCGTCGTGCTCCAGGAACGGGATGAGGTTCGCGGACACCGAGAAGAGCTGGTTGGTGGCCACGTCCATGTAGGTGACCTGGTCTTTGGTGACGGTGGAGTACTGGCCGTTGCGCACCCTGGCGCGCACCATGTCGGCTATGATCCTGCCCTCTTCGTCCAGCGGTTCGGTGGCCTGGACGATGACCTGCTCGTCCTCCTCGATGGCGCTCATGTAGTGCATGTCATCGGTGACCACCCCGTCCTTCACCACATAGTAGGGGGTCTCGATGAATCCGAACTCGTTGACGCGCCCATAGGTCGAAAGGGAGACGATGAGCCCGATGTTCGGCCCTTCCGGGGTCTCTATGGGGCATACCCGGCCGTAGTGGGACGGGTGCACGTCGCGCACCTCGAACACGGCGCGCTCGCGGGTGAGCCCGCCGGGTCCCAGCGCCGAAAGCCTGCGCTTGTGGGTGATGGCGGACAGCGGGTTGGTCTGGTCCATGAACTGGCTCAGCTGGCCGGAGCCGAAGAACTCCCTGATCACGGCCGTGACCGGCTTGGGGTTGATGAGGTTGTTGGGCATCATGGTCTCCACGTCCTGGAGGCTCATGCGCTCCTTGATGGCCCTCTCCATCCTCACCAGGCCTATCCGGTACTGGTTTTCCAGGAGTTCTCCCACCGAGCGCACCCGGCGGTTGGACATGTGGTCGATGTCGTCGACGGTCCTGCCCTGGGCCCCGTCCCTGAGCTCCAGGAGGTATTTCACGGTGAAGAGGATGTCCTCCTTGCGGAGCACCGTGAGGTCCAGGGGGGCCTCCTCCTCGCTGATGTGGAGCTTCTGGTTGATCTTCATCCTGCCCACCCGGGAGAGGTCATAGTAGGAGGGATTGAAGAACAGGTTCTCGAAGAAATGGGTGGCTATCTCGAGGGTGGGGGGGTTCGACGGCCTCAGGCGCCGGTATATCTCGATGAGCGCCTCCTCGGGGGTGTCGACCTTGTCCAGGGCCAGGGTCTTGCTCAGCGACGAGCTGTACATGATCTCGATCTCGGTGACGCCCATCTCGTGCAGCTTCTCGAGAAACTCCTCGGTGATCTCCTCGTTGGCGTCGGCGATGATCTCGCCGGTTTCCAAGTTCACGATGTCCTCGGCCAGCACCTTGCCGAGGAGATCGCTCTCCTCCAGGACGATGGGCTCGAAGGCCCTGCCCTTGTATTTCCCGGCCGTCTTGGCAGTTATCTTGCGACCCGCCTTGACCACGGCCTCATCGGAGCCCCTGAGCTTGATATCGTAGTCCACCTTCAGGCCGACCAGGCTCTCGATGTCGATGTGCTTGTGAACCGTATCGCCCTCGAAGGTGAAGCGTTCTCTGGGGTAGTAGATGGCCAGGACGTCCTGGTTGCTGAATCCCATGGCCTTCATGAGGGTGGTAACGGGCATCTTCCTGCGCCGGTCGATCCTCAGGTAGAGAATGTTCTTGGCGTCGAAATCCAGATCGAGCCAGGAGCCGCGGGCAGGGATGATACGAGCCGAGAAGAGCACCCGGCCCCCGGTCGCCGCCCGTGCCGTGGTCTTGTCGAAGAAGATGCCGGGAGAACGGTGGAGCTGGTTGACGATGACCCTCTCCGTGCCGTTGATGATGAAGGTGGAGCTCGGGGTCATCAGGGGGATCTCGCCGAAATAGACCTCCTGCTCCTTGATGTCCCTGATGCTCTGGGTCCCTGACTCCTCGTCCCGGTCATAGACCACGAGTCTCACCTTGAGGTTCACCGGCGCGGAGTAGGTCAGCCCCTTCTGGAGACACTCGTCCATGTCGTACTTCGACTCGCCCAGGCGGTATTCCACAAACTCCAGGGATGCGTCCTCATTGAAATCCTTGATGGGGAATACGGATCTGAACACCTGCTGAAGGCCGATGTTCTTCCTTTTCTCCGGCGGAACGTCCTTCTGCAGGAAGGTACTATAGGACGACTTCGGAAGCTCGACCAGGTCCGGGATCTCCAGAGTGGTCTGACGTTTCCCGAAGTTCTTCCGCCTCAGTTGGGGATTTAAAAGGATGCTTTCTATCATCTCTCTTCGTCTTCCTCTTTCTTACGGGTTATGATGCATGCGCCAGGTAAGAAAGGGGGTCAGGCACCGCCCTTCCCCCTCCAGCGGTATCCGTAACAGCTGCTACTTGATCTCAACGACTGCGCCGACTTCCTCGAGCTTCTTCTTGGCGTCTTCCGCTTCGTCTTTATTCACACCTTCCTTGATGGCCTTGGGCACGCCTTCCACCACATCCTTGGCCTCCTTCAGGCCGAGGTCGGTCAGGGCACGAACGACCTTGATGACCTGGATCTTCTGGGGCCCCACATCCTTGAGGACCACGTCAAAGGTGGTCTTCTCTTCGGCTGCGGCTGCAGGTGCGCCGCCGGCGGCGGGCATGGCTGCAACGGCCGCGACGGGCGCCGCGGCGGTGACACCGAACTTCTCCTCCAGCTGCTTGACGAAATCTGCCAGCTCGAGAACGGTCATGCTCTCGATGAACTTTATGACATCTTCACGGGTAATCTGTGACATTGCTACTCTCCTTGTCCTTTCTTGTTTTCAATGGCTTTGAGTACGTAGACCAGCTGCGAGATGATCGCGGCCAGTACGCCCACGAAGTTGGATACCGGGGCATTGAGTGATCCGAGCATGCGTGCCAGCAGCACTTCCCTGGGCGGCATCTTCGCCAGCTCCTGGATGTCTGCCGGGCTCATGGACCGCGATCCCAGTATGCCTCCCTGGATCTCGAGCTTCTCGTTGTCTCTGGCGAAGTTCACCAGTGCCTTGGCAACGGCCACCGCATCGCTTCTGGCGATGGCCACCGCTGTGGGGCCCACGAAAAACTGCTCGATGCCCGCCACAGGCGTCCCTTCGGAAGCCCTTCTGAGAAGGGTGTTCTTCACGACCTGATAGGATCCGCCTGCGCCTGCTATGTCCCTCCTGAGCTTGGTGATCCTCTCCACGTTCAGACCCATGTAATCCGTGACGAAGACCGCCTGGGACTTTTCCAGCTCACCGTGCAGGACCTGCACCACCTGTTCCTTTTCTTCCCTTTTCAATGAAACACCTCACCCCTTTCTTTTTTGGATTCATCCTGTCAAAGGGTGTCTCGGGGAATTCCTACCCGGATCTCGGCGGGAATGTTTAAGCGCGCTCCCGCGCGCTCCCGCTGTCTTTGACCAGGATTTGCTTACTTCAGTATGCTCGATACCTCGGACGGATCGATCCTCACTCCAGGACCCATGGTGCTGGATACGGCGACGCCCTTGACATAGGTCCCCTTGGACCCGGAGGGCTTGAGCTTCATGATCATCTCCAGCAGCACCTTGAAGTTGTCCAGGATCTTGTCCCTGCCGAAGGACACCTTGCCCACGCTGCAGTGGACGATGCCCACCTTGTCCACACGGAAGTCGACCCGGCCCGCCTTCATGTCGGCAACGGCCTTGGCCACATCGAAGGTGACCGTGCCGAGCTTGGGGTTCGGCATCAGGCCGCGGGGCCCCAGGACCTTGCCGAGCTTGCCCACGGTGCCCATGAGGTCTGGTGTGGCGATGACCTTGTCGAATTCGAGCCAGCCTCCCTGGATCTTCTCCGCCAGGTCCTCGGCGCCCACATGATCCGCGCCGGCTTCCCTGGCTTCCCTTTCCTTTTCGCCCTTGGCAAACACCAGGACCCTGGTGGTCTTGCCAGTGCCGTGGGGAAGAACCACCGAGCCTCTCACCATCTGGTCCGCATGCCGGGGGTCCACCCCGAGCCGCAGTGCCACATCGACGCTCTCGTCGAATTTGGCATAGGCGTTCTCCACCACCAGCGTGAGCGCGTCAGGAAGCGCATATTTCTTCTGAGGGTCTACCTTGTTCCTCGCCTCAGCGTATTTCTTGCCACTCCTTGCCATAACGTGCTTCTCCTTCAGTCAACAATCTCGATCCCCATGCTCCGGGCAGTGCCTGCAATGATATTGACGGCATTGTCCATGTCCTGCGCATTGAGGTCATTCATCTTCTGCTTCGCTATCTCCATAACCTGGGCCCGTGTCACCTTCCCCACCTTGTCCTTGTTGGGGACCGAGGAGCCCTTCTCTACGCCCGCTGCCTTTATCAGAAGGGTTGATGCCGGCGGGCTCTTGGTGATGAAGGAAAACGAACGGTCCTGGAACACGGATATCTCCACGGGGATCTTGTATCCGCGCTGCTTGTCGGTGGCGGCATTGAACGCCTTGCAGAACTCCATGATGTTCACCCCGTGCTGACCCAGTGCGGGTCCGACGGGGGGCGACGGTTTCGCCTCGCCTGCTGGGATATGGATCTTGATCTTTGCCAGTATTTTTTTTGCCATGTGCTACCTCTAGAATCTATTTCTTGGTTATCTGGTCGAAATTGAGCTCCACGGGTGTCGAGCGGCCGAAAATGCTCACGAGCACGCGGACCTTCCCTTTGTCGGGCTTGCAGTCATCCACCACTCCGCTGAAGTTCTGGAAGGGACCTTCGTTGACGATCACCGCGTCACCTTCGGCGAACTCGCACTTGAGCGACTGCGCCTCCATACCGTCTTCGAGCTGGGCCTTCAGGGTCTCCACCTCGGCGTCGGGGATGGTCGACGGGGATGTCTTCCCGCCCACGAAACCCGTTACCTTGGGGGTGCTCATGACCACGTGCCAGGTCTTGTCGGTCAGGGCCATCCTGACCAGTATGTAGCCGGGGAAGTACTTCCTGGCAGGGACCTTCTTCTTGCCCTGGGTGGCCTTCTTGATCTGCTCGGAGGGCACGAGGATTCCCGAAAAGTGATCCTCCACATTGTAGGCCTTGATGCGCTCTTCCAAGGACTTCTTGGCCTTGTGCTCATAGTTGGAGTGGGTATGCACCACGTACCACTTATGGTCCAGACTGTCATCCATGCTCTTCTACCCGACACCCAAGACGAGTTTGACTGCCTGAGACAGGGTCGCGTCGATGAACCAGAGGAACAGCGAGATGGCCACGCTTATGATGACCACCGCTATCGTCCCGCTCATGACCTCTTTCTTCCCCGTCCAGGTGACCTTGTTCCATTCGGCCCTGATCTCCTTGAAGAACTGCTGGACCTTCAGGAACACCGCTAGTTTTTCGTTTTCCATATGTCGCCTACCAACCAAACTGGCAGGCCAGGAGGGACTCGAACCCCCAGCATCCGGATTTGGAGTCCGGCGCTCTGCCATTAGAGCTACTGGCCTGCACTGTTTTATTTCGTCTCTTTATGGAGCGTATGCACCCTGCATGACGGGCAGTACTTCTTCTGCTCCAACTTGTCCGTGGTCTTCTTCTTGTTCCGCGTCGAGTTGTAGTTGCGCCTCTTGCAGTCGGAACATGCCAGCGTAATGATGTCTCTCATGGCCCTGTCCTGTCTACTCGATGACCTTGACGATGACGCCGGAGGCCACGGTCCTTCCACCCTCACGGATGGCAAACCGCAAACCCTCCTCCATGGCAATGGTCCGAAAATAAAACTGCGGCCGGTATCCCGTGAAAAACGGCGTGTGCCGGCCCCCCTCTTCCTTCTTCAATACGTATACCTCGGAACTGAAATGCGTGTGCGGATTGATCGACCCAGGCTTCGCCACCACCTGCCCACGCTCAACCTCCTCACGCTTCGTCCCCCGTATCAATACCCCAACGTTGTCCCCAGCCCGACCCTCGTCCAGCGTCTTCCGGAACATCTCCACCCCGGTGCACACCGTCTTGATCGTCGGCCGGATCCCTATGATCTCCACCTCTTCACCTACCTTGATGACTCCTCGCTCCACTCGACCCGTCACCACCGTCCCGCGCCCGCTGATCGTGAATATGTCCTCCACAGGCATCAAAAACGGCTTGTCCACATCACGGACAGGCTCCGGTATGTACGCATCCACCGCGTCCATCAACTCAAATATGCACTTCGCCTCCGCACTGTCAGGATCATCCGAGTCCAGCGCCTTCAACGCCGAACCCCGTATGATCGGTATCTCGTCCCCAGGAAAATCATACGCGCTCAACAGCTCCCGAAGCTCCAGCTCCACCAGCTCCAACAACTCGGGATCGTCCACCTGGTCCACCTTGTTCATGAACACCACCATCGCCGGCACGTTCACCTGCTTCGCCAGCAATATGTGCTCCCGCGTCTGCGGCATCGGCCCGTCACTCGCCGCCACCACCAGTATCGCCCCGTCCATCTGCGCCGCCCCCGTGATCATGTTCTTGATGTAGTCGGCATGCCCAGGACAGTCTATGTGCGCATAGTGACGCTTCGCCGTCTGATACTCCACGTGCGCCGTGTTGATCGTGATCCCCCGCTCCTTCTCCTCCGGCGCCTTGTCTATCTGATCGTACGCCACATACTCGCTCAACCCCTTCTTCGCCAAATGCTTCGTGATCGCCGCCGTCAACGTCGTCTTCCCATGATCAATATGACCAATCGTCCCCACATTCACATGCGGCTTCGTCCTCTTGAATGTCTCCTTAGCCATGTCGCGCGTCCCTGGGAGAGAGAGCGCAACGTCGTCGCATAGCCGAACATCTCGGCCAGCGGCACCTGGGCGGCAACCACCCTGACATCCGACCTGGTGTCCATGCCGAGCACCCTGCCCCTCCGTGAAGAGAGGTCGCTGATCACATCCCCGACATAATCCGCCGGGCATACCGCCTCGACGTCCATGACGGGCTCGAGCATGATGGGGCCGGCCTTCTTCATCGCATTCTTCAAGGCCATGGACCCCGCGATCTTGAAGGCGAGCTCGGAGGAATCCACCTCGTGGAACGAGCCGTCCAGCAGCGAGATCCGGATGTCCTGAACGGGGTATCCCGCTATGGGGCCGACCTCCAGGGATTCTTCGACGCCCTTCCTGACTGCGGGGATGTATTCCCTCGGGATCACCCCGCCCACGATCTTGTTGACGAACTCGAAGCCGTTTGCCGGCTCCAGGGGCTCCACGGCAATGACCACATGGGCGTACTGGCCGTGGCCTCCGGTCTGCTTGACGTATTTGACGGTCTCCTGAACGGTCTTCGTGATGGTCTCTCGGTATGCCACCTGGGGCTTGCCCACGTTGGCCTCGACGCTGAACTCCCGGCGGAGCCTGTCCACGATGATCTCCAGGTGGAGTTCGCCCATGCCCGATATCAGGGTATCACCGGTCTCCCGGTCGGACTGCACGCGGAAGGAGGGATCCTCCATGGCGAGCCTGGAGAGAGCGAACCCGAGCCGCTCCTGGTCGGTCTTGCTCTTGGGCTCGATGGCAATGGAGATGACCGGCTCCGGGAAGTCCATGGACTCCAGGATGATGGGCCTGGACGGGTCGCACAGGCTGTGGCCCGTGATGGTGTTCTTGAGCCCCAGCACCGCGGCGATCTCGCCGGCAAAGAGCTCCTTGATCTCCTCGCGCTTGTCCGCGAACATGCGCACGAGGCGACCGATGCGCTCCTTCTTGCCGGTGCTGCAGTTGTACACGGAATCGCCCGAGCCCAGCACGCCCGAATAGACGCGGATGAAGGTGAGCTGCCCCACGTACGGATCGTTCATGACCTTGAAGGCCAGGGCACTGAAGGGTTCGTCGTCCCGCGGACTGCGGCTCGCATCCTCTCCTGATTCGGTCTTGCCCCTCACGGCACCGATCTCCACCGGGGAGGGCAGGAAGTCCACCACCGCATCCAGCAGCAGCTGGACGCCCTTGTTCTTGAAGGCGGTCCCGCACAGAACGGGGGTCACCGAACCGATCAGGGTGCCCTTCTTGACCGCCTTTCTGATGATCTCGTTTCCGATCACCTCGCCCGTCAGATAGGCCTCCATGACGGTGTCGTCCGCATCGCAGAGCGCCTCGATGAGCCGTTCGCGGTATTCCTCGGCCTTGTCCCGGTGCTCGGGGGGGATATCGATGAAGGAGTAACTGGAGCCCTTGGTGGATTCGTCGAAGGTCACGGCCTTCATCTCGATGAGGTCGATGACCCCGGAGAAGAGCTCTTCCTGGCCCATGGGGAGCTGGATCGCCACGGCATTGGCACCGAGCTTGTTCCTGATCTGGTCCACGACACTCAGATAGTCGGCACCCACTCGGTCCATCTTGTTCACGAAGGCCATCCTGGGCACCTGGTAGCGCTCGGCCTGTCTCCAGACCGTCTCGGACTGGGGCTCCACGCCGCCGACGGCGCAGAAGACCGCCACGGCACCGTCGAGGACCCTCAGGGAGCGCTCCACCTCGATGGTGAAATCCACGTGGCCGGGGGTGTCGATGATGTTGATGATGTGATCTTTCCAGGAACAGGTGGTGGCGGCTGACGTTATGGTGATGCCCCGCTCCTTCTCCTGCTCCATCCAGTCCATGGTGGCCTGGCCGTCATGGACCTCGCCGATCTTGTAGCTCCGCCCCGTGTAGTAGAGGATACGCTCGGTA
>JALOOZ010000040.1 GCA_025454155.1 Thermodesulfobacteriota bacterium
CAGCAGGGCCGCCTCGTTCACGAGGTTCGCCAGGTCGGCCCCCACCATGCCCGGCGTCATGGCCGCGAGCTTCTCCAGGTCGACATCCGGGCCGGTCTTTACGCTCCTGAGGTGCACCTTGATGATGTCCGCCCTGCCCGTCTTGTCCGGCCGGTCCACCAGCACGTGCCGGTCGAACCTGCCCGGCCTCAGCAGTGCCGGGTCGAGGATCTCGGGGCGGTTCGTGGCCGCCATGAGGATGACCCCCACCTTGGAGTCGAAGCCGTCCATCTCCACCAGGAGCTGGTTCAATGTCTGCTCGCGCTCGTCGTGCCCCCCGGTCATCCCGCCGAGGCCCCGGGCCTTGCCCAGGGCGTCGAGCTCGTCGATGAAGATGATGCAGGGCGCCTTCTGCTTGGCCTGCACGAAGAGGTCCCTCACCCGGGCCGCACCGAGGCCCACTGGCCCCACGAGCAGGATCCCCTTGGGGATCTTGCCGCCGAGCTCGCCGAATTTCGAGGGGTTCTTCAGGAACTCGATGACCTCCACGAGCTCCTGCTCGGCCTCGTCCACGCCCGCCACGTCGGTGAACCGCACCTTGAGCTCGTCCTCCATGTAGATCTTCGCCTTGTTCTTGCCCAGGGACATGAAGCCAGGCTGCTGGCCTGCCATGCGCTTCATGAGGAAGTACCAGACACCGATGAAGATCATGATGGGCAGCACCCAGGACAGGAGGTCGCGGAGAAAGGTGGGTTCGACCTCACCCTTGAAGGTGACCTTGTATTGCTCGAGCATCCGGGAGAGTTCCGGATCGACCCGCATCGCCTTGAATGCCTGTTCGGTGCCGTCCTCCTCCTTGTACTTGCCCTGGATCTGGTTCTCGGTGATGGCGACCTCGGTGACCTGGCCTGCCTTGAGCAGGTTCAGGAACTGGCTGTAAGGGATGGTCTTCACGGCGATCATGGAGGAGATGACATTCTGGGCGATGAGGACCACCCAGATGCCGATGAGAACGTACCATATGGAAAACTTGTGTTGTTTCTCCAAGATTAGTCCTCCTGTAACCGAAGCGGCTGAAGTCACTCTATTGTACTTTAATAGTGCGCCCGGGTACAGATTCAAGAATCATGGAAGGACGTTCCTGTCCATTTCCTTCTGAGCCCTTGCCTTTGAACCGGCCAGACCCTACTGCCCGTTTCAGAGGACAGGCGGGGGAAACAAGGAGAAACCAGGATGTTTAAAAAGCTCATGAAAGGACTGATCTTCATGCTCATACTGAACCCGTTCACCGGCTTTTCAGCCGATGCGAAGTACGAGACGGCCACCTTTGCGGGCGGCTGCTTCTGGTGTGTGGAATCCGCCTTCGAGGGGATACCCGGCGTCATCAGCGTGGTCTCTGGCTACACGGGCGGTTCCAAGGTAAATCCCACCTACGAGGAGGTATCCTCAGGGACAACAGGCCATGCCGAGGCGGTCCAGGTGACCTACGACTCGAAGAAGGTGACCTATCGGCAGCTCCTGGATGTATTCTGGAAGCAGATAGACCCCACCGACAGGGGCGGACAGTTCGTGGACCGAGGCTCCCAGTACCGCAGCGGGATCTTCTACCACTCGGACGAGCAGAAGCGTCTTGCCGAAGAGTCGAAGGCCGCCCTGGCGAAGTCCGGGAGGTACGACAAGCCGGTCATCACCGAGATCACCAGGGCAGGCACGTTCTACCCCGCCGAGGAATACCACCAGGACTACTACAAGAAGAGCCCTGTCCGGTACAAGTTCTACCGGCACAACTCGGGGCGGGACCAGTACCTGCAGAAGATATGGGGAAAAGGCACCGTCAGCTCGCACCGGCTGCCCCGCTACGCCTCTGAAGATTACCGGAAGCCGGGCAAGGATGTCCTGAAGAAGGAGCTCTCGCCGCTGCAGTACGAGGTCACCCAGGAACAAGGCACCGAGCCCCCTTTCAAGAATGCATACTGGAACAGCCATGGAGAGGGCATCTATGTGGATATCGTATCGGGCGAACCCCTGTTCAGCTCGCGTGACAAGTTCGACTCGGGGACCGGCTGGCCGAGCTTCACCAGGCCGCTTATACCCGGCAACATCGTGGAAAAGAAGGACGCGAGCTTTTTCATGACCAGGACCGAGGTGAGGAGCAAGCATGCCGACTCTCATCTTGGACATGTCTTCGGTGACGGCCCGGCTCCCACTGGCCTGAGGTACTGCATGAACTCGGCGGCCATGAGGTTCATCCCCCGGGACGACCTGGAGAAAGAGGGCTACGGGCAGTTCCTCGAGCTGTTCGAGAAGTGAGGCCTCCTTCATGAATTTCCTGGACTCGTGCAGACCCCTTCCCTATACTGTAAAGAGGAAGCTTTCCATCGTGTCTGCTCCTTATCCCGCAGGGGGGATCGCATGATCGAGATCACGCAGAGAGCGGTTCAGAAGTTCCAGGATTATTTCACATCCAGGCAGACAAGTCCGGTGAGGATCTCGGGCCGCTTCGGCTGAGGCGGCTTCCAGCTCACGCTGGCTCTGGACGAGCCGGGAGAAGCCGACGACGCGTTCGTACAGGACGGAATCACTGTCGTTGTCGAGAAAAGACTCATGAAAAGGCTGGAGAAGATCCTCATCGACAGCAATGAATACGGGTTCCAGGTCAGCTCGCCGGTCCTTGAGGAGAACAAGCCCAGGCTGGGATCGGGCAGATGCTGACCTGATCGGGCGATCCACCCTTCCCGGACCGCTGCATCGTGACCGGTGGGGCTGATTCATGCTTTCCCCAGTGTCCCGGTTCCACGCTCCAGAAACTCCTTCCACTCGGATGTAAGCTCCCGAAACGGGCCTCCGCGGGCCAGGACATCGAATCTTCCGTTCACATGCACCCCGGCACTGCTCCATTCGTATTCCTCGGGCGACCGCACAAGGGACGCACGGACAGGGTTCATCTCGATGTAGCGTGCGGTCGCCAGGAGGGCTTCACCATCCACGACTGCCGACGAGAACCTACCCTGCCAGAGGTGCCCTCTCCATCCATGCCGGGCATTGATCATCCTGGTGTACCGCCGGTGCGCCTGGCCGAACACCCGGGCCAACCCATCCCCGGAGCTGGGGACTGCCAGGAGATGGACATGGTTCGGCATGAGGCAGTAGCACCAGATCTCGACCCCGTATACATGGCACCAGTGGGCCATGAGATCCCGGTAAGTCCGGAAATCCTCGGTTCGGAAGAAGACCCTCTGCCGCCTGTTTCCCCGCTGCGTTACATGATGTGGACATCCGGGCACCACAACACGTGGCGATCCGGTCATGGTTTCTGCACGACCTCCCCAATGCATGACATGAGCAACCAGCCCTGTATTATAACGGGCAAAGCGACCATACGCCAGGGGCTGAATTAGGTATACTGTCACCGTATATGTTCACCGTAATTATAGAGGATTTTCATAAGCTGTCACCGGAATCAGGTACTCCGATTTATATCTGGGATTTGAATTGCCGATATTGTGGACATGTACCGGGCTGAAATCAAACATGGTTTGAAGGGTAACCGGCATGAGATACTACAAGCGATCCCCTAGGCGGAACTTCGTCTCCATCATCATACTGGCTGCAGGGCTTGTCTTCGTGTCCCTCGCCGCCGTGTCCACTGAGGATATCGATTCCAGCGTCATCTTTGCCCTGTGCGGGGCCGTGTTCATCTTCAGCGGGTGGGTCGTGAGGAAAGGACAGACCCACTACCTCGAAATCGACGATGAAAAGATCGTTCATCGGGGATTCAGGCAGTGGACCATCATGAAGTCCGACGTGACCCGCGTCGAACGCGGAAGAAAAGGATGGCTTGACGAGAAAGAGCTCTATTTCAGGATCTATGTACAGAAAAAGTCCTATGAGATCGACGACGGCTTCCTCCCTGACGAAGAGCACATTCAGGAGCTGGCAAAGGCCATCGGTTCACGTTGACATGGGGGCTCAGCACTCGAGCCTCAGGATGTAGAGGCACGGCCCCCCCTCAAGCGCGTTTCCTCCCTTTCCACAGAAAAACCCTTGTGTCCGGAATAAATACCTGTATGATCATGACAGGTGATTCTTCAATTCCAAACAGGGGGGCTGGTAAAAAGACAACCACAATCATAAGCAAGGGGGTATACGATGGACGGTTCTGTTCATGGAGGTATGAATACCCGGGAACATTCATTGCTTGAGAACCCTTTCCTGATTCCCTTCAGGCGTTCGGACCTGAAGCGATCCCCTTTTTTCTCGTCGATCATCGATCAGAAGCAGTTTATCAATGCCATCAATCTCAGGAACTTCGTCGACGGGCAGATGTTTGCCCACATGATCTACCCGCTCACCAGGGAGGAATTCCTCTTCCAGGTGATCCCCGGGCCATGCATCAGGTCGGAGGTCACCTTCTCGCTCCCGGAGGGATCGGCGCAGAACTTCGAGAACTTCATCTTCAAGGGGATCCTCATCGACAACGGCAAGTCCGTGACCATGATGCAGGCGGAGCCTGTCCTGACCACACCCCACACAGTGACCGTGAGTCTTCGCAAGACCGGCATCATCTACCAGGCACGACACGCCCGGAGGTACCTGTGCCAGCATGTGAACGCTCGCGTCTGCCATGGCGACTTCGAATATGCGGGGGTCCTCTCCGAGTTCAATCCCTCAGGCCTTCGCATCGAGCTGCAGGGCATCGCATGGCTGCCGTCCGGATCCGAGATGGCCGAAGAACACATCAAAGTGGAGCTCATGCGTGACCACAGGACGGTCTTTTCCGGTGTGTCCAGGCTCATCCGCACGGAAAACCAGGGCAAGACCATCGTTGTCGCACCCATGAACCACCCCCTGAAGAGATACAGCGAGAGAAAGAACCGCAATCCCCGCCTGAATCTCGTGCCGAGTCCCGAGGTGAAATTCTCCCACCCCCTGACCGGGACGGGTGTGTCCTATGACATAGTCGACATCAACTCGTCGGGGTTCTCCGTGATGGTCGAGACGGAATCGTCCCTCCTCATGCCGGGCATGATCATTGATGAGGCCAGCATAGAGTTCGCAGGGGGACTGACCCTGAAATGCCCGGTCCAGGTCGTCTATGGGGAGAAGAAGAAAAAGCACTTCACCAGGTACGGTTTCCTGATCACGGACATCGATGTCCAGTCCTACAACCGGCTTTTCGGTGTCATCTCGAGGGCCGACGACCCCTTTGCACGGGTGTCGTACGACGTGGACATGTCATCCCTGTGGAACTTCTTCTTCGAATCCGGCTTCATCTTTCCGGAGAAATATACCTGCATCGCACAATACAAGGATGCCTTCAAGGAGACCTACAACAAGCTCTACCACCAGTGCCCCGATATCTTCGCGAACCTGACGTACCAGCGCAACGGGGTCATCTACGGGCACGTGTCCCTGATAAAGGCCTACGAGAGGGCCTGGCTTGTCAACCACCTCGCAGCCAAGGACATCGGACTGAAAATGACGGAGTACTCTGTCCTGAACCAGATACTGAACTACTTCGACAGCATAACCCGCATGCCTTCGGTGGGCATGGACTACGTGATCATCTACTCCCCCCCGGAAAACCATTTTCCCAATGACTTTTTCAACAGGGTCTTCAAGGCATTGAACGACCCTTCGCATCTCTCCATGGACATGTTCGCGAACATGAGCATCGACCTCTCCGGCACCATGCCCGCCCTGCCCAAGGGGTGGTCCATCAGGGAAAGCACCCCCAGGGACATCCGGGACCTCCATGGGGCGTACAAGAAGCTTTCCGGGGGCATCATGGTGGACGCCTTCTGCCTGGACAAACCGAAGACCGCCGGGGAATCCGTCGAGGACATGTATGCCAGGTACGGGCTCAAGAGGATATGCAGGGTCCATACCCTGCTGCATGACGGCATGCCGCAGGCATACCTTGTGGCAGACCAGAGCGACAGGGGGATCAACCTCTCCGAGCTCATCAACAGCATCAAGGTCATCGTCCCCCAGGACAGCGCTGTCCCATGGTACGTGCTCCATGCGGCCGTCTGCGAGTGCGGCAGGGATTACGGCACAAAGACCGTCACGGTGCAGGTTTTTCCCTGCGAATACATCGAGAGGGCCGGTATCCACTACAAGAAACGCCACGTCATGTGGGTGCTGGACACCCAGTACCTCCATACCAACATCGACATCATAAAGAACATGGCCCGGTTGAACTCGACGACCTACCTGAAGGGAGTGCTCAACAGTCTGATCAGAAACCGCTGAGGGGATGCTCGCGGACCGGCTGTACTGCCGTCAGCTGGGGATGAAGTCCTCTCCCCGCACCGCCCGGAGGTGGATCGCATCCGTCGGGCAGACATGGGTGCAGATCCCGCAACCGATGCAGGCTTCCCCGCGTATCTCCGCCATCCTTCCATCGGTGAGCACGATGGCGCCCACGGGGCATTCACCCGGACAGACACCGCAGGCCGTGCAGAGTTCCGGCTCCACGACGGCCCGGTATCGGCTGGGTACGAGCATGCCGCTGGTTTCGGGGTTTTTCGCAAAGGGCAGGCCGATGCAGCAGCAGCCGCAGCAGTTGCAGATCACTGTCCCGACCCCTGCCTTGTTTTCTGTGAGGTGCACCAGGCCGGCCTCCTCGGCCGTGCGAAGAATGGCCTTCGCCTCATCGGCTTTGATCGGTCTCCCGGTACCCCGCTTGATGGCATACTCGGCACCCTTGTTCAGCTGGAGACATACTTCCACCGGCTTGTCGCATTTATGCATGATCATCCGGCACGGGCAGTTCGTGACCGCGATCACGGATGCACCCTCGACGATCCTGGCGGCATCTTCATAGACGAGCACCTGGCTGCGGGTTTCGATCTTCTCGTTGATGGGTACAACCCGGAAGAACGGAGGGACCTTCATGGCCGTCAGCAGGGCCGGGATCTGGGGATACTCCTCTTCCGTGTAACGGCGCCACAGGTCCAGCATCGACTGCGGCGCCTCCGGCCAGAGGGTGGACGCGTCATGGAACTGGACGATGTGCCTCGGCATCCGGTACGACGTCTTACCCTCCCGGACCGCCTCGAAGACGACGCCCTTGTGGAAAAGAACCTGGAGCATGCCGTCGACCTCCTGCAGGGTCTTTCCGAAGCGATCTGCCAGCTCTTCAACGGTGGCCGGCAGGGCGTTGAGCACCGAAGCTTCATCCGGTGAACAAACGATCTTCCATATCTCAGGGACGATCCGCGAATGCTCTGTACCTACCTTCTTCGACAATTCCCGATAAAGATCCTCGTTCGACATGGCACCCTCGCTCTGACACTTCAATGGAATGGGTGTGACGACCGCCAGTTTAATGCTCTTTGTTCATTTCATCAACATTATTGTCATTTTGTGAAAGACTGGCGCCTGAAAAGACCCTAAGGGAGTCGTGCCGCGGCAGGGCCTGCGAATTCCCGCTTGACTCGGAGTGGATCATCCACTACCATCTATCGTAGATATACGATAATCCGGAGAGCATTGAGTGAACGGCAGCCAGCGACGGATCATGAGAGCGAAACGGGCGGGGCCAGAGAACATATGCGAGCATCAGGAAAAGCTCGCAGAGCTGGCGAGAGGCCTCTCGCACCCGCTGCGCGTGGAGATCGTCAGGATGCTGGCCAACCGGCGGCCTGACAGGCCCTGCATATGCGGGGACATCGTGAACGCACTCCCCCTCGCCCAGTCTACCGTGTCCCAGCACCTGAAGGTGCTGCGCGATACCGGATGGGTCACCGGTGAGACCAACGGGACCAGTGTCCGCTACTGTCTGGTGCACGGCGTGACCGAGGAGTTCGGAACCCTTTTGGAGAGGGTCATCATCAATAACAAGAAAACGGGGACGGCCGGGAGTCCCTGCCTTGAGAAACTGCTGGGCAGGTCCGGGCGCCCAAGAGGAGAAAAGCATGTTCGAAGTGACGGAAAAGGCAACTGAGAAGGTCGTTGAATTCTTCAAGACACGCGACAAGGTGGAACCCCTGAGGGTTTTCGTCGCCGGGACGGGCTGCAGCGGGGTGCAGCTGGGCATGGCCCTGGACGAGGCGAACGAGAACGACGAGACCTTTGAGATGGCCGGCCAGACCTATCTGGTCGAGAAGCAGCTCCTGGAGCAGGCAAAGCCCATCAGGGTGGACTATATCAGCACCCCCGAGGGCGAAGGGTTCATCATCTCTTCGGGGATGAAGCCGAACACGGGCTGCGGCGGCGGATGCTGTGGCTGCTAGTCAGGCCGATACCTACAGAGACACACTCAAACCAATAAAGGAGACAGGGACATGTTCAATGTGACGGAAAAGGCATCCGAGATGGTCCGGGAATTCTTCAAGACCAGAGAAAAGGTGGAGCCGCTGCGCATATTCATCGCAGGCGTCGGCTGAGGCGGACCCCAGCTGGGGATGGCTCTGGATGAGTCAAACGAGAACGACGAGGTGTTCGAGAACAACGGATTCACCTTTATCATCGAAAAGAAACTCCTCGATGAGTCCAAGCCCATCGAGGTTGACTATGTCTTATCACCCCGGGGTGAGGGATTCGTCATCAACACAGGCATGAAGAAGTCATCCGACTGCGGCGGCTGCACGAGCTGCTGAGAGACGATCGGCCGGCCCCCGGGCGTTTCGGTCACACGCCCGGGAGCCTCTTCTTTCACCCGCACCCTTGATTATCCAGGGGAAAGCCAATATTTTGTTATCTTTAAGTGGCCGTTTCTGTATTCTGTCGGAAAAACACTGCAGGGGGAGTGAGTCGTGAAAGAACAATGGTTCGGATTCCATGCAACACGGAAGGTCTCCGTCCTCACCTTCCTCTTCCTCATGGCCGCCCTGGGAACCATGGGGGCGGGTTGTACAGAGGATCAGGGAAAGGCGGACATGGAACGCACGGCCGTCACCGGTGTCTCTGCGGCCACTGTCGCACCCGTGAAGGCCCCTGAGGTGTACGAGGCAATGGGCACGGTGCGCTCCGACCGAACAAGCGTGGTCGCCAGCCGTGTCATGGCAGCCGTCACCTCCCTGCATGTCAAGGAGGGCGACACGGTAAGGGCAGGCCAGCTGCTGCTCACCCTCGACGACACCGACGCCAGGCAGCGTGCCAGGGCCGCCACCATGGCCGCCCATGCAGCCAGGCAGAACAAGACGCTGACAGAGGACACCTGGAAACGCTACCAGGGCCTCTTCGATCAGCAGGCGATCTCCCGCCAGGAGATGGACCAGGTCCGGACCAGCAGGGATATGGCCGAGGCCGATTATGAGCGGGCCATGGCCATGGCCGAAGAGGCCGGGACCTACCTGGCCTTCACCCGCATCGTCGCAGCGGCACCCGGGGTGGTGATTGCAAAGCACATCGAGATAGGCAGCATGGCGTCCCCCGGCATGCCCCTGCTCACCATCGAGGGCATCGGCGATGCATACGTGGAGGTGCATGCCGACGAAGGATTTTCAGGCAGGATAAGGACCGGCATGGGCGTGGAGGTGACTGTAGATGCCCTGAAGAAGAGCTTCCAGGGCACCGTGCGCGAGGTGCTGCCCGACATCGATCCCCGCACGCGCACCTTCACCGTGAAGATCGACATGCCGGAAAAGAGCCTCAGGACAGGCCTGTTTGCACGGGCACGCATCCCGGTGGGCACGAGGGAATTCCTGGTCGTCCCGGCCGGGGCCATTGTCCGCAGGGGTCAGCTCACGGGCGTGTACATCGTCGATGACAGGGGGGTCATCACCTACCGCCTCATCAGGGAGGGACCGGCGGCCGGCACGGGCATCGAGGTGCTCTCGGGCCTGTCGGCGGGGGAGCGGATCATCACCCAAGGAGCGGAAAAGGCCGTTGACGGCGGCATCGTCACGGAGAGCCCGGAATGAAGAAGGTCGGCATCTCCGGAAGCATCGCCCGGGCCTTCATCTCCTCCAGGCTCACGCCCCTGCTCGTCATCGCCTCGCTGCTCCTGGGGCTGTTCGCCGTGCTGGTGACGCCCCGGGAGGAGGAGCCACAGATCGTGGTCCCCATGATCGACGTGATGGTCGGTTATCCGGGCGCAACACCAGCCGAGGTGGAGGCCCGGGTCACCTACCCCATGGAGAAGCTCCTGTGGGAGATCCCCGGGGTGGAGTACGTCTACTCCATCGTCAGGCCGGGGTCCAACCTGACCATTGTCCGTTTCTACGTGGGCGAGGACATGGAGGACAGCCTGGTCAAGCTCTCCACCAAGCTCACGGCCAACTACGACATCATCCCTCCGGGCGTGTCCCAGCCGCTGATCAAGGCAAAGTCCATCGACGACGTGCCCATCCTGTCGCTGACCCTGTGGAGCGAGAACCCGCGCTACAATGGCTACGAGCTCCGCCGCATCGCCCAGGAGCTCGCCTGCGAGATCAAGAAGGGCCAGGACGTTTCCGAGTGCACCGTGATCGGCGGCCAGCGCCGCCAGGTGCGCATCACGCTGGACCCCCAGCGGCTGAGCGCCCACAACGTGTCGGCCTTCCAGATCATGGGGGCCCTTCAGCAGTCCAACGTCATCATCCCCTCCGGATCCTTCCCGGCGGGAAACAGGGAAACCGTGGTGGAGACCGGGGCCTTCCTCGACGATGCGGACGAGGTGGGCGGCATCGTGGTGAACGTCCAGGCGGGCCGCCCGGTCTACCTGCGCAACGTGGCCGTCATCACCGACGGCCCCGAGGAACCCTCCAGCTACGTCTTCATGGGCCTGGGCCCGGCTGCCGCGCAGAAAGGAATCGTTGCCGGTGCGGCAGGCCAGTACGAGGCCGTGACCCTCGCAGTGTCCAAGAAGAAGGGGACCAATGCCAGCGTTGTTGCAAAGGACGCCCTGCACAAGGTGGAGGCCCTCAGGGGGGATATCCTGCCCCGCGACGTGCAGGTGAGCGTTACCCGCGACTACGGCGAGACGGCCAGGGAAAAGTCCAACGAACTGCTCTACCACATGCTCATCGCCACGGTCTCGGTCATCGTGCTCATCGCCCTGGCCCTGGGCAGGCGCGAGGCGGTTGTTGTGGCCGTGGCCGTGCCCGTGACGCTCGCCCTGACGCTTCTCATCAACTACCTCTACGGCTACACGCTGAACCGGGTCACCCTGTTCGCGCTCATCTTCTCCATAGGCATCCTGGTGGACGACGCCATCGTGGTGGTGGAGAACATCAACCGCCACTTCCGCCTGCACCCAGTCGAACCCCTGACCGCCATCCGCGCCGTGGACGAGGTGGGCAACCCCACCATCCTGGCCACCTTCACCGTCATTGCTGCCCTCTTGCCCATGGCCTTCGTCTCGGGCCTCATGGGGCCCTACATGCGGCCCATCCCGGTGGGTGCCTCGGCCGCCATGCTCTTCTCGCTGCTCGTAGCCTTCATCGTGAGCCCGTGGCTCTCCTACCTGGTGCTCAAGAACGTCCGCCGCGAGCCTGAAGAGGAAGAGGGGGGGAGGCTCCACCGGATCTACGAGGGGATCCTCGGCCCGCTCATCGACAGCCCGAAGAAGCGCATGGCCGCGTTCGCCGCCATCTTCGGCCTGCTCATGTTCGCCGTCATCCTTCTCCCCTTGAAGGCGGTCACCGTGAAGATGCTCCCCTTTGACAACAAGAGCGAGCTGCAGGTGATCATCGACATGCCCGAGGGCTCCACCCTGGAGGGGACAGCTGCACTGGCCCGAGAGATGGGCGAATACCTCAAGGGCGTACCCGAGATGACCGACTACCAGGCATACGTCGGTACTGCATCGCCGTACAACTTCAACGGCCTGGTGCGTCACTACTTCCTGCGCAGCGGCGGCAACGTGGCCGACATCCAGGTGAACTTCACCCCGAAAGGGGATCGCAGCGCCCAGAGCCACGACATCGCCAAGCGCCTGCGGCCTCACCTGAAGGCCATCGGCAGCCGGTACGGCGCCAGCATCAAGGTTGCCGAGATCCCTCCCGGCCCGCCCGTGCTCAGCACCCTGGTGGCCGAAATCTACGGCCCCGAGACGGAGCGCCAGGTGGAGATCGCCCGGGCGGTCAAGGACATCTTCACCCGGACCGAGAGCGTGGTGGATGTGGACTGGTTCGTGGAGGACGACCAGAACAAGGTTGTCTTCGAGGTCGACCAGGCAAAGGCCGCTGCCGGCGGCATCGCCACGGACACCATCGCGAAGAGCCTGAGCATGGCGCTGAACGGATCGGTGGCCGGCCTGGTGCACCTGGAGCGGGAGCGGGACCCGGTGGAGATCATGCTGCGCATGCCGCTTCAGTACCGGTCCGACCCCGCCAGGCTCCTCACGACCCGGGTGCCCGCCCCAGCGGGCGGGTTCGTCCCCCTCTCCGAACTGGTCAGGGTGAAGCAGGGCTTCGAGAACAAGACCATCTACCACAAGAACCTCAAGCGGGTCACATACGTGACCGGTGACGTGGCTGGCAGGGAGGAGAGCCCGGTCTATGCCATCTGGAACATGAAGGCCTCCATCGCGAAGCTCAAACTGCCCGAAGGCTATGAGCTCCGGCAGTACTCTTCCGTGCAGCCGTGGCTGGAGAACCGCTATGCCATGAAGTGGGACGGCGAGTGGCACATCACCTACGAGGTCTTCCGCGACCTGGGCGGGGCCTTCGCCGCCGTGCTGGTCATCATCTACATCCTGGTGGTGGCGTGGTTCAAGAGCTTCGTGACCCCGCTGGTCATCATGACGCCCATACCGCTGACGCTCGTGGGCATCCTGCCCGGGCACTGGGCCTTCGGGGCCTTCTTCACGGCCACGTCCATGATCGGGTTCATCGCCCTGGCCGGCATCGTGGTGCGCAACTCCATCCTGCTCGTGGACTTCATCCAGATGGAATGGCGGGAAAAGGGCGGGCTGCGCAGCGCCCTGATCAGAGCAGGGGTGGTGCGCTTCCGGCCCATCGTGCTCACCGCGGCCGCGGTGGTGGTGGGCTCCTTCGTCATGCTCTTCGACCCCATCTTCCAGGGCCTGGCCATCGCCATGATGTTCGGGGCCGTGGGATCCACGGTGCTCACCCTGATCATCGTGCCCCTGCTCTACTACCAGATCTTCAGGAACCGGCCCCGCCCTGACGGTGCATGATAAGAAATTATCGTCTGTCCCCGGTTCCCGGCTGTGCTAGTATGAACATATCAGACGTGCAGCAGGAGGGGAGGAGCTATGCAGGAAAAGTCTTTCCAGGAATACTATCCGGACGACCTGAGCCACTGCTACGGGTGCGGAAGGCTCAATGATCACGGCCATCACATCAGGAGTTACTGGGACGGTGACGAGAGCGTGGCCCTGTTCACCCCGGAACCCTTTCACATCGCAATCCCCGGATTCGTGTACGGCGGCCTCATCGCATCGCTCATCGACTGCCATTCGACCGGCACAGCATCGGCGGCAGCCTACCGCAGGGCCGGCCGGGAGATGGGTACCGAGCCAGCCCTCAGGTTCGTCACCGCCTCCCTGCAGGTGGATTACCTGCAGCCCACCCCCCTGGGTGTTGAACTCGCCATCCGTGGAAAGGTGGAGGAGATATCGGACCGCAAGGTCATTGTAACCAGCACGGTGTCTGCAGGGGGGGCCGTGTGCGCAAAGGGCAGGGTCGTGGCCGTGAAGATGCCCGCGAACATGGAACCCGCCTGAAAGCACTTTTTAGGGGACAGCATACATAATTCCGGGCTCGTGCATGCAGGCCCCTGATAGTTGTCGTGCCGCACCTGCCCCTGGCTGAAGCTACTTTCCCTCCTGTTTCAGGCTCACCCTCTCGACCTTATGCAGATCCCTCACGTAGAAAAAGGATCCGATGAAGAACACGATCGCGCCGCAGAGGCAGAAGAGAGGCATGAACTTGAAGGCCGTCAGGAGGTCGGAACGGTCGGAGATCGCCCCGATGAAAATCGGGGAGAGCGTGTATCCCAATGCCATCATGAGGAACTGAGCCAGGGCGTACGACATCGCCCTCAGCCCCGGGTGCACCACGTCCTGCGTCACCGCTGAGCCGCCGGCGGCGAACATCGGAGCAGTGAACCCGAACATGATGAGCAGAAGATACTGGGCGGTCCCCTCACAGTAGAAGAAGCCGACAAAGAGGAACAGCCCGGTGAGGAGTGACGTCACGGCCGGCACGCTCATCCGTGCGTTGAGCAGCCGCTTCCGGATGTAATCGGTGGCCAGCCCGCCCAACGGTGCGCCGACAATGGCCAGGAGGAATATGACGGCGGTCTTCACCCCCGCCTTGTCCATGGGGAGGCCGTCGATCCGATGGTAATACGTTGGCAGCCAGGTCATGAGCCCCGTGGTCACGAAGGTATTGCAGACGTAGCCGAGGTAGGTGAACAGGACCGAAGGCGTATGGAGGAACTCCTTCGCTATGTCACCCAGTTTCATCTTCGTCTCGCTGAGGTCTGCGCTACCGAGGCCCTTCTTGAAGACCTCCACGGTCTTGTAGTCCCTTACCCAGAAGAAGATCAGCGCCACGATCAGGCCCGGAATCGCCATGAGCCCGAAGGCGTATCTCCAGCCGAGGGCTTCCGCGATGACTCCCCCCAGGATGACCCCTACGGCGGTCCCCATGGGAACTGCCGCGGTGAAGAGCCCGTTCATGGTGGCCCGCTTCTCCTCGGGGAAGTAGGCTGCGATCATGGCGTGCCCCCCAGACGTGAAGGCCGCCTCCCCCACGCCCACGAAGGCCCGCGTGAAGATGAGCTGGGTGAAGCTCCTCGATAAGGCGCAGACCGCAGAGGCAAAGCCCCAGAGCACCCCCATGATGGCGATCGCCTTCCTGCGGCTCCACCGATCGACGAGAAGTGAGACGGGAAAGACGAAGACGGTCATCATGAGCGTGACGATCGATGCGAACCACCCGCACTGGGTGTCAGTCAGCGCCCACTCCACCTTGAGATACGGCAGCAGCGACGAGACGACCATGCGGTCGACGTAATTGAAGAGGTACAGGAGGAAGAGGAGCGTGAAAACGTAGTACGCGTACCCTCGGCTGACCTCGAAGTCCTTCTGTTCAGAAACTGATCCCGGTTGTGCCATGCCTGCCCCCTCCCGAAATCCGGGGACAGCATACATATTGAGAATCCGGGGACAGCATACATATTTTGATAATTATGTATGCTGTCCCCGGATTTCGTCCCCGGATTCTCTTCATTTTTTTTCGACCGGATAGCCGGCCCCGTTCCACTCGTTCCAGCCGCCCCTGAGGGCAAAGACCTTCGTGTATCCCATTGACCTGAGTGATCGTGCCACACTGGCACTCGTATGCTCGGTGGGTCAGGAACAGTAGACAACCAGTGTCTTCTCCTTGGGATATGATGTCTCCAGGCTCTCCCAGTTGCTCTGATCCAGGCGATGGGCTCCCTTGATCTTGTTCTCGTTCCGGTTCCAGTCGGAGGAGGTGCGGACATCGAGGATGACGACGTCAGGATTGTCCAGGAGAGCCTTCAGCTCGTCCTTGTCCATCCTGGGGACATCGTCTGCGCCAAGAGCAGGACAAACAGAACAGAAAAAGATGATGCCGGCCATGAACATCGTACGTCCGGCATGAACAGATGGTTTGATTCTCATTACGGTCACCTCCATCGTTACTGGATGAATTCCTCTCTCTGAGTAAAGATAATAACTACGAACTCTGACAAGTCTATGCTTGCTCGGGGTAATGTGGGTTGAGGAGACGTAAAAAGGTCAAAGGGAAGACCAATGGCTCCCTTTGACCTTACGGGCAATTTCTGTTCTTGTGCTTCTTTACCCCGGACTGAACGCCCTGACGGGATTCAGATGACGTCCCTGCCTTACTTTCCCTTCTTGGTCTTGTCCAGCTTCATGACCTCGACCTCCTGGGCCAGGGGAGAAGCGGAGAGCGCAAACCTCACCACGTCGCCGACCTTGAGCTTGGAGAGCTCATTGGGACCTACGACGATGACCTTGTTCTGTTTGTCTGACTGATCCTTTACAGTGATCCGGTTCTTTGCCTTGTCTATGGAGACGATGGGGCCTATCACGTTTACCACGCACTTCTCATCCGTCTGGGTCAAGGTCACCTGGGACGGTTTCTCGCTGCTGGTGGCCTGTGCAGCGAAGGTCACTGATGCAAGGGATACTAAGGCCAACAATACGATCAAACTTCCTACAGTTCTTTTCATGGTATTTACCTCCCTTTATCAGTAAATCCTGATGACAGAGTTGTAGTGGCCACCATCAAGGGATTCAAGGCCCCTTGAAAAAATAGTTCGGTTGGACATCTAGATCGATGAAACTCCAAGTGAAAATATTTCATGGCT
>JALOOZ010000197.1 GCA_025454155.1 Thermodesulfobacteriota bacterium
AAGCGGCGGCAACTGGCGGTTCCTCGGCAACACCCTGTCCATGGCCATGATCCTGAAGAACTTCGGGCTCACCCTGAGCAAGGAGCTCAACGTGGTCGTGATCCCCAAGAATTTCGGGGGTGCATCCATGATCAGCTGCGGTGCCGCCGTGCCCCCTCCCAGGGCGGTCTTTGACGAGGTCGGCATCGATCTCGAGGAGGAGGCCCTGGAGGCACGCAAGGAAATGAACGTAGACGTGCTGCCCGACGAGCTCGTCGGCAGGACCAACCTCAGGCTCCTCGATGCGGCCAACGATCTGGGCTATCACTGGACCAAGACCGAGAAGTTCATACGGGCGGACCGGTGTGTGCCCGATTGTGCGGACTGCATGCTCGGCTGTCCGAGGCAGGCCAAATGGACGGCGCGCGAGTACGGCGAAGAGGCGGTGCGGAACGGGGCAGACCTCCTCCTGCACACGAGGGTGACGGATGTCATCAGGGAGAACGGCAGGGCCGTGGGCGTCAGGACCAGCAGCTTCGGCACGAAGCAGCAGTTCTTCGGCAAACGGATAGTCCTGTCCGGCGGGACGTCCAACGTGGGAATCCTGCGCAGGGCGGGTATCGACGAGGCCGGCCGCTCCTTTGCCGTGGACTTCCTCCAGTTCGTGGGCGGGGTCATCCCCGGCATGAACACCACCCATGAACAGCCCATGGCCGTGGGCACCATGGAGCACTACGAATCGGACGGGATCATCATCCTGCCGGTGTTCCCCAACTGGGCCATGCAGTCGATCATGGCGCTGCTCAAGGGTCCCCGGTATCTTCCCCGCATGAGGGACGCCTTTAGGTTCACCGGCATCATGGTCAAGATCCGGGACGAGCTCAGGGGCGAGATCTATCCCGACAACCCGATCTTCCCGTTCTCCAAGGCCCCGACTGAGCGCGACAAAAAGCGGCTGGACAAGGGCGTGGAGATCATCAGGAAGGTCCTGAAGAAGGCGGGTGCCTCCGAAGACTCCATCATCGCGTACAACCCTTCCGGCGCACACCCCTCCGCCTCGTGCAGGATCGGCGTCGTGGTGGACAAGAACCTGGAGACCAGGATCCAGAACCTCTACTGCTGCGATGCGAGCGTTCTCCCCTCGTCAATGGGGCTTCCCGTGGTGTGGACCGCCGTGTCGCTCGGCAAGAGGCTGGCCAAACACCTGGACCGCAGCATCCAGTAATCCGGGGAAGTAATTCGGGGACAGCATACGTATTTCAGTCAATCAATTCGGTGACAGTATACGTATATTCTTCAAGTAATACGGTGACAAGTAATACGGTGACAGCATACGTATATCGTTCAGGGCATACGGGTCACGCCAGCGGTGACGGGATAAGGTAGTACGTGCAGGTCGAGGAAGACACGGTCGTGCCGCCCGCATCGGTGACGGTCATGTCGAGCACCCATTCTCCCTTGCCCCTTTCCTCGACGGGCTTGAGCTTTTCCTGCGCCTCCTGCCTGCCCATGCTGAGCTCGCAGGTGATATCCGTCGTGGCGGGTTTCAGGAACCGGATGCTCATCCCCTTGTTGATGGGTATGAACTTCTCGACGCCGTACAGGGTCAGGAACAGGGCCGCGCCGGCGACCTCCATGAGCATGAAGTGCGTGCCGGCATAGATTATGCCCACATGATTCATGTGGTTCGCGGCAGGCACGACGAGTTTCACATGGCCGTCCTCGAAGACGTCCACGCGGATCCCGCTCATCTTCACCCAGGGAATGGTACTCGTAATGACCGATATCATTTCATCGCGGTTCATGACACCTCCATGACTGTTCCAGTTTTTTCCCGGTCCGTGCGGATGAAGCGCCTGCACGAGTTCTCCCGGGCGTCCCTTCAGGTTCATTGCCTCGGGGCGTCATTCATTTGAACCAGCGCACCGGTTCCTTCACGGCCTTCCCGAGGGCGGGGTTCCTCCAGCAGGCGAACCTTGCCTTGAGTATCCCCAGCCTCAGGAGCTGCTTGTTGAACGGCATCCGGTCCAGCGATTCCTTGCGCGCGAGCTTCGTCGAGAAGCCGGCGGTGAACCGCGCGAAATCGGCCTCGGCCTTCCTGCGGTCGGTGAGTGCGAGGCTGGCCACCTTCCCGGAGATGAGCGCGCCCACGATCCCGTAGCCCCAGAACGGCTCGATCATCCCGGAGAGCGTCCCGGCGAGGATCTTGTCGCCCCAGAAGAGCCTCGTCTCGCGCGGGAAGTAGCCCGTGAAGGTGCCCCATTTCCGGAATTCTATGCCGCGGGCCTTTCCGAGCACCCCGGTGAACCTTTCGAGGTCGTGGTCGACCAGGGGCCTGCGCGAGAAGAGGAGCCCGAACATGATCCCGTTGAGTGAGGCGGTATAGCCGTAGTCCACGCTGAAGGTGCCCATGTGGATCGCACCGCTGACGTCGCCCGGCTCCCACGGTATGGTCGAGAGGTATCCATAGGTGGTGCTGTAGTCGACGCCCGTCAGCTCGTAGACCTCCTTGTACAGGCCCGTGGCGATGATGCTCCCCGGAGGGGCGTTCTTCAGCTCCCCGGGGCTCAGCTCACGGCCGAATGAAAATTTCACCCCGGCGTCCAGGGCCATGTCCTGGAGTCTGATATCGATGGAGCTCTTCCGGTGGCCCCGTTCGACATTGTAGGCCTTCGCGTTGTTCACATAGGGCGGCAGCGTGATACGCTTCGCATTGTACCAGAATGCGGGGTACTCCCCGGTGGGGGCGAAACACTCGGAGAGGTCCATGCCGATGTAGTCCCAGGTTTTCTCGGGCTGCAGCGGGGTGGTGTGGATCGAAGGGTGCACCTGGGATGAGCCCCCGATGGACGGCTCCCTGTCGTAGATGGTCACGCGCGCCCCTGCCCGCGCCAGGTTTATACCCGCCACCATGCCGGCCAGTCCGGCGCCGTAGATGATGATGCTGTCGGTATCCTTGGCCATATCCTCGCTGTTCCCATGTATGTTATACATGTCCACTATACAGTCATTCCATACAAATTTTATGGTAGGGGGAAATGCATGGAAAATCGATATGAGCATCTGATCGTCCGCCGTCCCATGAATGTGAACGAGCTGCCGGCCCATGACTTGAGCCAGGTGATCCCGTATCCGGTGCTGATGTGCAGGGAGCTCGTACCGGATGCCAATGCCTGGGCGCTGTATCTGTTCATCAAGGAGATCACCCAGGAGCTCAAGGACATCGCCATCAGGCTGGATCGTGCGGTGCCCCACAAGCATGACTTTGACGAGATGTACCTCATGATCGGGGACCCCCAGGCCATCACCTTCGAGGTGATGCTCGGCGACGAGACCTACCAGGTTTCCACGCCGTCGGCCGTCTACATACCCAAGGGGACACCCCATGCCATCCGCCCGGTCGATGCCACGGTGGGGCTGTCCGGCGGGCTGATACCCGTGTGCCTCAACGGTGAGTATGTGACCCTTCCTGTCGACTGAAAACAGCTGAGGATCCAGCTTAAAGGATCTGTTCAGGAAGAAGGCCGTCGTCACCGGCGGGGCCATGGGCATCGGGCTTGTCATGGCCAAGAGGCTCCTGCAGACAGGGTGCTCGGTGACCATTTGAGGCCTAAGGTTTTATACGGACATCCCATCTTGCCGGCGAGGTGCATCACGAGATTGTGTCTTGACACCCCGGGCCCAAACTGTCTTTGATAAGGACATGCCAACACGGATGATCCTCTGCCTTGTCCTGTCCGCCCTCCTGCACGTGCTGATCCTTATCCAGCCCATCATGATCATGGCGGGGCAGGCATTGGCCGACCGGCCGTCCGTCCCGGTGAGGCTGGTGAACATACCGGCAGCACTGCTGGAGCCGCTTGCAGCATTGAACAACGCCGAAGATGCACCCGCCCCCGAGGACGAAGAGGCCGAGGGAGGCGTGAGTTTCGTGGCCGAGGGGGGTGTGGCCACCGGATATCTCGACCAGCTCAAGATAAAGATCTTCCGCATATGGGAATATCCGGAGGAGGCGGTCATCAAGGGCGAGCAGGGCAAGGTGAGCATCACGTTCGTGCTCAATGAGAGGGGCGAGGTCGCCGACATCGGGGTCCTCAAGAGCTCCGGCTCCTACAGCCTCGATTCTGCAGCCATGGCGGCCATCGAGGATGCAGCGCCCTTCGGACCGCTGACCGACAACAACGGCGAAAAGACCCTGAAGGTCACCGGGCATTTCGCCTATGTGCTCGACTGATGGGAGCAGGCCCCCCCATGTACCATGGACCGGGGCTTTGTTCAGAATGGCGCTTCTGCTGCCGATAGGAGTGGCATGGATCCGATCCGAGGAACGAATGTATCCCTTGAGATGGTCATGATCGCCGCCAAGGCGGCCGAGATCCGGGACAAGGTGAACATCGCCGGCACCAAGCTCGCGCTCGACAGCCAGAGGATGGAAGGCCGGGAGCTCGTGAAGATGCTTGAGGGCCTCGGCACAATTATCGACACATACGCCTAGCTTTCCTCGCATCCACCCTTCTCGGTACCGCTCTGGCTTCTTGCATATCTCCGGGAAAACCGGGGACAGTATACGTATTTCGGTTATCTTGCAATTGAGCATGTTCTTTCAGAATTGTCCGAAATACGTATACTGTCCCCGGTTTTCTGTCCCCGTTTTTCCCCGAAATACGTATACTGTCCCCGTTTTTTGCAGTTTTCATGAAGATCACGAGGCCCTTTCCGGTACCTCTC
>JALOOZ010000198.1 GCA_025454155.1 Thermodesulfobacteriota bacterium
AGAATCCCGGCCTCGCCAGGAAGTTCGTGGATTATGCCCTGGACATCCGGTTCCAGGAGGACATCCCGCTCCAGATGTTCGTCTTCCCCGCGAACCGGAGGGCCAGGCTTCCTGAAGTGTTCAGGAAGCATGCCGCCGTGGCCGTGGATCCCGTAGCGATGGATCCGGGAGTGATCACGCTCAAGAGGGAGGCCTGGATCGAGGCCTGGACCGAAGCCGTCCTGAGGTAGACCCATCAAGAACCTTACCCGCATCCTCATTGCAGCCATACCACTGGGCTTTCTGGGGGTATTCTTCTTCTACCCCCTTTGGGGCATCCTTGCGGAGAGCTTCCGGGAGGGGGGGCCATGGGGTACGGGCTCCCTGGCCAGACTCGTGTCGTCGGGTACCTATGCGAGGGTCCTGTGGTTCACCACCTGGCAGGCCGGGGTCTCCACCCTGCTCACCCTCGCCGTCGCCCTGCCGGGCGCCCATGTGTTTGCACGGTACCGGTTCCCGGGCAAGAACCTTCTCCTGTCACTGACCGCCGTACCCTTCGTCCTGCCGTCCGTGGTCGTTGCCGCAGGCTTCCAGGCCCTGCTCGGTGGCCGGGGCCTGGTCAACACCTGGCTGGTGGATGCCCTGAACCTGGCGGGACCACCCATCGCCCTGGATCACACCATCTGGTTCATCCTCCTGGCCCACGTCTTCTACAACTATGCGGTTGTGGTGCGGATCGTGGGAGGTTTCTGGGCCCGGCTGCAGCCCGTCATCGCCGAGGCGGCCAAGACGCTCGGGGCCTCCCCGTGGAGGATCTTCTCGGAGATCACCCTGCCGCTGATCATGCCGGCAGTCCTGGCGGCATCCATGCTCGTGTTCATCTTCTGCTTCTCCAGCTTCGGGGTGATCCTCATCCTCGGCGGCCCCAGGTTCTCCACCATCGAGGTTGAGATCTACCGCCAGGCCGTGCACCTCTTCAACCTTCCCATGGCCGCGGTGCTCTCCCTGCTGCAGATACTCCTGACCCTGGGCTTCATGGGGGTCTATGGGGCCCTCCAGCGCTCCACAACCCTGCCCGTCTACCCGGAATCGCGGGCCGTCACGGAAAGGAGGATCACCTCCTGCAGGGACTGGTTCATCTTGAGTGCCAACGGGTGCATCATCCTGAGCCTCCTGTGCGCCCCCCTTGCCGCCCTCGTCGTCAGGTCCTTCCAGTCAAGGCAAGGCCTTACCTTGGACTTCTATCGATACCTCTTCTGGCACCACGACCAGTCCCTCTTCCCCATCGCCCCCATCGATGCCACCCTGTACTCGATAGGCTTCGCCCTGGCGACCCTCGTCCTGTCCGTGGCCATAGCACTGCCCGCGGCCCTCATCCTTGCGCAGAAAAACAGCCGCACGGCACGTTTCCTCGACCCGGTCCTCATGCTCCCCCTGGCCACATCCGCAGTGACCCTGGGCTTCGGCTTCATCGTGGCCCTGGACGAGCCCCCCCTGAACCTGAGGACCTCCCTGGCCCTTGTCCCCCTCGCCCACACCCTGGTGGCCTACCCCTTCGTGGTGAGAAGCATCCTGCCCGCCCTGAGGAGCATCCCCCCGAGCCTGAAGGAGGCGGCTGCCATGCTCGGGGGCTCCCCCCTGCAGGTGTTTCTCAAGGTCGTCGTTCCCATCGTGAGCCGGGCTGTCATGGTGGGGGCCGTGTTCGCCTTCACCATATCCATAGGGGAGTTCGGTGCCACGGTCTTCGTAGCCAGGCCCCAGACCCCCACCATGACCCTCGCCATCTACCGCTTCCTCGGGCAGCCCGGCGAGATGAACTACGGGTGCGCCATGGCCATGAGCACCATCCTCATGGCAGTGACCGTCGCAGGGTTCCTGGTGCTCGACAGGATACGGCTTTCCAAGGAGGGGGAGATCTGAAATGGCCCTGCTCGGCGTGAAGGACATCTCAAAGACCTTTGAGGGCACCAGGGTCCTCGACGGGGTGAGCTTTTCGCTGGAGCAGGGTGGCATCCTCTGCCTTCTCGGGCCTTCGGGCTGCGGCAAGACCACGCTCCTGAGGATCATCGCCGGGCTTGAAACGCCCGACTCCGGGGAGATCGTCTTCGACGGCAGGGACATGTCCGGCGTGGAGCCTTTCAGGAGGTCCTTCGGCATGATGTTCCAGGAATTCGCCCTCTTCCCGCACAAGGACGTGTACGGCAATGTCGCCTTCGGGCTGAGGATGCAGAAGCTGTCCCGGTGGGAGGTCAGGGAACGGACCGGCGAGATGCTCGGCCTCGTGGGGCTCAGGGGCTACGGCCACAGGAACGTGGGCGAGCTTTCAGGCGGCGAGCGCCAGCGGGTCGCCCTGGCGCGCACGCTGGCGGCCAGGCCCCGGCTCCTCCTTCTCGACGAACCGCTGGGCGCCCTGGACAGGGCCCTGCGGGAACACCTCATGGTGGAGCTCAAGGAGATCCTGAAGACCATCTCGGTCACCTGCGTGCTGGTGACCCACGACCAGGCCGAGGCCTACGCCATGGCCGACATGATCGCAGTCATGGCAGAAGGCCGCATCGAGCAGCTCGACCGCCCCGAGAGGCTCTACCGGCATCCGAGAAACCCGGCAGTCGCCAGGTTTCTCGGTCTCCAGAATCTCATTGAAGGCACCGCTTCCCCTGGCGGGGATGTCATGACCGAGTTCGGTGTCCTCCAGGTGGAGAACATGCCGCCCAGGGGAACCGGTCCGGCGGTCCTGCTCTTGCAGCCCGATTCGGCAAGGCTCGAATCCCCCGGCCCATCGTCCGGGGGCCCTGCCTTGAGGGTCACCGGGATCGTTCGGGACGTCCTGTACCGCGGCAAGCACTACACCCTGGATATGGAAACCCCTGCGGGCGTGAGGCTCATGTTCGACCTCCCTGACGACACACCCGTTCTGTCTCCTGGCCGCGAAGTGAGCCTGGTGATCGACCCCAGGGGTGTTTCGGTGCTGGGGAGCGGGGCCTAGAGGTGACCTCCATATTGCATGAGAGATAAAGCACCTTATCCTATCTATATGAAAACCGCAGGACCTTTTCTTGAGGAGGATCCCTATGCCGAGTGCACAAGCACATGGAATACGAATTGAGTATGAAACCTTTGGGAGCGCTGCCGGCCGTCCGCTCCTTCTGATCATGGGCCTGGGGGGGCAGATGATCCACTGGGATGACGGTCTCTGCAGAGACCTCGCAGATAGCGGCAACTATGTCATCAGATATGACAACAGGGATGTCGGGCTGTCCTCCAAGTGCGAAGATGCAGGTGTCCCGGACCTGATGAAGACCTTCGAGAAACTCATGCGGAAGGAGGAAGTCTCGCCGCCCTACACCCTGGATGACATGGCCGAGGACGGGGTGGGTCTCCTGAACGCCCTCGGAATCCAGAGGGCCCACATCTGCGGCATGTCCATGGGCGGCATGATCGCACAAACGATCGCCATCCGGCATCCCTCCCGGGTCCTGAGTCTGATCTGCATTTACTCCACTACCGGCAATCCCAGACTACCGCAGCCGAAGCCCGAGGTGATCGGGCTGCTCGCCACTCCGCCTCCCAGGGAGCGGGAAGCCAGCATAGGACACATGATGCGGCTTTTCCAGATCCTGCATGGTCCTGGTTATCCCATCGATGAAACGTGGACCTACAACATACTGGCCGAATCCTACGATCGGTGCTATTATCCCCAGGGAATCGCCCGCCAGCTCCTAGCGATCCTGACTCAGACCAACAGGGAGCCTGCCCTCGCCTCTGTGGATGTACCCGCGCTGGTCATCCATGGGACAAGGGACCCACTTGTCTCGGTGGAGGGTGGTGAAGCCACGGCCAAGTCCATTCCAGGGGCTCGACTGATGGTGATCGAAGGCATGGGCCATGATCTTCCGCATGGCGGTGCATGGCCCCGGATCATCGACGCGATTACGGCCCATGTGCGGGATTCCTCGCAATAGGCTCTACCGTCTTCAAGTGATGAAACAGAGAGTATTTGGAGGTCGATCATGCATATGAGCTGGCAGGGGAGACTGCTCACCTGGATCTTCCGCTTGCAGCACACCTTCTCCCGAACGGATGGCGAGGTGGATCTGGTGAAGGAACGCACCGAGCTGGATAAGCTGGGATCCATGTTCAGGACATCGACCGCCATCCATTGCGAGAAGGAGCATGCCGGTGGAGTTCCTGCCGAATGGATTACAACCCCTGATTCCGTGGCGCACCGGGTGGTCCTGTACCTCCACGGGGGCTCCTTTGTTTCCGGTTCCATCACATCCCACCGTGCTCTCGCGGCCAACATCGCCCATGCGGCAAAAGCCCGTGCCCTTGTCATTGATTACCGTCTTGCCCCCGAACACCCCTTCCCTGCTGCCCTGGACGATGCCCTGGCGGCCTACTCATGGCTGAGCACACACCATGCCGCCCCGGATCGCGTCACCATCGCAGGGGACTCGGCGGGCGGGGGCCTGGCTGTGGCCCTCCTGATAAAGCTCAGGGATCTGGGCATGCCGCTGCCTGCCGCGGCTGTCTGTCTTTCACCCATGACCGATCATACCTATTCCGGTGAGACCTGGAAGACCAACGCACGAGCTGATATCGTGATCTATCCGAAGAAAGAGCGAGTGTTCACGCGGATGTATCTGGGTGGATACGATCCGCATGAACCCCTGGTGTCTCCGCACTATGCAGACCTGGCCGGACTGCCGCCGCTGTTCATTCAG
>JALOOZ010000199.1 GCA_025454155.1 Thermodesulfobacteriota bacterium
GCTCACGGTATTGATGTTGTACGCGGGTGCAGCGGCGAGGTGCGAAAAGTTGTTGAGGAATGGCTCAACGGCTCGTTGAGCGACTCGGGATCAGCATGTACCGCTCATGATGGTTGCGGAGAGCATAACCATTAGATGAGAATGAGATATATTTTGTAACCACAGTACGTCTTTACCTTCTCAACAGGCGGGACCCCTTTTTACTGAACACATTGAAGAACATGTTAAAGAACAGCATGAGTTTCAGTGTGGCGAATATGGCCTTCCGTTCACTGAAAGAATAGGCCCTACAGAAAATTTCGTCCACGCTTTTATCCGGGAAGTTGCCTTCAAAAAGGATATAGGCACGAACCCAAGTTAATGCAATCCATTGCTGCTCGTCGAAATCCTCTTTTTTCAGATGACCAAGAAGCTGGATTTCTTCATCTCTGAGACCGGCGATTCGACCGAATCGAGAGTGAGCATTTGTTCAGAAATTGCAATCATTGGTACTCGCTACAGTCAACATGATCATCTCTCGAAAGCGGGGAGAGATGGCTCTACCAAGGTACACTCGGATTAAATCAGGAGTATAGGTAAGCAAGTCGAATAGATTGTGCAAGAAGTGAAGGGGTTCTTTGAATTGGCGTTGTACAAACTGACCTGGATTATGAAACTTGTCCTTTTCACTGAATAATGTATTGAGTTCTATCGCGATCCCGTTGTCATTCCGTTTTTTGGATTTTAGCATTTAATATAAGTCCTCCTTTTCAGATCATCTTTATCATGTCTGTTGACACTACACGAGGTTCCCATGGATTCCGTATCCAAGTCCGGAGTCCCGTATCGAGATGGTCCTCCCGTTCCACCGGGCACATGCGGTTCTTTCCTGTCTTCACAGCGGCCCTTCCTCAGAGACAATTTTTTGTTGCATACCGTTGATCTAGATCAATGAACGCTCTTTCAGGAAAGGCTAACTATACTGTAGTTCCATAAAAAACCAAAGAGACAAAGGTAAAGGAGTGAGTCATGAGCGATGGCAAAAAGGTCATTGATGCCAATGAAACTACATTCGAATCCATCGTTCGCACATCTGACAAACCAGCCCTGGTGCTGACCGGTGTCTTCGAGCTCCCCATTGCCAGGCGGTACTTCATCACCGAGATCTTGGGCTCAGGTGGTCCGGAGACTACATATTCTCGCTTTCCCTGCACTACGCGGCCTCGGTTGTCTTTGTGGGGGCAAGCCTGTTCCACGTGGTCTATCACGGGTTCATGGGCCACCGGTCCATCCTGCCGAAGAAAGGCGACCTCAGGGAGTCCTGGGAGGTGATCACGTCCTTTTTCGGCAAGGGCGAGGAGCCGCCCTTCGCCAAGTATCTCCCGGAACAGCGCCTCGCATACGCGGGCATTGCGGTCATCATTGCCGGGCTCATCGTCAGCGGGCTGGTCAAGACCTGGAAGAACCTCTTTGCGCCGGACATGGACCTGTGGCTCGTGCTCTGGGCCACCTGGGCGCACAACCTCTTCTTCATCCTGTTCGTGCTGGCCTTTTTGCCCACATGGCCGCCATCATCATCAAGCCCAACCGGCCCATGATCAGGGCCATCCTCACGGGCCGGATCAGGCGCGACTACGCCGAGCACCGCCACCCCCTGTGGATCGCTGAGATGGCCGGGCCCCCGGCGCAGGTTGTGCCGGAACAGGAGGCCCCCGCGCAGGAGACAGCTCCTCCAGAAAAGACCGGTGACGAAAACCCCTGAGACCTTTCAGGAACGGTGCGGATGTGGTAAGAATCCGGACCAGGCTCCCTGTATAAGGGGCATGATGCCGGGAAAACGGGATAATGGCACAGAAAAGACAGGGCACGACCATGGCGGCACCCACTGACGCCATACTGGAGAGCATCTCGGACGGTGTGTTCACCGTGGACGAGCACTGGGTCGTCACCTCGTTCAACCGCGCTGCCGAGGAGATCACGGGCATCCCGCGGAGTGAGGCTGTGGGGAGGCTCTGCTCAGAGGTCTTCCGCTCCAGCATGTGCGAGACCGACTGCGCCCTGAAGCGGACCCTGAAGACCGGGAAGCCCATCATCGGCAAGTCGTGCTACATCATCGATGCCAAGGGCCAACGTATCCCCATCAGCGTCTCCACGGCCATGCTCAAGGATGCCCGGGGCAGTGTTGTGGGCGGGGCAGAGACCTTCCGCGACCTGACCGAGCTCGAGGAACTCCGCCAGGAGCTTGCAGGGCGCTCCCGTGTGGGTGAACTCGTGAGCCGGAGTTCCGTCATGCAGAAGGTCTTCGAAGTAATCCCGGCAGTGGCGGCCAGCCCCAGCACGGTGCTCATCCTCGGTGAGACCGGAACGGGAAAGGACCTTGTGGCCAGGACCATCCATGCCCTGAGTCCCCGGCACGAAGGCCCCTTCGTTGCGGTCAACTGCAGCGCATTGCCCGACACGCTCCTGGAATCAGAGCTCTTCGGCTACAAGGCAGGGGCATTCACCGGTGCCGCGCGGGACAAGCCCGGCCGGTTCGCCCTGGCAAAAGGAGGGACCCTGTTCCTCGACGAGATCGGCGAGGTGAGCCCGGCCCTGCAGATGAGACTCCTGCGTGTCCTTCAGGAAAGGACCTACGAACCCCTCGGTTCCACCCGGACCGAGACCGCAGATGTCCGGATCATCGTAGCAACCAACAAGGATCTGGCCCGGCAGGTAAAACTGGGCCTGTTCCGCGAAGACCTCTACTACCGGGTGAACGTGGTCCGTCTGGAGCTGCCCCTGCTGAGGAGGCGCAAGGAGGATATCCCGCTGCTGGCCGAGCAGTTCATCGCTCACTTCAACGCCCTGCAGAAGAAATCCATCCAGGGGATCACCACCGAGGCCCTGTCTCTGCTCATGGCCCACGACTGGCCCGGCAACATCCGCGAGCTGGAGAATGTCGTCGAGCGAGCCTTCATCCTGTGTGCAAAAGGCTCCATCGGTATTGGCCACCTGCCCGAGGAGCTGACGGCGCGCTACATCCAGCACCCGGCTCAGCCGGGCCTGAAATCGGCGGGCGAGCTGATGGAGGCCCAGGCCATCCGGAAGGCCCTGGAGCGCAATGCGAACAACCGCCTGGCCGCGGCCCGTGAACTCGGCATCCACAAGAGCACCTTGTTCCGGAAAATGAAGAAGATTGGGATCGCCGTCCCGGGCAAAGACGGCCGTGCCCGCCGGCGGATGACACAGTAGCAGAACTGAGACCTTCCCATCGATAAAAGGTCGCAAAAACGCGACCGATGAAGCATGTCTGCACACGCCTGATTCTCCGTATAATCAAGGTATATCGGTATGGTGAAGACATCCACGCCCTCTGGAGAGTGGCTGGCATGGTCCGTGCTCACCTCAGGATAAAGGTGGATCGTCCAGAGCATATGAAGACAGCGTTTTCTTCCTGGAACAACCGAATCGCCCCTGTATTCGACGTGGCCAGGCAACTATTCCTCGTGGAGAGCGATGCTGGCCGGATCGTACGCGAGGCCGAGGAGGCCATGCCGGCCGACGACTTGGGGGCCAAGGCCCGGTGTCTGGCGGGGTACGGGGTGAACACGCTGGTCTGCGGCGCCATATCGCGTCCCCTGCAGTGCCTCGTGGCATCCTACGGTATCACGGTGATCCCGTTCGTAGCAGGGGACCTGCACGAGGTGATCCAGGCATGGCACGATGGCAGGACCCTCGACGAACTCTTCGCCATGCCCGGGTGCTGCCGGCAGCCTGGGAGGCGCGGAGGCAGGGGAAGGGGTCTCGGTGCGGAACAGGGTCGGTTCGGCATGGGGAATGCCACCCAGGGGGAAACCGGTTTCATATGTATCTGTCCGGACTGCTCTCACTGCGAGCCGCACGAACGGGGTTTCCCCTGCTCGCGGAAACAGTGCCCCATATGCGGGAGTGCACTTGTCAGGGGAGAGCGGATGACAGGAATACAATCAAAAGAGGACCAGAGGCCATGAATACACACTCGGGAGGACCATGGAGGTTCAGGTGGGGGAGAGGGTCCATACTGAAGTCACTGGGAAGGAGCCTGCCCGGTGCATCCATGATACCGGGGCGCCTGTTCAGGAGGGCCCCCATCGTCGGTCCGGTGCTGGCATGGCTGGCAGGGATGGCCGTGCACGATCTGCGGCAGCCCGACAGCAGGATCAGGGCCTTTGCGCGGCGCCTGGTGGAAAAACGGAAGGAACCGCAGCGGGTCAGGGCAGAGGTTGTCGGTCCGGCCGTCATTGAAGGGCCTGAAAGGCATGACTCGAAGGCCGAAGGGAAAATGTGAAAAAAAGGAAAAACCATGAAAAGGAGGATCATGATGCCGAGAGGAGACGGAACTGGACCCTTGGGAATGCGGTCAATGGCCGGCCGAAGGGCTGGATACTGCTCAGGTGCTGATATGCCCGGATATGCGGGGGCCTCTCCAGGATACGGGTACGGGCGAGGCCGGGGATGCCGAAGAGTCGGCTCTGGCAACATCGGATGGGGGTGGCGCAACCGGTTCTTCGCCAGCGGTCTGCCCAGGTGGATGCTGCTCGGCGAATACGGCGTCCAGGTCGTTCAGACCGGTTCATCAAATGAGAAAGATTCGCTCAGG
>JALOOZ010000200.1 GCA_025454155.1 Thermodesulfobacteriota bacterium
GTGATGATACCGAAACCACAGGATCTGCTCAAAGCGGAGAAGCAGGTGCTGACAGGGGTGTATGTGAGACTCTTCAAGCGCTATATGCTGCGTTTTTCTGAAGAAAAGGCCAAGGCGCTCGCGGGCGCCGTGACCGGCCAGATCTTCCGCCTGGAGCCGGCGGAGGCGTCCATGGTCGTGTTCATCCGGGAGCATGAAGACATCATCAACGAAGAGATCGGTCTGCTCGAAAGCGACCACGAGCTCAGGAGGGTCGTCTCCGACACCGTCGTGCTCAAGGTGGTGTACATGAAGCGGCAGAGAGGGTGCTCGGAACATGCCGCATTCGGCCCCGTGGATTACTTGAAAGAGATCGGCATCTTTCTCGAGGGGGACAAAGCCCCCACACCCTCCGGCGTCATTCGGGCGGCAAAGGACTTCTATGATGCCACGCCCTGGTAATATTGCCAGATAAACACGTGGAGTCGTGCGACATACAATGGATACATCGAGTACAGTGAGGCCCCATGTTCCCCATCCGTGACGACAACCCGACCCTGCACCCCTCCCTTATCGCCTACACCTTCATCGCCCTGAACGTGGCCTCGTGGATACTGCTTCAGGGCCTCGGCATGGACCCGCAATTGACCGTGTCCGTATTCAAGTTCGGCGTGATCCCCGGGGAGCTCCTGGGCGCGGTTCCGCCGGGGACATCGGTCGCCGTGGGGCCCGGTGTTAACTATATCGTGGAGGCGACCCCCAACATCCTTTCCGTCATCACCCACATGTTCATGCACGGCGGGTGGCTGCACATCATCGGCAACATGTGGTTCCTCTATGTCTTCGGCGACAACGTGGAAGACTCCATGGGCTCCGTCAAGTTCCTCGTGTTCTATCTCGCCTGCGGGCTCGTGGCCCTGGCCCTCCAGCTGGTTTCCCACCCGTCCAGCGCGGTCCCCATGGTGGGGGCATCCGGGGCCATCAGCGGGATCATGGGGGCGTACATCATCCTGTTCCCCCGGGCACCGGTGCACATGCTCGTGTTCTTCGGGTTCTTCTTCACCCGGATCGTGGTGCCGGCCTACTTCATGCTCGGCTACTGGTTCCTGCTGCAGCTTGCCGGCGGTTTTTTCTCCATCGGCGGTACCGGGGGGGGCGTCGCCTTCTGGGCGCACGTGGGCGGGTTCCTGGCCGGTATGCTCCTTGCCAGGCCTTTCTGCGACCCCGAACGGACAAGCGCCTGCCGAGAACGCCGGGGGATGCTCCGGGGGTTCATCAAGAGGTTGAAATAGTCCGCCTGAATCACTCTATTGATTTCCTGGATCCTATTCTATATAGTATGCGGTTGTTTTCAATTCTTAATCCATAAGGAGAATGATGCAATGAGTGCAGCCAGCAGCCACGAAAAGCTCAGGCAGTGGGTTCAGGAAGTGGCCGATATGTGCCGGCCCGGTGCGGTCCACTGGTGTGACGGAAGCTCTCAGGAATACGACCGCCTCATGCAGGAGATGGTGGCAGGCGGCAGCGCCACGCCCCTGAAGAAGCGTCCCAACAGTTTTCTCTTCCGCTCGGACCCAAGTGACGTAGCGCGAGTGGAAGACAGGACGTACATCAGCACGCCCGACCCGATGGAGGCAGGGCCCACCAACAACTGGATGGACCCGGAGGAACTCAAGAAGACCATGAGGGGGCTCTACGAGGGGTGCATGAAGGGAAGGACCATGTACGTGATCCCCTTCTCCATGGGACCCATCGGCTCGCCCATCAGCAAGATCGGCATCGAGATCACGGACAGCCCGTATGTGGTGTGCAACATGCACATCATGACCCGCGTGGGCACGAAGGTCCTGGAGGCCCTCGGCGCGGACGGCGAGTTCATCCCCTGCGTCCATTCCGTGGGAGCGCCTCTTGAGCCAGGCCGGAAGGATGTCCCGTGGCCCTGCGCCCCCATCGAGAAGAAATATATCAGCCACTTCCCGGAAGAGAACCTCATCTGGTCTTTCGGCTCGGGCTACGGCGGGAACGCCCTTCTGGGAAAGAAGTGCCTGGCCCTGCGCATCGCCTCGGCCATGGCCAGGAGGGAAGGGTGGATGGCCGAGCACATGCTGATCCTGCGCCTGACCAATCCCGAGGGCAGGCGGTACCATATCGCGGCGGCCTTTCCCTCGGCCTGCGGCAAGACCAACCTGGCCATGCTCCAGCCAACGGTTGCAGGGTGGAAGTGCGAGACCATCGGCGACGACATCTCCTGGATGAAGATCGGACCCGACGGCAGGCTCTACGCCATCAACCCCGAGGCCGGATTCTTCGGCGTCGCGCCCGGCACCTCCTATGACTCGAACCCCATGGCAATGGACACCCTGAAGGGGAACTGCATCTTCACCAACTGCGTGCTCACCGACGACGGGGATGTCTGGTGGGAGGGCATGGACGGCGAGCCGCCGGCGCACGGCATCGACTGGAAGGGACGCGACTGGACGCCCGCGTCCAGGGACGTCGGGGCCCATGCCAATGCCCGCTTCACCGCACCGGCCAGGCAGTGTCCGGTCATCTGCGCGGACTGGGAAAAGCCCGAGGGCGTGCCCATCGACATCTTCGTCTTCGGCGGCCGCAGGGCGGGGGTGGTGCCGCTCGTGAACGAGTCCTACGGCTGGGACCACGGCGTGTTCCTTGGCGCCACGGCATCCTCCGAGACCACGGCGGCAAACATCGGCGACATCGGGGCGCTCCGGCGCGACCCCTTCGCCATGAAGCCCTTCTGCGGCTACAACATGGGCGACTACTTCCAGCACTGGCTCGCCATGGGCGACCGGCTCGGCAGGAACGCACCGCGCATCTTCTACGTGAACTGGTTCCGCAAGAATGCCGCGGGCAGGTTCATGTGGCCCGGCTTCGGCGAGAACAGCAGGGTCCTGAAGTGGATGTGCGACCGCGTGGACGGAAAGGCCAAGGCCAGAGAGACCGCCATCGGCCTGCTGCCGGTAGAGGGTGGACTGGACCTGGAGGGACTCGAGATCGCGCCTGAAACCCTGCAGGAACTCCTCAAGGTCGACAGCGACGCCTGGAGGGCCGAGATCGGGAGCCTGGAGGAGCACTTCGCCCAGTTCGGCGACCGCCTGCCCGCGCGCATGAGGGAACAGCTCGAAGCCCTGAGGAAGCGGCTCGGATAGGGCTTCAACACAGAGAACCCGCAGGGCCGGGCTGCAGTTCGAGCCCGGCCTCTTCTCATCAGCCGTATTGACTCGAAGGACCGTTGAAATGTATTACAATAAGACAGAGAGGGAAGGCCAATGGACACCCGAGCTGTCATGGCACCATTCAGGGATGCGGTGCTGCACAAGAGACGGCGTCTGGAGGAGGCTGCAGCCAGGGGCACGAGGATCGTCGGATATTTCTGCACCTACACGCCCGTCGAGGTCATCCATGCCTGCGGGTTCCTGCCTGTAAGGATCTGGGGAGGCACCGGACAGGCGGAGAAGGCCTACAACCTGGTGCCCAACTTCATCTGCCCGTACATGCGCCTTGGCCTGGACAAGGCGCTCAATGGGGAGTTCGGATTCCTGACCGGCATCGTGCAGGGATATACGTGCGACGTGGCCTGCGGGCTGGTCAATGTCTGGAAGGGGAACATACCCGCCCGGATCTATCACAGCGTGCCCCTGCCCTATAACGACAGCCCTGAATCGAGGATCTTCCTGAAGGCAGCCATGGGAGAACTCGTCCAAAAGCTCTCTGGGTCCGGCGGCAGGTATTCCGAAGCCGCCCTCGAGGCCTCCCTCGAGCTCTACGGAAGGATCAGGGGCGTACTCTCTGCGCTCTACGAGAACCGCATGCAGGGCCTCCTGCCTCTTTCTTCTGCAGACCTGAACATCGTGGTGCAGGCATACTTCGTCACGCCTCCGGAGGAATTCCTTGCCATGCTCCGGCGTCTGGTGCATGACCTCAACGCGGGGGACACGTCCGCCAGGGACGGCCTGCCGGTGCTCATTTCGGGGAGTCTCGTGGAGGACGAGAAGGTGCTGTCGCTCATCGAGGATCTCGGGTTCATCGTGACGGCCGACGACCTGTGCACGGGTCTGCGGGCCTTCACGCCGGTGACAGGCCCGGGCGAAGGCCCCATGGACCGTCTCGCGGCCAGGATCATGAAGCGCTTCCCCTGCCCGTCACGCTCGCGGCCTGCTCAGCGCATCCCGCTCCTGCTGGACCTCATCCGGGCCTCCGGGGCAAAAGGAGCGATCTTCCTGTTCCAGAAGTTCTGCACCCCCCACCTGGCGGATCACCCCCTTGTTTCACAGGCGCTGAAGGATGCCGGGATACCCAGCATCCTCATCGAGATGGACGGCGACAGCGGGCTTGAAGCCCAGGCGGCAACGAGGCTGGAGACCTTTGCAGGGATGCTGGAGGGATGATGGAGACCGCGCGGAAATCGACGAAGCGCCTGCGTAGCGCCAAAGACCTTGCCAGGGTGGTTTCCGAGTACTACCTGGAGTGCCACCAGGCCAGGGCCCAGGGGAAACCTGTGGGGTGGATGCCGCCCATGAACGGCTGCATCGAGGTCTTCTACGCCATGGGGCTGCAGCCCGTTTTCCCCGAGAACTGGTCGCCGGTCTGCGCC
>JALOOZ010000201.1 GCA_025454155.1 Thermodesulfobacteriota bacterium
GAAGGCATGCCGGGGAGGGTGCCCGAAGCACCGCTTCAGGAAGAGTCCCCCTGGTGAACCGGGGCTCCATTACCTCTGCGAAGGGTATAAAAAGTTCTTTCTCCACATCCGGAAATATCTGAACGCCATCGCCACACTGCTGGAAAACGGCCTTCCCGCATCACGCATCATGGAGGCCATCGATGCCCCCCTGCTGATACGGAGGGGAGAGAAGCAATGAGGATCGGAGGGGTCGTACATCCGGAAAGTCTGACACCCGGTTAACGGGAGTTCCGTTTACAAACCCATGGCCCCGTTCCTGGCACTGGGAAATGTATCGTCTTTTATAATACTGAACCGGTTGCATGAGATATCTCAAGTCCACTTCTCCATTGACATTTTTAAATATGCGCTTATCTTCTTTGATAAGAATCCCCCATGATTTCTGAATGAACATGAACCCTGCACATAATGAATGACTACGATACTATCCGCACCAGTCAGGGGGGCAAAGGAGATACCCATGAAGACCGAATCCGTCCATTCCAGGTTGCCGTTCATCGTCCTCGCAGCTTTCTTCTGGCTTTTTGCAGCCTCCTGCAGCAGCGGTGGCGGCGGCGGCGGGGGCGATGATGGCGGAGGCGGGGGCCAGACCCTGAGCGAGTATGATTTCGCCTTCAGCCTCCTGTCCGAGGCCCCCCTCACGTTGGACTCCTCTCTGGGCACTGCCACGCTGGAGGCCTTAGGAGGGGGCGCGAGCTTCGGCGGCGTGTATTCCCTGGAGGAAGACACGGTGACCATGAATTTCGGCTGGGTGAAGATAACCACAACGCTCTGGGATGCCCCGCTGTCCATCGGTGTGAACGACCCGATCGTATCGGTGGACGGTGAGAATCCGGATCAGGGCAGCATGACCATCTCCAGCGGAGAAGGCCTCATAACCGTATCCATTGCCTCGTCGGCCGGGGTGAACATCAGCCTGAACGGCGGGGCGAACGTGTATTTCACGTGGGACCAGTTTGACGAGCTGCTCGGTTCCGGCGCCCCCGACTGGCAGCAGCAGGCGTCGTTCGCAGCGACCATGATCGGGTTCGTCTTCTCCCAGCTGGATTTCGTCGTAGGAGCGATCACCCTGATCGCGGAGAACGACAGTGTCCTGTCAAGCAGAAGCGTGATAATCGACGGCGACACCTTCCCGGGAACACCACCTGCCGGGATCAGTGCCGATGGGACACTCACCCTGAGCAACACCGAGGGGGAGGTGGGCCCCGGCGGCAGCTTCTCGGAGGTCTTTGATGATTTCTGGGTGAACGACTCAATGGACGATATCGATACCCTGTTTGAAGGCAGGGTGGACCTTGTCGGGTACCTCGAAGACGTTGATGAGAATGGTATCACCACTGCCATCGGGTTCATCCCCGACCCGGGTGATCCGGGCGGGGTCTTTTTCGACGATGGCCTGACCATCTACGAAACCCAGGAGAATCCTGCGGGCGTCTTCACCATCGACGATACATCCGCCATCACCATAACGGGCAGATACTCGATCATGTTCTACGAGCCCGGGCCCTGATGCCCGAAGGGGGTGAAGGCACGTCAGAGAGTTTTCCTGCCGGATCTCTCCAGCAGCAGCGCCGCGTCCGACTCCCTGGCATAGATGGGCAGCACATCGGTGGTCCGGCCCCCGGGCGGCATGTCCAGGGCGATGGCGGCGAGCACCGATGCCCGCGGATTCCAAAGGTGTATGGCGGATTCGTGGTAGCGTCTGCCCATGCCTTTGATGAACGCTTCCCGGTACAGCTCGCAGCCGTTGCCCATGAACAGGGTCTCGTCCTTGACCATGACGACGACCTCGTCGGGCTTCAGGTTCATGTACCCGCTGAAACGGGAACCATGCTCGTCGTATCTGCAGCAGAAGATCTCCCCCTTCTTGGCATCGACCACCGGCATGATGGGCAGGTAGGACGGCACGGCGGCATGGGCAAGGGTGTCCAGGGTCGGGACACCCACGAGCCGGCAGCCCAGGGCCCCGGCCAGGCCTTTGGCCGTGGCGATGCCGATCCGCAGGCCGGTGAAGGAACCGGGTCCCGTCCCCACAGCGATGAGCTCGATCTCATCGCGGGGAGTGTCCGCCCTCCGGAGCACCTCGTCGATGACGGGAAGGACCATGCCCGCATGGCCTGTCTTCACCTGCAGGTTGATCTCGCAGACGGTCTGCCGGTCTTTCACCAGGGCGGCGGAAAGACAGCTGGTGGAGGTGTCCAGGGCCAGGACCTTCACGGCTTGTCACCCCTTGAAGATACGCACGATGTCGTTGTAGAAGGCGAAGAGCATGAGCATGACGAGGATGAAGAGCCCGATCTGCTGGGCGACCTCCCGGGGCTTGCCCTCCACGGGCCTGCCGGTGATGCCCTCGATGAGGAAGAGCAGGAGGTGGCCCCCGTCCAGGACCGGGATGGGCAGCAGGTTGATGATGGCCAGGTTGATGCTGATGAATGCGATCAGGGATACGAAGGGCAGCAGGCCGGCCTTGAACGTCTGCCCCGAAACCTGGGCGATGAGGATGGGGCCGCCGAGGCTCTCCTTCACGCTGATGGTACCCTTGATCATCTTGGCAAAGGCGACGCCCGTGAGTTCCACGATCCGGTAGCACTGGGAAAATCCGTACCCGATGCCGCCGAGGGGCCCGTAGCGCTTGACCGCCGTGGCCTCGCCCACCGTGATCCCGATCATGGGCCGGCTGATCTCCTCGCCGAAGATGTTCTTCCCCTTGTTCATGGTGGGCGTCACGTGCAGGAGGAAGATCTTGCCCTCGCGCAGGATCTCGATCTCCACGCTCCCGGCAGCACCCGTTTCCTGGAGTGTTTCCGCCACGTCGTCCCAGCCCGCCACAGGTTTCTTGGCAATGGTATGGATCCTGTCCCCGGTGAGCATGCCTGCCCTGTCCGCGGGGGAGGCCTTCTGCACCTCGCCGACGATGGGCAGGAGGTAGGGGACCCCCACCCAGGCGATCGTGGTGTAGACGACCACGGCCAGCACGAAGTTGAACAGGGGGCCGGCAAAGACGATGGCCGCCTTGACGGGCAGCCTCTTGTGCGCAAAGGACCGCCTGGGGTCGATGTGGGTGAGCTTTTCCTTGTCGTCCGGGTCTTCGCCCAGCATCTTCACATAGCCGCCCAGAGGGAAGGCCGCCACCTGGTACTGCGTTTCACCGATCCTCTTCTTGATGAGGGCGGGGCCGAACCCCAGGGAGAATTTCAGGACGCCCACGCCGCTTAACTTCGCCACGATGAAATGGCCGAGCTCGTGGAAGAAGATCAGTACGCCGAGTACGATGATGAAGGCCAGAATCGTTATCATGAGAGCAATGCCCCTGCAGTTTTTCTCGCGTTCTTGTCGAGAGCGATGAGTTCTTCGGGAGTTTCTACCTCGAATGTGTCCAGCATGTCCATGGTCTTTTTCACCACCTCGACGATCCCGTCGAACCCGATGGCGCCTTTCAGGAAGGCCTCCACCGCCACCTCGTCCGCGGCGTTCATGACGCAGGGCAGCACGGAAGGCCTGCCCATGGCTCGGCGCGCCACGGCCAGGGACGGGAACTTGTCCTGGTCGGGCGGGAAGAAATCGAGCCTCAGCGCGGTGTCCGTCGGCAGAGGTGCGAGCGGCAGCGCAATGCGCTCCGGCCACGACAGGGCGTATGCGATGGCCATGCGCATGTCGGGCAGGCTGAGCTGGGCCTTGATGCTCCGGTCCGCGAACTCCACCATGGAGTGCACGATGCTCTGGGGGTGGACGGTCACCTCTATGGAGTCCATGCCTACTCCGAAGAGCCAGCAGGCCTCTATCATCTCGAGGCCCTTGTTCATGAGCGTGGCCGAGTCGATGGTGATCCGCCTGCCCATGGACCAGGTGGGGTGGTTCAGGGCCTCGGCTGGGGTGATGGAGGAGAAGGTCTCCTTCGGCCGCTGCCTGAAGGGTCCGCCGGAAGCGGTGAGGATGATGCGGCGGATGTTCTCCGGGTTTTCGCCGGCAAGGCACTGGAACACGGCCGAGTGCTCCGAGTCCACGGGGAGGATGGGAACCCCGTTCCTGCATGCCGCTTCCGTCAGGAACCGGCCTCCGATGACCAGGGATTCCTTGTTGGCCAGGGCCAGGGCCACGCCCTGCCTGACGGCCTCCAGGGACGGCAGGAACCCGGCGGCCCCGGATATGCCGTTCACCACGATGTCCGGTTCGGACCTGCGGATGACCTCGAGGGCGGCATCTTCACCTGACATGATCCCCTGACCACCGGGAGGGGAGGATACGCCGAGGATCTCGACCCGGAACTCTTCCGCCTGTTCCCGCAGGCGCCCGGTGTTCTTTCCTGCAGCGAGGCCCACGAGCCGGAACTCGTCCGGCCGCATGCGCAGCACCTCGAGGGTGGACTCCCCAATGGAGCCCGTTGATCCGAGAACCGCTATCCTCTTCATTCAGAGCGCGACCCTGAGGATGCAGTAGAGGAGGCACCCCACCGGTATGATGCCGTCCATGCGGTCCAGCATGCCGCCGTGGCCGGGGATGAGGTTGCCCAGGTCCTTGATCTGGAAATCCCGCTTGATCAGCGAGGCGGTC
>JALOOZ010000202.1 GCA_025454155.1 Thermodesulfobacteriota bacterium
ATGGAAGCACCCCCATGATGAACAGGCCGACGGCCCGAGGCAGATTGACGAAGCGGAGTGTAACGAAAGCAGCGGACCAGGCCACGCAGAAGATGATGTCTGCTGGATTCAGCCGCAAAGGCCTCCGCAGAAAGAACTCCCCCCGATAGCCCCGGGAGAGCATGGCCGTGTGGATGCGCTGGGCCCTGTTCCAGGTCCTGATGAGGAGATATCCGATGAGCGAGCCGTAGACTTTCATGCCGGAACCTCTTCTGCCGACTGTGCGGAGATCCCTGGCCCTGGCCATGCGCAAGGCTTCCGAGGTGAGCACGAAGATGTACCGGTAAAGCATCAGAAGCTGCATGGTGAAGGCCTTGGGGACACCGAAGCGGTCCAGGGCCGTGCATATGCCGTTGAACCCGGTCACTGCGATGAGCATGAGCGCTGCGAGAATGGTTAGGACGAACCGGATGAGAATGGAGATGAAGGAGATCATGCCGCCGGTGATGGGGAATCCGGCGATATGAAGGAAGACCTCCCGGTCATAGAGGGGGTTGAAGATGCCTATGAGCACGGCAAAGGGCAGCAGGAAAGCGATTTTACCTGCCAGGTACCGCACCGGAATGCGGGCCAGGGGGATGATGACGGCCGGGAAGAAGAAGAAGGGAACGAGCGCGGAGACCTCGTATTTCCGGAAGGACACCACACATGCCGTGAAAACGAGGAAGGTGGCCAGCTTGGCTCTCGGATCGATGCGGTGCACGGGGCTGTCCATGCAGGACAGGGTGTCGATGTAGTTCAGATCGTGGAAAGACCGGGCTATCTCAGCCACGTCTCGTTTCCCTGGTTGATCCGGTGAGATACATGCTCATGGCGAGGTCTTGGAGGTGAATCTTTTCAATGCAAGTCCCACGAGGAACGCCAAGCACAGGACAATGGCACCGCCCACGATTCCGGAGACCGAGGTACCGATCCGGGCATCCCGGTCTTGAGGTACGGCAGTGCCCTGGCTTCGGAAGGAGTAGTCCGGCAGAAATGCGACCCTCTCCTGTATGGATGCGAGCAGGGAATGAATGCCATGGTTGCCCTCGAGCTCTTCCTTTCCCGAGACCTTTGCCATGGACCATTCGAGTCCATCCGGGTTTTCGGATGCATACCACGAGACGAGGCCTCCTGTGATGAGGGTCGCGGCAAGGAGCACTGCAACAATGGGTTTCATCGCGATTCTCCCGGTCGGCGCTGTCATCGGGGAACCTGAGAGCATCTGCGGGTTCACCTTCCAGACAAAGGTGACGACGGCGGTGGTTACCATGCCTTCAACGAGGCCGATGGCCAGATGAATGGGCTGCATGAACGCCATGAAGGTGGTGAAGGGAAGTTCGGTTATGCCCGAGGCCAGGGTCTCGAGCACCACCCCGAAGGCTCCGAGTTGGAGGCCGACAACTGCCGCCAGCGTGGCTCCCAGGGCAAGCCTTCCCCGGGAAATCTCGCCTTTGACGATCTTCCGATAAACCAGGGGGTACGCGATGAAGGCCGGGAAGAATCCCAGGTTGAAGATATTGCAGCCCAGCGCCAGCAGGCCTCCGTCGGCGAAGAACAGGGCCTGAACAACCAGGACGGAGGATATCACGAGAAAGGCGGCATGGGGGCCGAGCAGGATGGCAAGCAGCATGCCCCCGCCCAGGTGGCCGCTGGAGCCGGTGGCCGGGATCGTGAAGTTGATCATCTGGGCGGCGAAGACAAATGCGCCGAGCACTCCCATCAGGGGCACCCTGCGTTCGTCGAGATCTTCCTTCACCTTCCTGGAGCAGTATGCGATCCCCGCTGCGGAAACCGCCCACATGGTCCCTCCCACTGCAGGGGATATCAAGGCGTCGGCCATATGCATGATTCCGGCCCTCCCTAGAGAATATTACAGTAATGAGTAACACAAAACGAATAATTGTGCTACATAAAATTACGAAAAAATATCTTGTGACACGATGGTCCCTGCGGGCTGCTATTCTATGGATTTCCCCGTGCTGGTCATGCTCAGGGCCCCGTGACGGACGCCCTTGACGGACCGAAGGGCATTGGCGAGCTTCTGCACACCGCTGGCCCTGCCCTGCACGGCAACGATCTCCAGACAGTTGTGGTGGTCGAGGTGGATGTGCTGGGTGGAGATGATGATCTCCTGGTGGTCGTGCTGGAGGTCGGTGAGCCGGCTCGAAAGCCCCCGGCGGTGGTGGTCGTAAATGAAGGTGATGGTCCCTGCGACCTCCTGGTCCTCCTCCCATTCCTTCTTCACCAGTTCCTGGCGGATGAGGTCGCGCAGTGCCTCGGACCGGGTCGCATACCCGCGCTTCCTGATGAGGCGGTCGAATTTATCGAGCAGCCGGCCTTCGAGCGATACCCCGAATCTCACGAGAACGGACATGGTTCACCTGCCTGTGTGTTCTCCAGGCACGGTGCCATATGCGCCTGCGGCATGTCAAACCCTTTCGCGGGATGGCATGAGGGGATTCCGGGCCTTTGTCCGAAGAGAAAAGAGAAAGTGGAGGCGGCAACCGGATTTGAACCGGTGAATAACGGTTTTGCAGACCGTCGCCTTACCACTTGGCTATGCCGCCTTGTTCCGTTGAGCCTACTAGGTATACCGGTGAGGGCCGGGAAAAGTCAAGGGTGAGAATACTCATTGGCAGGGCGGCTGCAGGCACGACAGTATGTCGTGGAAGACTCCGTTCCTAGGGTTTCTTGTTTGCCTGACTGAATACATGTTCCTTGAAGTCCAGTCCCTTTTTGATAACCCTTTTCATATCTGATCGTTTGAGCCAGCGGCTGTAGAGCCAGAACCACTGTTCCGGGTGATCCTTCACCACGGAGGCCACCCATGACTGCATGAACACGCTCACGTTCCGGGCTGCATCTTCATCGGTTCCGTATGATACGGCATAGACCGGTTTGTGGAAGGTTATATGATAGGTTCCGTCGATCTTGACGGCTGCCACGGGCAGCACGATGGCTCTTCCCTTGATGGCGATGAAAGCAGGAGCGGGATTGGTGGGCGCGGGTAGGCCGAATACGTCGCAGAAGGGGCCGTCCTTGACATCTCCCCTCCCGTCGATGACCATGCCGATGGTGCTGCCCTTCCTGAGCTCCCGGATGAGCATGAGGGCCTTGCCCCTGGGCGGCAGGATGGTGGCCCCGCTCCGGGTCCGGATTCTGTCAACGATCGACTCGAGACGGGGGTCTTCCCTCTGGTCGGCCATCACGCAGAACTGGGTACCCAGGAGGCGGGGGAGGTGGGAGAGGATTTCCCAGTTCCCGATGTGCCCGGTGATCATCATGAGCCCTCTTCCGGAGGCAAGGGCCTCGTCGAGGAATTCACTGTTCTTCACCACGACCTTTTCCCGGATCTCCTTGTCGCTGAGATATGCATAGCGCACCGCGTCCACCAGGATCTCGGCCTGGTTCATGAAGACCTTGAGCGTCAGTAGGTGCACATCTCTGATGCCCAGGGCTGAGCGCATCTGGATTGCGGCGACCTTCCGGTGGTAGGGAAGCACGAGCCATGCGACCGCTGCCAGGCACCTGAACAGGTTCAGGATCATGGAATAGGGGAGCACCCGGATGATTGCCAGTACGCCAAGCGCAGCCCGGTAGCGCAGTTCCAGGAGGAAATGCATCACTGCTCTTCCTCCGTCCCGCCGTGGGCAGTGGCTAGGACGTACTCACGGAAGTCGAGTCCTTTCCTCAGGATCCTATTCATGGTTGAACGCTTTATCCACCTGCTGTGGAGCCAGAACCACTGGTCCGGATACTGCCTGACCACGGAGGTCACCCATGACTGCATGAAGTCGCTTAGCCTCTGTATGGTCACTATTTTCCTGCGCAGCGGCAGCGCGGCGTAGAGGAGGAGCCCCGCAAGACGGCCCAGTGCAATGGCGACCCGGTAGGGAAGGGCCAGGACGATCCGGATCATCACAATCGTGCCCCAGTACTGGGCCGCGCTCTGAGTCTTTTCGGTGATGCTCATGGCTTCATGGTCTCCAGTATCCAGTGCACCGCATCCGGAAGGTCTTGGGCGATGTACTCCGGTGTATGATCCAGGGTTATGGCCTTGTCCGTCCTGATGAGTACCCCGGTTCCATTCACGCGGTGGATGGCCTCGATATCTTCCGCTTTGTCCCCTATCAGGGAACAGGCGGCGAGGTCCAGGCTGAAATCGCGGGCTGCTTGCAGGAGCATGCCAGGCTCGGGTTTGCGGCAGGAACAGGGCATGCTGTATTCCTGCACTATCCCGTCCGGGTGGTGGGGGCAGTAGTACAGGGCATCGATGCGGGCGCCCTGCATCTTGAGCATGTTCAGGAGCCGTGCATGGATGACATGCAGGGTCTTCTCATCGAAGAGGCCGCGCGCGATACCCGACTGGTTGGTGACGACGATGGCGGGTATGCCTGCCTGGTTCAGCGCGTACAGACCCTGTACCGCCCCGGGGAGGAGCTCGATGCCGCCCGGGTCGCTCAGGTATCCCGTGTCGCGGATGAGGGTGTCATCCCTGTCCAGGAACACGGCGC
>JALOOZ010000002.1 GCA_025454155.1 Thermodesulfobacteriota bacterium
CCGGGAAAAGTTCTTGAAGCTCTTGCTGCCCATACCTACCTCCTCGTCATGATGGAAACAAGAACAGAAGGGCGTCTATTCCTGCACAACGCCATAGAGATCTTTCACCTGTTTCCTCAGGACCTTGCCCACCGGGCTCAGGGGCAGGGTCTCTGCGAACACCACCTGCTTGGGCCGCTTGAACCCTGTCATCTTGTCCCTGCACCAGGAGATGATCTCCTCCTCTGTTCCTGATGCTCCCTGCTTGAGCACCACCACGGCCCTGACGGCATTACCCCAGGTCTTGTCCGGTACGCCGATGACGCACACCGAGTCTATCTTTTCATGGCCGGAGAGGATCTCCTCCACCTCGTGGGGGAAGACCTTCTCGGCGCCGGTGGAGATGCACTCGTTCTTGCGGTCCACCACGATGATCTCGCCGTCGTCGTCGATGTACCCCAGGTCGCCCGAGTGGAACCACCCGTCCCTGATCACCTCGGAGGTCTTTCCCTCTTCCCCGTAGTATCCCTTCATGATGGTTCGGCTCCGGTAGAGGATCTCTCCCACCTGCCCCGGAGGCAGATCGTGGCCCTTCTCGTCCACTATGCGCATCTCGATGCCGGAAAGGGGCCTGCCCACGGACTTGTTCTTGACCGTCTCGGGTACCGCGTCGATGCGGAGTGCCGTGTCAGGGGTCATCTCGGTCTGGCCGAACACGTCGACGACAATGGAGTTGGGGAACCTCTCGAGTATCTGCCTCTTACGGTGAGCCGGGTTCACGCCTGCACCTGTCATGGCCACCAACACGGATCTGCGGTCGTAGTTCTCCAGGTCAGGACAATCGAGCACCATGTTCCACTGGGTGGGAACGAGCAGCACTCCCATGGGCCTTTCCCGTTCGATCGTTTCAAGGACCTCCTTGGGGTCGAAATGGATTCCTTCCCTGAGGATGAACCGGATGAGACCCGACATGGGGCCGATGATGAGGAGCTGATAGTTGGCCATGTGGAACAGGGGCATGTTCATGAACATGGAGATGCCGCCTGTTATCCTGCCCAGGACAGGACCCAGGGCGGTGCCGGTGGTATCCGAGATGAGATTCGGGAGTGCCCCTGAGATGAACGACCGGATCCTGGCACGACCCATGAGCTTGTTCAGCACATACTCAAGGCCGGGCACGGGCATGAGACGGGAGATGATCCGGCCGAAGTTCACCTTCTCATCGGAGGCAAGTCTGCCCATCAGATCTCCGAAGAGGGAGCGGGCCAGGCTCCAGAAGTTGCCATAGGTGAGGACCACCCCTTTGGGAAGGCCCGTGGTACCGCCGGTGTAGCAGATGGTGCATACGTCGTCATCCGTGGTGCAGGCCGGCGGCTCGGTGGTCTCCCCTGTGCGGATCAGTGCAAGGAAATCTGCCATGCCTGCGGGTACGGTACGCCCCCCCCGGGCCAGGCACACCTTCAGGCTGATCCCCGGTGCGTCCTGGATAGCCTTGCTCACTTCCGCAAGATAAAGGTCATCGAAGATGAGGATGCTCGAGTTGGAGTGGTTGAACTGGTAGGCGATCTCGCGGGCGACAAAGCGGAAGTTCACGGGTATGGGGATCGCCCCGAGCTTCTGCAGGGCATAGTTGGCCACGAGAAACTCCGGGCAGTCATGGAAAAGTATGGAGGCATGGTCACCCTTCTTCACCCCCAGGCGCGCCAGGGAGTTTGCCAGTCTGTTTACACGCCCGTTCAGGTCCTGCCAGGTCAAGTTCGTCTGCCCGTAGGTGACTGCAACGCCCCTCGGATTGAAGCGGGCGGTCATTGCAAGCACCTCGCCGAAGCTCTTGAGGGGTGAAGTTCCTTTTCTCGTCATTCCTGTAGCCGCTCCTTAGGCTAGAGATCCAGACTCCGGGAGATGATCAGCAGCATGATCTCGGAGGTTCCGGCATAGATGGTCTGAACGCGGGCGTCACGGAACATGCGGGCGATGGGATATTCCTCCATGTACCCGTACCCGCCGTGGAACTGCACGCACTGCGGTACGACACGGTTGAGCATCTCCGCAATCCAGTACTTTGCCATGGATGCCTTCTTCACGATCTTGGCCCCTGCCATGTGGTCTATGAGGAGGCTTTCCAGGAAGGCGCGGCCGACCTCCACCTCGGTGGCCATCTTGGCGAGTTCGAATGATATGTACTGGAAACGGCTGATGGGCCTGCCGAAGGCCTCGCGGGTCTTGGTGTAGTCGATGGTGAGGCGCAGCGCCTCTTCCGCCGCTGCCTGGCAGATGATGGCGCACACGATGCGCTCCTGCTGGAGCTCGTCCATGAGGTAGAAGAAGCCGCTTCCCTCCTTGCCGATGAGGTTACCGGCAGGCACGCGGCAGTCCACGAAGGCCATCTCCGAGGTGTCCTGTGACTTGAGGCCTATCTTGTCGAGCTTCCTGCCCTTCTCGAAGCCCGGTGTGCCGTCCTCCACCGCGATGAGCGAGATGCCGGTGTACGGCGGATCGGCCTTCTGGTCGGTCCTGGCTGCCACGAGCACGAGGTCGCAGAGCAGGCCGTTCGATATGAAGGTCTTCTGGCCGTTGATGACATAGGAGTCGCCTTCCTTCACGGCGGTGGTGCGGATGGACGCCAGGTCCGATCCGGCGCCGGGCTCGGTCATGGCGATGGCCGTGACGATGTCGCCGCTGGCGCAACCCGGAAGCCACCGTCGTTTCTGATCCTCGCTCGCGAAGTTGTAGATATAGGGGGCGATGATGTCCGAGTGGAGCGGGAAGGCGAACCCGCTGCAGTGTGTCCGTGAGGCCTCCTCGATGGCGATGAGCGTGTAGAGGAAGTCCGCGCCGGTGCCGCCGTACTCCTCGGGCAGCCACGGGCAGAGGAAGCCCTGGGCTCCGAACCGGCTCCAGATATCCCTGGGCACAATGCCGGTTCTTTCCCACTCGTCGACAAAGGGCGTGACTTCCCTGGCGAAGAATCTCCTGATGGATTCCCGGAACAGCGAATGCTCCTCAGTGTAGTAGCGATCCAGCAGCGACATGCTATACATCCTCCCATACAGAATGCAACGGTGATGATACCCGTAATATAGTTTTATCATATTACAATAAGAATTCATTGAATTCAATCGGGGATGTCAGTTTGGCGCATCTAAAAAAAGCGGGCCCTTTCGGGCCCGCCCCATACACACCGGAGGTCTGTGATGTATGGATGGCGGGTGGAGAGAATAGGAGGCCGTTCTGTTTCCGGATGATAACCGGGATCAGGCTCTCTCCCGCACCGGGATGCCGCTTTCCTTCAGGAATTGCTTGATCCCTGCAACGGTGTATTCCTTGTAGTGTACCATAGAGGCGATGAGCGCGGCGTCGGCATCCGCCTCGAGGAACACGTCACGGATATGCTCCGGCCGGCCTGCCCCGCCGGAGGCGATGACCGGGATGGTGACGTTCCGGGAGATGAGGGAGGTGATGGTGAGTTCGTAGCCTTCGGTGGTGCCGTCGGCGTCGATGGAGTTCAGGCAGATCTCCCCCGCACCGAGGCCTTCGGCCCTCTTCGCCCACGCCAGGGCATCCATTCCCATGGGGGTTCTGCCGCCGTTGATCACCACCTCGTAGCCGCACGGTATCTTCTTGTCCGGGGTGACCTTCCTGGCGTCCATGCCGAGCACGATGCACTGGTTGCCGAAGTGTCTGGCTCCCTCCGAGAGGATGAGGGGATCGAGCACCGCAGCACTGTTGAGGCTGATCTTCTCGGCTCCTGCATCCAGGACCCTGTACATGTCGTCCAGCGACCTGATGCCGCCGCCCACGGAGAAGGGGATGAATATGTTCTCGGCAACGCCGCGCACCACGTCGATCATGATGTCTCTCTTCTCCGAAGATGCGGTGATGTCGTAGAACACCAGCTCGTCCACGCCCTGCTCGTAGTACTCCCGTGCCATCTGCACCGGGTCGCCGATGTCGATGTTGTCGAGGAACCTGATCCCCTTGGTGGTCCTGCCGTCCTTCACGTCGAGGCAGACGATGATGCGCTTGCTGAGCATGATAGGTCCTCATAGGACAAAAAGGGTGAGAATTCCAGAGGAATGTGGCGGGGAAAGGTGGAGTGCGGCCTTGTGGGAGAAGGAGCAATAGCGATGCGGCCGGGGGGAAGAGAGAGCGCCCCCCGGCCGCACCCGGGCATGGGTTCTACGGTCTAGAGCCTAGAAGCCCTCGTCTGTGATCTCCATCATGGAGAGGTCTTCGCTCTTGATGGCCTTCACCACGGCATCCACCTCGGGCAGCACGTTCTTGATGAAATACTTGGCGGACTTCACCTTGCCGTCATAGAAGGCGGCCTCCTTGTTCTCCTTCAGGAAGGGTGCCAGGGCCAAGGGATCGGTTGAGCTGACGCCCTTTGCCGCGCACAGGGATCCGAACTTTGCGTGGGCGATGCCCGCCTGCCACAGCAGGAGCCATGCACAGACGACTTTGCCCATCATCATGAGGAACGGGTAGGCATTGCCGACAGGCACGAGGAATTTGCCCTGCTTGCCGCAGGAGGCGAAGAACATACCAATGTCGGCGAGGGCGTTCACGCCTCCCTGGACATCGTCCGCAATGCCCTTCAGGGCGTCGATGTCGCGGTACTTGGCCACGGTGGCCCCCATCTCTCCGAGCAGGGTCATGAAGTAGGCGCCCTTCTTCATGCCCAACTTCCTGCCCACCAGGTCCAGTGCCTGGATGCCGTTGGTTCCTTCATAGATGGACGCGATCTTCTCGTCACGCAGGAACTGCTCGACAGGGTACTCGCTGCAGTAGCCATAACCGCCGTAACACTGCATGGCCGTCTCGGTGATGCGGAACCCGATGTCCGTGCAGTAGGCCTTCACGATGGGGGTGAGCACCTCCACGATGCCCAGCCACTTCTCCGCTTCCACCGGGTCCTTGATGCTGGCGGCCTTGTCGCCGCAGATCGTGGCATAGTACATGAGGGCGCGCATGCCCTCGACGTTTGACTTCATCCACAACAGCATGCGCCTGACATCAGGATGCTGGATGATGGGCACGCGGGGGGCGTCTGGATTCTTGAATTCGAGGAGTGACGAGCCCTGGAGCCGGTCCTTGGTGTACTGCAGGGCATGGAGATAAGCTATGCTTGCGCTGCCCAGACCCTGGAGGCCGGTGGCGATCCTGGCCTCGTTCATCATCTGGAACATGACCTTCATGCCCTCGCGTTCGCCCCCGAGCAACTCTGCATAGCAGTCGTTGTTGTCGCCGAAATTGATGAGGCAGGTGGCGCTGCCGTGGATGCCCATCTTCTCCTCGATCTTGGCGATCTCGAAGTCGTTTCGCCTGCCCAGCGACCCGTCTTCGTTCACCAGGTACTTGGGAACGATGAAGATGGAGATGCCCTTGGTGCCGGCAGGATCCCCCTCGATGCGTGCGAGCACCGGGTGGATGATGTTCTCGGTGAGGTCCTGGTCTCCGCCCGTGATGAAGATCTTGGTGCCCTGGAGCTTGAATGTGCCGTCGGGCTGGCGAACCGCCTTGGAGCTGAGGTTGCCGACATCGCTCCCGGCCCCCGGCTCGGTGAGGCACATGCTGCCTCCCCACTGGCCCGTGACCATCTTGGGTAGGTACTTTTTCTTCTGCGTCTCGGATCCGTACACCTCGACGAGGTGACCTGCGCCCTCGGCAAGCCCCGGGTACGAGACAAAGGCGAAGTTATGGATGAACCATTCGTGGGCCGCGATCCTCATGATGAAGGGGAGCCCCTGCCCGCCGGCGTGCTGGGGGAAGGACATGCAGTTCCATCCGGCCTCGCAGAAGAGCTTGAACGGCTTCTGGAAGCATTGCGGCACATGCACCTGCCCGTTTTCGAGCCTGCACCCTTCCTTGTCCGATTCAGCCAGGGTGGGGAAGATCGCCTCGGTGGCGAACTTCTGGGCCTCGCTCAGGATCATGTCGAACATATCCGGGGAAAAGTCCGCGTATCGCTCCAATCCGCAGAGCTTCTCAAGTTCGAGCATCTCGTACAGTGTGAACCGCTGGTCACGGTCATCCAAAATCAGGTTTGCCATGGAATCCTCCTTATATGAGAGTTCATTTTTTCTCTTGCATCATGGAGGCCCTGAAGTTCTGATCGTGAAGGGATGCGCTTTCGTAACTAGGGCCCCGGAAACCGAACGTATTACAGTATGAATCACTGACAAAGAAAGATAGAATCATGTTCGGGGATTCTTGTCAAGACGGCATCGTTCCTGACAGCTCGAGGGTGGGCCTGACGACTTCAGAAGGGGTGTGTCAATCGCCTGTGCCGGGGTTGGCGGCGTCCATCTTCCCCCGTCCGGGGAGCGCAAGGCGCTTGAGATGGGCCAGGGCCTTGCGGTTGAGGAGGACCTCCTTGCGCAGGAAGTGGATCTGCGTGGCAAGGAAGCCGAAGGCCAGTATCTGGATACCGCCGAGAATGAAGAGGATCATGAGGGTGAGGAGCGGCCGGTTCGGGTTGAGGACTTCAGCGTAGTACAGATAAAGGATATATCCGCCCAGCCCCATGCCGATGAAGACTGCCAGGGCCCCCAGGAAACCGAAGAGCAGGGTAGGACGCTCGAAGATGGTGAAGAGGAGATGGGAGACCGCAGTGGACTTGAAGGCGAACTTCGAGGCCCCCTTTTTCCGGGAGGTGAGCACGGCGGGTATTTCCTTTACATGGAACCCCATGGCGAGCACCTTGGAGAGGATTTCAAGATGGATCTCCTTGCCGTCGGACTCCAGGTCGAGGCTGCTGATGACCTCGTTCCGATAGCACCGCACGATGCAGGTCAGGGTGTGGATCTTCTCGGGCATGGCCAGCTGCAGCACCTTGTTGCCCATCCATGAGACGAGAAGCCTTTTCCTCGGCACCCCTTCGGTCCTGCCGCCCTCCATGTAGGGGCTCACGAGCACCACGTCGATGTCGCTCTCCTCATCAAGTACGTGCGTCATCTGGATGATGTATTCCGGGTCATAGGAGAGGTCGGCGTCGATGGTGGCTATGTATCTGCCCCGTGCCGCCTTGAACCCATACCTGATGGCCTTGCCCCTGCCGCCGTTCTTCCAGTATGATACGACGTGCACCGTGGGGTTGCGTGATGCGATCTCATCGAGGATTTCAAGGGTGCCGTCCGTGCTCCCGTCGTTGACCGGTATGATCTCATAGGACTGGCCGGTTCCCTGCAGCAGTCTCTCGACCCGGGCTATGGTATCCGGGGCGTTTTCCTCTTCGTTGTACATGGGGATGATGACGCTGACCTTGACCGGGTAATCCTCCGACACTGTTTCGGTATGGACAGGCTTGAGCATGGATTGATCATAACCAAGAAACGGGAGGTTGTATAGATCCACTTTTCCCTGCCCTGGCAGGGATGGCTGCATCCAGGTTCGGTCTCTATGGAAACACAGGGATCTCCCCCGATGGGAAATCCCTGGAAGATGAGAGGAGGAATGAGGCCGGGTATAGCTTGCATGCCCTGTCGGGCCGCATGAAACAGTAAGCAATGGGGATGCCAAAGCATATCATTTTGTAACGCAATGAAATAATTATATTAATAAGAATGACCATCAGGGCAGAGTAGCATTGAGGGAAAAAAATTGCCTTTTTCAGGCAATGCTTTTTCAGTTCCTAGATGAGGCTGGTGGAAAAATACCGTTCCGCCCTGTCCGGCAGGACCGTGGCGATGATCTTCTCGGGACCGTATTTCCTGGCCATCTGGATGCATGCCCACACATTGGCCCCTGCAGATGTTCCCACGAGCAGCCCCGCCCTGCGTGCGAGCATCCTGCTTGTTTCGACGGCATCATCATCCGTCACCTCCAGGACCTCATTGATGAGAGAGGTGTCGAGAACGGGAGGGATGAAGCCGTCACCGATGCCTTCTATCCGGTGGAGGCCGGGCTCGTGACCCAGAAGGGCGGATACGTTCTTGGGTTCCACGGCAACGATGATGGTGTCATTGTTGCGCTCCTTGAGAAATTTCCCCACACCCTGCAGGGTGCCGCCGCTGCCGAGGCCCGAGACGAAGATGTCCACGTGATGCCTGAGCTGGGTCCAGATCTCCGGGCCGGTCGTGAGGTAGTGGGCCAGCGGGTTGTTGGGATTTTCGAACTGCTGGGGAACGTATATATTGTTCCGGGAGCTCCTCAGGTCGTTAATGACCCCGATGCATCCTTCCAGACTCTCTTCTGAAGGTGTCAAAATGAGCTCCGCCCCCAGTGCCCTGATGATCTTCTTGCGTTCCTCACTCATGTTCTCGGGCATGACGCATATCACCTGGTGACCCAGGACGCCTCCGACAAGCGCCATGCCGATGCCGGTGTTGCCGGAGGTCGGCTCCGCTATGATGTCGCCGTCCCTGAGTTGACCTGTCTTCTTTGCCTCCTCCAGCATGAAAAGGGCGACCCGATCCTTGATGCTGCCCCCCGGGTTCAGGTGCTCGGCCTTGGCAAAGATATTGGCGTCGAATACGCCCTTCAGGCATACGATGGGTGTGTTGCCGATCTGATCGAGGACATTCTTGGAAAACATGTACTGCGCTCCCGTTCTGCTCCCTGTTGTTGATCACCCGGGTGCGTACAGGCACCTTTCAATGCCGGTGGCACCCGCTGCTGCACCTTCCATGGTTAGATAAGAAGGGCACCGCTGTCAAGCAAGAAACAAGGCCCCCGGCGGTTTTTCGTACTACCTGAACGTGACCTCCCTTTACAGTGTGAGGTGTTTGCGGAAGAGGTCAAACTGGCTCTCGTCGATGCCGTGATCACCCGGGGAGCAGTCGTATCTCTCAGGACCGTGATAATCGCTCCCCCCGGTAGCGATGAGTCCCAGCGACGAGGCGATATCTGAGTACAGGGAGACCTGTTCTGGTGTGTGGTCGGGGTAGTTGATCTCAACTCCGGCAAGGCCTGCAGCCGAGAGCCGTTCCACGAATGATCGCAGAGCCCCGTCGTCCAGGGCGAGGGTACAGGGATGGGCAAGGACCGGCAGGCCGCCATGCTGCCGGATAAGGGCAATGGCCGCCTCCCAGGACAGTTTTTCCTTGGGCACATAGGCCTGTTTCCCCTTGCCGAGGTATTCATGAAAAGCCTCGGCAAAGGTTTTCACATAGCCCTTCTTGATGAGGGCGCGCGCAATGTGAGGCCTGCCGATCTGCGCCTCGCTGGCCTCCCTCATGACATCGGTTTCGGTGAGCATGATCCCGATGGCGTTGAGCTTCCTGATGATTCTGGGTATGCGCTCCCTTCTTGCCTCCTGGACTTGTTTCAGGGAACCTTCGAGGCCCTCGGGACAGGAGGGGAAATAGCCGAGCATATGGAGCATGCCGGGCTCGCATTCGGCGCTGACCTCGATGCCGGGGATCACCAGGATACCCTCGTCTTTCGCAGACAGGAGCGCCGGCGGTATGCCGGCCAGTGTGTCGTGGTCGGTCAGCGCCAAGGCAAGGAGACCCTTTGAAGCTCCCAGCGTTACGAGCTCGGCCGGGCTCAGGTGCCCGTCGGATACATGGGAATGGGTGTGGAGATCGGCGACGATACGCAAGGATGTATCAGGCCGGCACCGTGGTCTCCAGGACCTGGGCTATCTTCTTCTTGAGCTCGGTGAGGTCGGACGATTTCACGACATAGGCATCGGCTGCAATGGATTTGATGTCGACCTTGTAGCTGCCGTAGGCGCTGCAGAGGATGACGGGGAGGTTGTAGTACATGTTCCTGATCTCCTGGAGGACGTCCAGGCCGTTGGAGGAGACCATCTTGATGTCGAGGACCACCACATCGGGCTGTTCCTTCTTTATGCGCTCCAGGATCCCGATGCCGTCGGCCGCGGTGGCTACGTCGTAACCTTCCTCCTCCAGCTCTTCCGCATAGAGAAGCCTGATATGCTTTTCATCGTCGACGACCAGAACCTTGGGCATGGCCTTCTCCTTTTCCTATTGCCCCCACCGGTAGGTGAGGTAGGGCTTGCTCTGCTCGAACACGAGGCATATGTCTTCCAGATATTCCTCGGCCTGCTGGTGCGACATCCCCTCGGTCTTGTTCACAAAGGACAGGGTCATGCCATAGTGAAGGGGGATCAGAACCTCGAGGAGCTTCGACCTGTCCAGGGTCTTCCTGTGATAACATATGGCACAGTCGAAGAGGATACGGGCCCATACGGTTATGGGCATCTCGAAGTGATCGATATCCAGCGATGCGATCTCCCTGACCTTCTGGAGGTTTTCGGTGGAGAAAAGAGTGCGGTACACGTCCCAGTGGGTATTGAAGCCTTCCCTGAACTTCATGTACAGCTTGTCCTTGCTGACCTTGAGGGCGGGGGGGGCCTCCACGTCGCTGAGGTCGAATCCGAAGATGGCCGTGGGCTTGCTCCACTTAGTCGTGGTCCACTTCTTTTCAAAGGCGTTCATGAGGTTGAACAAGGTGATGACCATGTGACGGAACATGGATCCCACATCCAGGGCGGGATCCTTGGGCTTGGTGGTGCTTATCTTGGGCCTGCCCAGAAATGCCTGGCAGATTGGCAGCCCCTCGTTCACAGCAATGGTGCTCATCCAGATGTCGATGCCGAACTGGCTTACCTCCTCATCCCACAGTGAACTCTTCAGGAATGCTCCGGCCATCTGGCTGGAAAATCCACAATCCCCACCCATGGGCTGCCTCACCCTCCTGCCGTAGAGACAGCGGGAAAGGGGATAAGCGATGTTGTTGGCTATGGTGCCGTCGTATTTATGCCGCACATACAGGGGGGAGACGAAGGCGAAGTCCTTGAAGAGCGGCTCTCCCAGGTTCTTGATCCAGACCGGTGAGACGCTCCTGAGATTCGCTTCGATCACGATGGCCGCCTTGGCATCCATCTCCAGGACCTTTCTGAAGAGGTTCTTCAGGTTATTCCCCTTGCCCCGGATGCCCCTCGGTGTGGCAATGGAGACCTTGGGTATTCCATGGGTCTCGGCGGCCATGAATGCCCTGCTGGTTCCATCCGTGCTGGTATTGTCACAGTTGATGATGACGCTTTGCATCTGGCGGAAGTGTTCATTGAGCCCCAGCGCCGCCTGCTCCGTCGGGAACGCTATGCCCTCTGCTTCGTTGTATGAGGGTATGCCGATGATGAGATCGGCCTTCCTGATTCCGCTGGGGTTGTCCTCCTGGAATTTCATGCCTTCTCCCGATTATCGTGAAGCAGTACACATGGACATGTATTGTCTGACATTTTCCCGGGGGTGGCAACAGAAAAATGCCGCGCTTCAGAGGAATAAACCCTTTGTGACAGAGGCTGGAAGGAGGATTTCATGGGCGGGGATGGCCACGTGGATATTCTTTCTGGAGGAACGTCCTTATCCAGGTAAATAGCCTGAAATCTCCCCTTGCCTTTTATAGGGCGCTATGTGATCGTAAATAATTCCATGTACACACCGGATAAACCGCTGATCATACAGAGTGACGGGAGCATCCTGCTGGAGGTGCTTTCGGGTATTTATGAGGAGGCGAGGGATGCCATTCTGCCCTTTGCCGAGCTCATCAAGTCACCCGAATATGTCCACACCTACCGGATAACACCCCTTTCCCTGTGGAACGCAGCGGCCATGGGTATCCGGCACGATGAGGTCCTTGAGGGTCTCCAGAGGTACGCACGCTATGATATCCCCGCCACGGTTGTAAGCCGTATTGCAGATGCCTTTGAACGGTGGGATGCCGTCCGTCTGTACCGTCACGACATAGACACGCTGCGTGTTGAAGTCCGGTCAGAGAATCTCCTGAGCCAGCTCTCGGCAAAGAAAGAGATCGCACTGGTTATTGTCGACCATATACCACCGCGAGGCTTCCTGATTCCTTCCGGCATCCGGGGCAGGTTCAAGCACCAGCTCATCAAGATGGGCTACCCGGTACACGATCTGGTCGGGTATGACAAGGGTGACGACCTGGCCGTTGATCTGCGGGAGCGGACCCTGGCCGGTCAGGCCTTCGGGATGAGGCCCTATCAGGTCGAAGCTGCGGACAACTTCTGGGCGGGTGGAAGTCCCCAGGGCGGGCAGGGCATCGTGGTGCTCCCGTGCGGGGCCGGCAAGACCATTGTCGGCATGGCAGTGATGGCAAAGGCCAGGGCCCATACCCTTGTCCTGTGCACCAACGTCTCCGCAGTTCACCAGTGGATCGGGGAACTGGTGGACAAGACCACGATCTCAAGGGAGGACATCGGTGAGTATACCGGAGGCAGGAAGGAGATCAGGCCCGTAACCGTAACCACCTATCAGATGCTCACCTTCCGCAGGACCAAGGACGGGCCATTCGAGCACATGAATCTCATGATGGCCCGCAACTGGGGGCTCATCCTCTATGATGAGGTGCACGTTGTTCCGGCGCCGGTCTTTCGCGCCACCACCGAGCTGCAGGCCAAGAGAAGGCTCGGGCTCACGGCCACACTCATAAGGGAGGACGGCCTGGAGCAGGACACCTTCTCGCTCGTGGGACCCAAGTGCTATGACGTGCCGTGGAAGGAGCTCGAGCAAAAGGGATTCATAGCTGAGGCCGTCTGCTGCGAGGTGAGGGTGCCCCTGCCGCCCGAGAAGACCCCTGAATATGTGCACGCATCGGAAAAGACACAGTTCAGGATCGCATCCGAGAATGCCAACAAGGAATGCGTGCTCAGGGATCTTCTGAAAAAGCATGCCGACGAGCCTGTGCTCGTCATCGGACAGTACCTGAGCCAGCTCAGGAAGATCTCCTCGACCCTCAAGGCCCCCATGATCACGGGATCCACCGCCAATGCGCGCAGGGACCTTCTCTATGAATCCTTCAGAAGAGGGGAGATCCCGGTCCTCGTGGTTTCCAAGGTGGCCAACTTCGCCATCGATCTCCCCGATGCATCGGTGGCGATCCAGGTCTCAGGGACCTTCGGCTCGCGACAGGAAGAGGCCCAGCGGCTCGGCAGGATACTCAGGCCCAAGGAGCGGATCTCGACCTTCTATACCCTGGTGACCAAGGAGACCTCCGAAGAGATCTTTGCCCACAAGCGGCAGGTCTTCCTGGCCGAGCAGGGATACAAGTACCGGATCGAGGAGTGGTCCCTTGATGACATCAACGCATGACCTCATCAGCAACATACCTTCCTACATGATCCCCATCATCTCCACGCGGATCCTGGGCGATGTTGCGGACCAGAGGGCGTTGGCCGAAGGCCTTTCCGATACTGACCGGCTCGAGAGGGTCATTGCAGAGCTGACGGACAGGCAGCGGGATCTCCTGCTGAATCTTCACGAACTCGGTGAATATGTCGCCTGGGACATCCTCGGGAGGACTCACGGATGCTCGCCGGACGAACTGAGGGCAGATCTGGAGGAACTGGGTCTGAAAGGGCTGGTGTTCCAGGGAGGGCTTTCCGGAAGGGATCCGGTCATCCTCCTTCCGTCCCTTGCATCGCTCATGGACACCATGAAGGCGAAGTACTACTCCGCTGTCGATGGTATCAACTGGAGTGAACAGAAGAGGCAGGGCCTCTGGGGACACATCACCATGATCAATGCCCTGCTTGTGGGCAGAATCCGCTGTAAGGCAGGGATCGAGCCTTTCAAGAAGGGGTGGGAGTATCTCGACGAGAAGCTCTCGGCGGTTCTCGATGTCAGGAGGATCTACTGGGAACTCGTGGAGCTGTCCTGTCTCAAGGAAAAGAACGGCAACGTTACCCCGGTGGTGCGGGCCATCGCCGGTCTTGCCGTGGAAGGCGATTCCCGGTACAGCCTCTGGAGGTTCTGCCAGTCATGCAAGCCGTATCATGGCCTTGACTACCAGACATACCTGACCATCGGGGAGCGGGGGGTCATGAGGGAGTTCCTTGCAAGGTCGCTCACTCTGTGGATCGCCAGCAGGGATGAAACCATTGAGAATGGGAGGGCAACCATCGAATCCCTCCTGGATCTCTGGCTCGACCTCGGGGTGCTCCAGCAGGATGTTGCGGGGGGGTGGATGCGTTTTGCGCCTCAGGCGGTCCGTGCATTGAAGACCGGCAGGACCGATGCAGCTCCGCACTCCTACTCCGAGGAGGCCATCATCCAGCCCACCATGGAGATCCTCGTGCCTGGCGACTTCGACACGGTTGACCTGCTCAATGTCGGGGAGATAGCTGACCTCGTCCAGGCAGATGTGATGAGCATCTACCGCATAACCAGGGAATCGGTGTTCAGGGCCCTCCAGGAGGGGTGGACCGTGGAAAAGATCATGAGCTTCCTGGACAGGATCTCACGCCACACCCTGCCGGACAACGTCCGGATGAACATAACCGGCTGGTCCCGGCTCCATTCCGAGGCACATATCATCAAGGGCACATTCCTGGTGCTCAGCGGCGAGAAGGCGGTTGTCCCCAAGGGGTTGGAAGAGGTCCTGCCCGGCATCTTCCGCATCCCGGAAAGGTGCGAGGAGGAGATCACCTCGTTTCTGGAGAAAAAAGGGGTCATGATCAGGAATGCCGAGGGTATCAGGGAGACGGACTACGATATCGACTGGGGAAAGCCCCTTCCTCTCAAAGGGCCTCAGCGCAGCACGGCACGCACCTCCCAAAAGGAAGGGGTATACCCCTTCGGCATGGTCATGCCGCTGCCGTACGGTCCCAGACGGGAGATGCTTTTCGAAGAGGCCCTCAATGACGGCAAGACCCTCATCATCTTCTATCCCCGGCAGGGTTATGGCGAGATGCAGGCCAGAAAGATCAGCCCGCTGTTCATCTTCCGCAGGGGAGGCATGCCGTTCATGGAGGCCTACTGCGATGACACGGGCGAGGGAGAAGTCTTCGACATCAGCAAGGTACGGGCCATCTTCAGGCAGCAGTGAGTACTATCGCCCGCTCTGCTTTCTCTCCTTGATCATGTCATGCATGGTCTTCAGCTCTTCGAGCACATCCGGGGGAAGATTGTCCTTGTCCTTGAGGGCCGCCTCGATGTGATAACGGCCGGCCTCGTAGCTCTCGGTCCGAAAGAAGTACCTGCCGAAGGAAACGTGGGCCAGCGTCTGCTTCTTCGCCTTTTCGTAGAGGATCCCCAAGGTGTAGTCCACCCTGACGTCCCTGCCCTGGTAAGGCTGGATGACCTTGATGGCCTCGTCGAACTCACCGCGCTCCTGAAGGATCTCGGCCAGGGCTGTTCTGGTCCGGGCTGATCGGGCATGTTCCTTCAGCAGAGGATAAGCCTCGTCATTTCTGCCCAGCGCATGCAGGCTGAGGCCCTGGTAGGCCTTTGCGACGCTCAGATCTATCTTCTCCAGCTGGGCGAGAGCCTGGGCATAGTTGCCGCTTCTCGTATTGGACAGGGCTTGTGCGAGGGACCTGTAGGGCTCCGGCATCTGTGCGGTCCGCATGCCTGCCTCAGAACTGGGGAGGATCAGTCCTGCCATGCATGCGGAGAGGGTCCAGTACGCCTCACCGGGCCTGGGTTTTCCCGGGTCTTCGGCGATGGTTGCAATCCTGTTCTGGGTAAAGGGGTGGGTGAGGAGATATTCGGGTATACCGGAGGTACCGGAGAACGCATGGAGCCTGATGAGGAAGCGCGCCATGGCTGAAGAATCGATGCCGGATGCCCTCAGGAGATTTCTTCCGAACTCGTCGGAGCTGAACTCATGCTGCCGTGAATAGGCAAGCCGGATATTTTCCGTGCCGCCCAGGGATGAGAAGATCATGGCAGCCCCTGCCTCGGGGTTCTTGGAGGAGAGCAGGGTTCCCGCCAGCACACCGAGGATGGTGGCCGTATTGATCTTCATCTGGGTGTTGAAGTTCTCGGGTATGTGGCGAAGCTGGCTGTGTCCCATCTCGTGGCCGATGACCGCGGCTATCTCATCCATATCCTGGGAGAAGAGCAGCAGACCCAGATTCACAAAGATATGTCCGTCCGGGATGGTGAAGGCATTGACCGAACGGTCACGGACAATGTGCACCTTGAAGTTGTACACGGGGTCCCTGACATGATCGGCCAGCTTCTCAGAGATCATCTGCACCGGCCATACGATCTCGGGGTCGTGGACGATGAGGTTGTTGGCCTCCAGAAGGTTGATGAAATCCTTCGCAACGGTGCGCTCGTCCTCATAGGTCATGGCATGTGCCTGGCCGCTCAGAAGCAGGATGAACCCGAGGAGAACAACGGAGTATCTTTTCATAAACACCCACATATGCCCTTGGAGCATGGTTTTCAAGGGTATCTTTCGGCCAGGTTCCAGGGGAGAAAAGCATATCAGCTGCACCCCTGCAGGGGAGCGGTACTATGGTTACGTTTGAGTAACCCCATGTACGAATCTGTTCATCATAAACGGGTGTTAATCCAAACAACTATCTGAATTTATTGCCGGAAAAGATTTGGTCTCCATCTTGCCTCTTATGGTGCCAGCAATGGAACTACTGGAGGTAACACCATGAAACGTGTCCGGAGCATCCTCTTTCTGATCGTGGCCTTCATTGCTTTTTTCCCTGTCCAGGGTTTTGCTGCTTCGTTACGAGTGAACTGGAACGCAAACGGCGAGACAGACCTTGCCGGCTACAAACTCTATTACGGAACCCAGTCGAACACCTACGGTCAGCCCGTTGTTGTCGGTTCAGCCACCACGTACACCTTGAGCAACGTGCAGAATGGCGCGACCTACTATGTGGCGGTCTCAGCATATGATTCAGCCGGAAATGAGTCGACGAGGTCCACTGAGCAGAGTGCGTACATCCCCGTGGCGGACACCACGCCCCCTACGGGAAGCGTCTCCATCAATGCAGGGGCGGCCCGGACCACCTCGAGGACGGTGACGCTGTCTCTCAATGCCAGTGATGCAGGCGGCACGGTCACGGGCATGAGGTTCAGCAACGACGGCACGACCTTTTCCAATGAAGTCGCTTATGCGGCGAGCTGTTCCTGGACCCTCACCAGCGGCGACGGCATCAAGACCGTGTATGCACGATTCAAGGATTCCTCGGGCAACTGGATGAGCTCTTCCGCCACGGACACCATCGAGCTGAGGCTCGATACGGACGGCGACGGCATGCCTGACGCGTGGGAGACCACATACGGACTGAATCCCAGCGCGAACGACGCGTCGGGAGACAGCGATAATGACGGTGTTTCCAACCTGAATGAATACCTGGCCGGATCGAATCCGACCAGCCCAGCGGACAATGCGCCGGTGGCCAATGCAGGCCCGGACCAGAATGTGGCCCCCCAGAGGGTGGTCCTTGACGGCTCCGCATCGTATGATCCAAGCAACGACTCCCTGGGCTACTCATGGAACCAGCTCAGCGGCCCGGTCACGGTCCTTATCGAGACCTCGAACCAGAAGGTGGCCAGCTTCCTCGGGATCAAGGCAGGGACATACACCTTCCGGCTGAGCTGTTCGGACGGCCACCAGGCATCGACAGACAGCATGGGCGTAACCGTCCGGAACGTCTCGCCGACGGCAGATGCGGGCAGCGACAGGACCATCAACGCCGGCACCCAGATCACGCTGCACGCCATCGGAGCCGACCCCAACGAGGACACCCTCACCTACACCTGGACCAAGGTATCAGGTCCGGGCGTGAGCCTGCCGAACCTGAACCAGCAGGACATCACCTTCACACCGAGCGCCGCTGGCCTGTACACCTTCTCGGTGAGGTGCTCCGATGCCGTCAATACCAGTGCGGCAGACCAGGTCAATGTCACGGTCAATTCCGTGAACCAGGCCCCAACCGCCAATGCCGGGCAGGACCAGGACGTGAACGTCGGCAGCCAGGTCCGTCTGAGCGGATCCGGATCCACGGATCCGGACGGCAACCTGCTGACCTATGCATGGACCCAGCTCTCCGGATCCTCCGTTACCCTGAGCAGCACCACTGCCTGCGAGCCGACCTTCACCGCTACCTCAGTAGGAACCATGGAATTCCAGCTCGTGGTCAACGACGGCGCAGTCTCGTCGACCCCTGACAGGGTCATCGTCAGGGTGGTCTCCCAGAACACACCGCCGGTGGCGAACGCGGGAATAGACGGGCACGCCTTCGTGGGCGACGACGTGGTGCTCGATGCATCCAATTCATACGATCCTGACAACGATGGTCTGACCTTCAGCTGGACCCAGGTGGGAGGCGCAGCCGTGCAGATCTTCAATGCCGCCACCATAAGCCCGTTCTTTACACCCACCACCTCGGGCGTGTTCGAATTCAGGGTTAGCGTGTCCGACGGACAGACCACTTCGACCGATGACGTGATCGTCACCGTGGACAACGCCAACCAGCTGCCAGTCGCCAATGCCGGGAGTTCCGTGGTGGCGATGGTAGGAGAGACCATCACCCTGGACGGGAGTGCCAGCTACGACCCGGATGGCGACCCCATCTCCTATGTCTGGTCCCAGACCGGCGGAACCAGCGTTTCCATGAGTGCATCCAACACCGCGCGGCCGTCTTTCTCAGAGGTCCTGGAAGGGGTGTACGTGTTTGAGCTGCGTGTTTACGACGGCCATGACACCAGCAGTCCGTCCAGTGTCACGGTGACCGTACAGTCAGCTGCGCGGGAGATCACCCAGATTACTCCTGAGGATGGAACCGTCTGCTATTCGAGCCCGACCCTCAAGTGGACAGGGGTAGGCTTCAAGGGCTACAAGACGTACCTGTCCATAGACGGGAAGCGGTTCAGCAAGGTCTACAGCGGCACCTCCACCTCCACGACGCTCCACTCGGTCCTGTGGCGGTGGTTCATCCCCGCAGGGACCACGGTGACCTGGTACGTGGAAGGTACCGCGACCGATGGCCAGATCGTAAAGAGCGCCAACAAGAGATTCATCAGAAAATGAGGATGCCTGTGGCTGACCCCACATGGATGGGGGACGGGCTGCCTGCCCGTCCCCTTTTTTTATCATGCAGACATCGCCCGGGTCCTGGTGTCCTCTGCCTGTCTCTTCCGCTGGGCATACCTCACCAGGTGTCCCAGGGCCTCTATGGCCTTGCGCGTGGAGGGATAGGCGGGGATACCGTGGCTCTCGGTGAATGCCCCGAGCCTCCTGACCGACTCGGATGAGGGCCCGTAGGACCACGACACAACGGGCTTTCTCAGGTTGTCCGCCATGTGCCGGAACACGTGCGCATAACCCTCGGCTTCGAGGTAGCTGCTTATATAGGTGTTGAGGTAGATGCAATCGATGTTTTCGTCTTCCATCAGCACCTCGAAACACTTCATGTAATAGGCGAAGAAGTCTATGCCGTTGGCTGCAGTTGCAGGACCCAGGTCGATGGGGTGGCCAGCCAGGGTGTGATGGACGGCATGGAGTTTTTCCATGCTGCTCCCTGTCAGCCTGCCCAGGACGAGGCCGTTTTCCACAGCAGCGTCAATGCACTGGATACCCATGGCACCGGTCAGACTGATGATCCCGAGGCGGTTGCCCCTGGGGAGCGGCTGGGTCAGAAAGACCTTGGAGGTCAGCATCAGGTCTTCGTACTCGAATATGCGGATGATGCCGGCCTGGCGGAAGAGGGCGTCGTACAGGACGTCCTGGCCGGCTATACTGCCGGTGTGTGACGCCATGGCGTGGGCGGCTTCACTGCTCCTGCCGCCTTTCAGGCAGATGACTGGCTTGTTGCTTGAGACCTCCGCTGCGATCTCCATAAGCTTGCGTGGCCTGCGGGTGTGTTCTATGTACATGCCAATCACGGTCGTATCAGGGTCGCTGCCGAGGTATTCGAGGCAGTCGACCTCGTCGATGTCGCACATGTTGCCCAGATCGATGATGGTGCTGATCCCGAAACGGTACTCGTTCAGGGCTGCAGCCTGAGGCCCGTATATCCCGGTCTGGGTTATGATGGAGAGGCCGCCCCTGGGCGGCAGGTGGTAGCCTTTCTCGTAGGGGACCGTGCTGATGCCCTCCTGCGGCCGATAGATGCCCAGGGTATTGGGGCCGATGATGCGGATGCCCCTTGCCTTTGCGACTGCCACCAGTTCGTCCTGGCGTCCGATGCCTTCCGGGCCGACTTCGGCGAATCCGTCGGCGATCACCACCGCCGCAGAGACCCCCTTCTTCCCGCATGCCTCAAGGATCTCAGGGACCGCCCGGTACGAGGTCGCTATCACCGCCATGTCCACGACCCCCTCTACCTGCAGGAGGTCCGGATAGACCTTCAATCCGTACACCCTGGAGGCACTGGGGTGGATGGGGTAGATGCGCCCTCCGTAGCCCAAAGCCTGCAGTTCCTTGACTACCACCGCCCCGCCGAAGAACCATCCCTCCATCATGCTTCCGAACACGGCGATGCCGCCGGGCCGGAAGAAACGAACGAGACTCCCGGGAAGATCCATGGAGAAAACCCCCGCATGAAAGATTTCAATCTGGGACGTATTATGCAGCGTCCTGCGTGTTCCCGGAGTACATCCTGGGGACGCGCCTGCTCATGTCGCAGGTGACCTCGTACGGGATGGTCCCGCACCAGGCGGCAACCGTTGCCGCAGTGATGGTGTCAGGACCGAAGAGGGTCACCTCTTGCCCCACCGGGTAGGTCTCGTCGCCCAGATCGATGAGCGTCTGGTCCATGCAGATCCTTCCAACCACAGGGTAGCGCTTGCCCGCAATGAGGACCTGTGCGGTGTTGGAAAGGGAGCGGGGGTAGCCGTCCGCATAGCCGACGGGGATGGTGGCGATGGTCGTGTCCCGCTCGGGCCGGTAGGTCAACCCGTAAGACAACCCGACCCCCTTCCTGACACGCTTGACGAACATGATCGCAGTCTTGAGGGACATGGCAGGTCTCACGTCGAGCTTCTGAGGCATGCCCTGACCGGGGTAGAGTCCGTAACACAGGATCCCGGGTCTCACCAGGTCCATGAATGACTCGGGATTGTTGATGATGGCCCCGGAATTGGCCAGGTGGCGGAGCCCGACATCGATCTTCATGGAGGCGAGCCTGTTGGACAGATCGATGAACTGCCTGATCTGGGCCTCTGTAAAGGGGTTCCCCGGTTCGTCAGCGACCGGAAAATGCGTGTAGAGCCCCGACACTTTGATCTCCTGCAGAGAAGAGAGGTGCTGGATGAGGACCAGGGATTTTTCCGGCGGCAGGCCGAGCCTGCCCATGCCCGTATCGGTCTTGATGTGCACGGCTATCGGGCGGTTCCACTTCCTGGACCCATGGAGGAGGGCCTCCACCGGGGCCATGTCCACTACGGTGGGGGTCAGGTTCTGGGAAAAGAGTGCGTCTATGTCGTCGACGCTGCCCGAGATGAGACCGAAGATGAGGATGGGAAGCCTCACCCCCGCCCTCCTGAGCTGCAGCCCTTCCTCGATGCAGCTCACCCCCAGCATGTCCACCAGAGATCTGTCCTGGACGAAGCGGCCAACGGTCTCGGCGCCGTGGCCATAGGCATCGGCCTTGATGGCCATCATGACGCGGCCCTTCGTGTGCCCTCTGATGAGGCTGATGTTGTGCTTGATGGCCGAGAGGTCTATTTCAACCCGTGTGGGCCGCATGGGCCTCCCTAGTCAGCCTTCTTGCGCAGGAAGGTGGGGACGTTGTAGAGTTCCTGGTCGAGCACGCTCTCGTCGACGACCATGCCCAGCTTGATGACCTCTTTCTCCTTCTCTTCCTTCTGCTCTTTCTTGCGCATGAAGGCGGGCCTGCTGTAGTCGATGACCGTCGCATTCTGTGCATCGCGCATGGTCTGGTGGACCCTGCCCTTGTCCGCCCCGGCCGACAGGACGATGGGCTTGTTGGCGAAGCCCGTTGCCACCACGGTGATGGCTATCTTATCAACGAGGGCCTCATCGATGACGACGCCCCAGATGATGTTGGCATCGTCGTGTGCCGCGGCCTGTATCAACGAAGATGCCTCGTGGATTTCGTTCATGGTGATGGAGGGGCCGCTCGTAATGTTGATGAGAAGGCCCTTGGCGCCGTGGATGTCCATGTCCTCCAGCAGAGGCGAGCTGATGGCGGACTGGGCTGCGGTGGCCGCCCGGTCCTCTCCTGAACCGTATCCGATACCCATGAGGGCTTTGCCCTTCTCGATCATGACGGCCTTCACGTCATTGAAGTCGACGTTGACCAGACCGGTGTTGTTGATGAGGTCCGATATCCCCTTGACCGCGTTGATGAGGATTTCGTCGGCCATCTTGAAGGCGTCGAGCAGGGGGACGTTCTTTCCGGCCATGCTGAGAAGGCGGTTGTTGGGGATGACTATGATGGCGTCAACATTCTCGGCAAGCTCCTTTTCCCCGACCTCGGCCTGGTTCATCTTGCGTTTGCCCTCGAAGGGGAAAGGCTTGGTGACCACCGCCACGGTCAGGATGCCCATGTCCTTGGCGATCTGGGCTACTATGGGGGATGCACCGGTTCCGGTGCCGCCGCCCATGCCCGCGGTGATGAACACCATGTCGGTGTCTTCCAGTATGGCCCGAAGATCCTTCTCGCTCTCCAGAGCCGCACTCCTGCCGATGTCCGGATTGCCGCCCGCCCCGAGACCACGGGTGAGCTTGGTCCCGATCTGGACACGGCTCGTTGACAAGGAGGACTTCAGTGTCTGGATATCAGTGTTGCACGCGAGGAACTCAACGCACTTGAGGTTGGCGTTGATCATGTTGTTCACGGCATTGCACCCGCATCCCCCGACGCCGATGACCTTTATCTGAGCGCCCGGGCTCTCGACTTTCTCCAATTCAAACATAGTAGCACCCCCTTGCAGTTAAAAGACTTCCTTAAACCAACTGATCATTCTCTCCAGTATCTTCTCAAAGACGCCGGTGCCCTTTGTTTTGAAACCGTAAGACGGTTTGCCGGCCTCGTACACGCACAGGCCCACTGCGGTTGCATAGGCAGGGCTGTTGACCAGTTCCACCAGCCCCTTCACCCCTCTGGGAAGCCCTATCCGCACAGGCATGTGCATAATACCTTCAGCCAGCTCGGCAACACCCTCAAGCGAGCTTGCACCGCCGGTGAGCACAAGCCCGGCCGACATCATTTCCGAATACCCGGTGTTCCTGATTTCATTATATGCAAGTTTGAAAAGTTCTTCCACCCTAGATTCGATGATCTCGGCTAAAATTCTTCGGGGCACCATGTTCACCGTGTCTCCGCCGATGGAAGGCACTTCAATCTGCTCATCCGGCGAGATCCTCGAGGCGCTCGCGTGGCCGTACTTGATCTTGAGCCGCTCCGCCTCGGCAATGGGACAGCGCAGCCCCACGGCGATATCGTTGGTGATGTTGTCGCCGCCAAGCGACAGGACCGAGGTGTGCCTTATGGCCCCCTCGTTGAAGACCGCGATGTCCGTGGTGCCACCGCCGATGTCCTTGATGATCACGCCCAGCTGGATCTCGTCCGGCGTCAGGATCGAAGCGGCGGAGGCTATCTGCTGGAGCACGATGTCCTGGAGCCCGAGCCCTGCCTTCTGTGCGCACTTGGTGATGTTGCTCACCGCCGAGACAGAGCCGGTCACAATGTGAACCCTTGCCTCCAGCCGTGAACCGGCCATGCCCACGGGATTCGTGATGCCCGTGATGTCGTCCACCGTGAACTCCTGCGGCAGCACGTGGATGATCTCCACGCCGACGGGCTTGGCAAAATCCTTGGCCTGCTCCACCACCCTGCGGCGGTCGACATCGGTTATCTCCTCTCCCTTGATGGCGATCACCGCACTGGTGCTGATGCCCTGGATATGCCCCCCCGCGATGCCGGTATAGACCTCGTCCACCCGGATGCCCGCCATGCGTTCGGCATCCTCCACGCAGCCCCTGATGGCCTCCACGGTCTGCTCCATGTTCACCACCAGACCCCGCCTGAGCCCCTTGGACTCGGAGACCCCGAATCCTATGACCTCAAGCTCCCCGGCCTCGCTCATTTCGGTGATGAGGCAGCAGATCTTGGTGGTCCCGATATCCAGCCCGACAATTATTCTATCCCTCGCTGCCATGTATACCCCTATTCCGAAGTACTATCTTGTCATCACACCTCAGATCCATAACCGTCCCTTCCGGTGGTTTTATTTTTGCCATGGCCTTCATAGCCCGTTCTATCCTCAAGGAAGGCACCTCACCGAAGATGGTGAAGGATATTCCATTTTTCAGTCTGATGTCCACGAGACCGCCCGGTTCGATCGAAATGTCATTTACCGGGAGGCCCTTCGATTGGACAAGTTTTGCTGCGGCTATGGCGTTGCACAGGATCCTGTCGAAGCCCTCTTTCATATCCTGGCGTGAATAATCCCGGGCCTGAATCATGAGTCCGCAGTATGCCTCCGGGGATGAGATGAACACCATCCCCTCCTCCGAGATGAGGTAAGGCCTGTCCTTCAGGAAAAGGGTTGCCGCCGCTTGGTGCTCCTGGACCATGACCTCGATAGAAGCCGGGACGAAGTTCCTGGAGATTGTAAGATCCCTGATCCAAGGGTGCTTCTGCAGTCTCTTCCTTGCCTCGTTCATGTCCCATGACAGTATGTTGTCGCCCTGCTCGATGTCCAGGAGGGTGAGAACTTCATCGGCCTTCACCTGGGATATACCCTGTATGTCGATCCTCTTGACGTTGAACACCGCTGAATTAGCTGTGTAGGCGACGGCACAGACGGTTATCAGCACTCCCGATATCCCGATGAAGAGCCACATGAAGAGTCTCAGGACCGTGTTGACCTGGGAGATGGCCTTCTTCTTGGAAGGAGTCCTGAAACGCTCCCTGAGATCGCTGTAGTCAGTGACCAATGATCTTCACCTCCTCCCTCAGGACTATCCCGAACCGTTCCTTGACCCGGGCCTTGACCTGGCGGATCAGATCCTTGATGTCGGAGGTCGTGGCGCCACGGTCATTGATGATGAAGTTCGCATGGACCTCGGATATCTTGGCGCCGCCGACCCGGAGACCCTTGAGGCCCGCCTGGTCGATGAGATATCCTGCGGCGCTGCCCTCGGGATTGAGGAAAATGGAGCCGCAGCTGTACCCGCGCGGCTGGCTGCGGCGCTGGGCAAGGAAGGGAAGAACGGCCTTTCGCACCGTTTCCCTTGTGGATTGCTCAAGCCGCAGGACTGCGGCGGTTATGACAGTCTTCCCTGCGATGCCGCCATTCCGGTATCCGCAGTCAAGATCGGCCCTCTGCATGACGCAGACCCCGGAACGGTCCACCGCCTCAACAGCAACCGCCACATCCATGATGCCCCTTGCGGGTGTGCCTGCATTCATGAAAAGGGCTCCACCCAGCCAGCCCGGGATACCGGCCATGAACTCGATACCCGACAGCCCGTTCCGTATGCAGAAGGAAAGCAGACGTTTCATGGGGACCGCGGCTCCGGCGCGAACCCCGCCTTCAGTGAGTTCGATGAAGGTGAATTCGCTTCCCAGGCGGAGGACGGGCATGGCAATGGTGGTGTCCTCGAAGATGGTGTTGGTCCCCCCGCCCAGGACATGAAAATCGCCCAGTTCCCTGATGAGTGCATGGATTTCGCCGACGTCTCCGGGCTCGTAGATGTGCGCTATGGTCCCCCCGCAGTGCATGGAGGAGACCTCGGTCGCGGGGACAGCTTCCATCATTCTCATCCAAGCCTCTCTAACACCCTGAGTCCCTGGCGCCATACGTCGCCGGCCCCCAGGAAGATGACAAGGTCGCCCTTCTTGAGGACCTTCAGGAGGACATCCGGCAGGTCTTCCTTGTTTCCCACATAGAAGGCATCCCGGTAACCGTGGTTCTTTATGGCTTCGAAAAGCCTGCTGCTGCTCACACCCTCAATGGGCTGCTCCGATGCCGGGTATATCTCGGTGAGGTAGAGCCTCGAGGCGTCGTAGAAGGAGTTCACGAACTCTTCAAAGAGATCGCGGGTCCTCGTGTAGCGGTGCGGCTGGAAGACCGCGATGACCCTTCGTTTCGGGAAGCCGTTCTTGATGGCCGAAAGCGTCATCCTGATCTCGGTGGGGTGGTGTCCATAGTCGTCCATGACGGTGATGCCATTCTTTTCGCCGCGCACATGGCATCTCCTCTGGACACCCTTGAAACCGGCAAGGCCCCTGCGGACAACATCGAAATCGATGCCGAGTTCGAGGGCAGTCGCGATGGCGGCCAGCGCATTGAGACAGTTGTGCTTTCCCGGGACCCCGATGGTGACCTCTCCCAGGACCGAGCCTTTCCGGTGGGCGGTGAAGCTCGTCTGCAAGCCACTGTACTGCGGTTCCGTGTATCGGTAGATTGCCTGGGTATGCGATCCGTAGGTGATGACCTTGCGGTCGAGCAACGGCAGTATGTGCTGGATATTGGCATCGTCCAGGCAGACCATGTCAAAGCCGAAGAAGGGCACCTTGTTGAGGAACTGTATGTAGGTGTCGCGGATGTCATCGATATCCTTGTAGCAGTCCATGTGCTCCTCTTCGATGTTGGTCACCACCGCCACGATGGGTGCAAGCTTGAGGAAGGATCGGTCGCTCTCGTCGGCCTCCGCCACCAGCAGATCGCCATCCCCCAGCCTGGCGTTCGACCCGAACATGTCAAGCCGACCCCCGATGACTGCGGTGGGGTCCTTTTCAGCCTTGGCCAGGATGGTGGCCAGCATGGAAGTGGTGGTGGTCTTGCCGTGGGTTCCGGCAATGGCGATGGAGAATTTCATGCGCATGAGCTCGGCGAGCATTTCGGCACGTGGGATGACGGGCAGGGTCCTGGTCTTGGCGGCGACACACTCGGGGTTGTCGAGTCCCACGGCGGACGAGTAGACGACCACCTGGGCATCCCCGATGTTCTCGGGGCGGTGGCCGATGTGGATCACTGCACCGAGGGACCTGAGGCGCGCAACGGCCTCTGAATCCGATACATCCGACCCGCTGACGGAGAATTCAAGGTTGAGCAGCAGTTCGGCGATGCCGCTCATGCCGATGCCGCCGATGCCGACGAAATGGATCCTCGTTATACCTCTAAACACTCAATATCTCCCGTGCAATGGCTTCAGCCCCTGCGCCCAGTCCGAGGCCCTTCATGTTCCCTGATGCCCGGGCGAGCCCTTCGGTATCAGCCAGCTTGGCCCTGATCTCGACGGCGAGGCGCTCGGGGGTCAGGTGGATGTCTGGTATCAGCCAGCCGCCTCCATGGTTCGCCACGTACATGCCGTTTTCCGTCTGGTGGTCGTCCGTTGCCTGGGGGAAGGGCACGAGGATGGACGGCAGTCCCGCGCACGACAGCTCGGCAAGGGTGATACCCCCGCAGCGGCTGACGGCAAGACGTGCAGATCGGTAGGCCGAGGCCATGTCGTCGATGAAATCCCTCACATCGACCTCGAGCGCCATCTGCCGGTAGGTGTCCCTGACCCAGGCATAATCCTGCCTCCCGCACTGGTGTGTCACGTCCAGGTGCATGCCTTCGTTCTTCAGGATCTTCATGGCTCCGGTCATGGCCCTGTTGATGCTGGAGGCACCCAGGCTCCCTCCCAGTACCAGCAGGCGGTTCCCCCTGCCCTCGGCGTGCATGACCGCGAGTTCCCTTCGCAGGGGGTTGCCGACAAGCCTGGTCTTGGCCCCGGGGAATCTGCCCGAGGTGTCGGGAAAGGCAAGGAACACACGGTGGGCGATACGTGCAAGGAGACGGTTGGTGAGTCCGGGGATGGTGTTCTGCTCCTGGATGGCGCAGGTGCATCCCCTGAGTCTGCCCGCAAGGACCACCATGCCCGTGACATACCCGCCCGTGCCGATGACCCATGCGGGGCCGAAATCCTCTATGATGCGGAGGGCTTTCATGAATGCACGGGTGTTGACCCTCAAGGCCTTCATGATGGTTGCCGCGGACTTGCCCTTGATGCCGAGGGCGGGGAGGGGAATGAAGGCCAGACCGCTGAGTCCTGCGATACGTTCTTCCATGCCCCGGTCCGTACCGACGAAGAGGATACCGGTATCGGGGTCAGCGGCCCGGATCGCCTCTGCGATGGCCACTGCCGGCATGATGTGGCCCCCGGTTCCCCCCGCAGTGATGAGCACCTTCATAGGCGGGCCCTCCTGGAAACCGAGAGGATCACCCCGCAGATGCACATGGTGCTGAGCAGGGGGGAGCCGCCGTAGCTGAAGAAGGGGAGAGGTATGCCCTTGGTGGGAAGAAGGGAAAGGGCGACCCCCATGTTGAAGATCGCCTGGAGCCCGATCAGGCACACGGACGCGATGACCAGATGGTACCCGAAGGAGTCGTTGGTGGCCATGGCTATGGAGAAGCCCCTCCAGATCCAGATGCCGAAGAGCCCTGCCACAAGCACTACGCCGATGAAACCCATCTCCTCCCCCACGACGGCCAGGATGAAGTCCGTATGGGGGGCGGGAAGATAAAAGAGTTTCTGGGTTCCCTCTCCGAGTCCGGATCCGAAAAAGCGGCCGTTTGCAAAGCCCACCATGGACTGGATGATCTGATATCCTATGCCCAGCATATCTCCCCAGGGATCGAGGAAGGCGGTGAGTCTGGCCCTCCGGTAGGGCTCCATGAGCATGCCGGCCAGGCCCAGCGGCACTCCTGTACCCACCAGGATGAGAAGATGCTTGGTCCGCATCCCTGCTATGAAGAGCAGCATGACCGACCAGATGCCGAGGGAGGCGGCCGTGCCGAAATCGGGCTCGATGAAGATGAGCAGGCACATGACGGCCACAATGGCGAGCGCAGGCAGCGGCCCCCGGGCGAAGTCATCCATGGTGCGGCTCTTCCTCGAGAGATAGTTGGCGATGAAGAGAATGAGCGCCATCTTGGCGAGTTCCGAGGCCTGGATGGAGGCCGGTCCGATACCGATCCACCTCTGGGCGTGGCCCCCGGAGCGGCCGATGACCGGTGCGAAGCAGAGCACCAGGGCCAGCGCACTCCCTGCAAGGGCGAACAGGACCAGGTTCCGGTTGCTGAGCTTCCGGTAGTCGATGGACATGATGCCCAGCATGGCGACGGTTCCCAGGGCCACATGGAGAAGGTGCTTCTTGGTCATGGTGATGCCATTGCCGTAGAGTTCCTTGGAGATGAAATAACTCGAGGAGAAGATCATCACCGTGCCCAGCACGAGTAGGGCCATGGTGGCGAGAAAGAAGATGACGTCGAAGTCTATCTCGCGTGTTCTGTCTTCAAAAGACCACGGACGCATTCCTGAAAGACCTCTCCCCTGTGGGCATAGCTGTTGAACATGTCGAAGCTCGCGCATCCCGGGCTCAGGAGGACCACATCACCCGGGGAAGCGCTCCCATATGCCAGGTGAACCGCCTCTTCCATATCACGGGCCGCCCCGCAATCCACTATCCCTGCAATCTCGCCGGTGATCCGGCCCGTTGCTTCACCGATGACGTAGGCCTTCCTTATGGCCCCCCTGTATCTCTTCGCTATATCCGAGAAATCCCCCCCCTTGTCCTTGCCACCCAGGATGATGATGACCTTGGAACTCAGCGTGGAAAGCGCCTTGTCCAGGGCACCGACGTTGGTGGCCTTGGAGTCGTCGATGAAGGTTATCCCGTCGATGGCCTCCACGAACTCGAACCGGTGGTGGATCACCTTGAAGCTCAGGAACACCTCCTCCATCACCTCGCTGGACACGCCGAGCAGTCTCCCGCTCAACGCCGTCGCCAGCATGTCCTCGATGACACCCCCCCCGACCTTCTCCGGCGGAGGAACCCTGGGCCCGGCACCCGCAAAGGAACCGGTGAAGACGATCCGGGCGTTCTGAACATACGCGCCGTCCCCCACGGTGGGATGGTGCATGGAAAAGACCACCCGCCGGGCCTTCAGGGGGATGTCCTTCAGATGGGGATCGTCGTCGTTGATGATGGCGATATCGCTCTCGGCCTGGTTTTCGAAGATCCTGAGCTTGTAGAGGGTGTACTCCTCCATGCTCCTGTACCGGTCCAGGTGGTCCGGGGTGATGTTCATGCAGATGCTTATGTAGGGCCTGAACCGCTCGATCCACTCGAGCTGGAAGGAGCTGATCTCTGCCACCACATAGGCCGGATCCGCTTCCACCAGGGATATGAGCGGGGGCGAGATGTTCCCCCCGATCCCGGCATCGAACCCCTGGGCCCTGAGGATCTTGTGGATCAGGGTCGTTGTGGTGGTCTTTCCGTTGGTGCCCGTGATGGCGATGAGCCTCCCCGAGAGCAGTCCGGCAGCCACCTCGATCTCGGAGAGGACCTTCTTCGCCCTGGCGAGCAGGGGGTGGTGCTGGGGGACCCCGGGGCTCGGGATGACGAGATCAGCCCAGACCAGGTCCTCCTCCGCGAGGAGCCGGACAGGTATATCCGGCACGGACGTGGGGATCTTTTCATCCACGAGCCTGACTTCGTGCCCTCTGCTCATCATCACGCGCGCCGTCATGATGCCCGTGATACCTGTGCCCCATACCACTATGCGCACGCCTTGAGCCCCTCCAGTCTCTGCCGGATCTGCATGATGAGCGATGCCAGTCCCTGGTCCTCGTGCTCCTGGTAGACGGCCAGGAGCATCTGCAGGTAATCAATCGCTTCAACAGCACTCTGCATGGGCCTTACCTCAGCTTTAAGGTCGAGATGGCGACCATTGCAAGGAATATGGATATGATCCAGAAACGCACGATGATCTTGGGCTCCGGCCACCCCTTCAGCTCAAAGTGATGATGAATGGGTGCCATGCGGAAGATCCGCTTGCCGTTGGTGAACTTGAAGAAGCCCACCTGGAGGATGACAGATACGACCTCCATGAAGAAGATGCCGCCCACGATGAGCAGGAGCATCTCCTGTTTGGTCATGACCGCCACGGCACCCAGGATACCACCCAGGCTCAGCGAGCCCACGTCACCCATGAACATCTGGGCCGGGTACGAGTTGTACCAGAGAAAGCCCATGCCGGCGCCCACCAGGGCGCCGAGAAAGACGCTCAACTCGCCGATACCCGGTATGAAAGGAATCTGGAGGTAGGTGGCGGCCTTGAAGTTGCCCGTGACGTAGGCGAACAGGATATAGGTCGCGGCCGCGATGGTGCAGGGTCCGATGGCCAGCCCGTCCAGGCCGTCGGTGAGGTTGACGGCATTCGCCGTCCCCACGATGACGACCATGACAAAGGGGATGTACAGCGCTCCGAGTTCGAGGTGGATGCGCTTGAAGAACGGGATGGTTACGGTGTCGTCGAATCCGGGAGTGGTCATGAGGGCCAGACCCACCGACGCTGCAACCGCGAACTCCACGAGCAGCCGCACCCGCCCGGAAAGGCCCCGCATGTTGCCTTTGACGGTCTTGACGTAGTCGTCGATGAATCCCAGGGCGGCATAGGTGACAAGGATGGTCATGCCCAGCCACACGTAGATGTTGAACAGATCGACCCACATGAGGGTGGAAAAGACGATGGCACAGGTGATGAGGAGCCCGCCCATGGTGGGTGTGCCGGTCTTGCCCTTGTGGGTGTCCGGGGTATAGCCGTTGATGCGTTCTTTCATGCGCAGGTTGCTCATCTTCTCCATGAACCACGGGCCCAGCAGCAGCGTGATGAGCAGGGCCGTGATGGTGGCGTAGATGGTGCGGAAGGTGAGGTACTTGAAGACGTTGAAGGCGCTGATGGTGGTATGGAGTGGATAGAGGAGGTAATAGAGCATCCTACGCCACCGTCTTGAGCATGTTGACCACCTGGTCGAGCTTGAGGGCGCGTGAAGCCTTCACCAGCACCATGGCGTCCTTGTCGAAGAGATCCTGGAGGTTGTACAGGATCTCATCCATCTTTTCCACGGGGTGTATGGCGGAGGAATCCATGCCCTCCGTCTGGGCCGTATCGCAGACGACCCTGGCCATATCACCGATGCAAATCAACCGGTCGATTCTTGACTGAGCCACCCACCTGCCCAGCTCCTCATGCCAGAATCCCGCATCCTTGCCGAGTTCCAGCATGTCACCGAGCACCGCCACCTTCAGCGAGTGGGGGGAGTCGACCAGCAGGGACAGGGCCGCCCTCATGGATGCAGGGTTGGCGTTGTAACAGTCGTTGATGATGGTGAGGTGGTCGGACACGATGATCTCGGAGCGCATGCCCGGGAATTTTGCCTGACGAACACCTTGAGCGATCATGTCCGGATCGATGCCCAGGGCAACGGCACACGCACAGGCTCCCAGGGCATTGACGACATTATGCATTCCGGGCAGGGGCACGTGGGAACGGATGACCTTACCCGCCAGATCGACCTCGATGTCGCTGCCGTCGAGGCCTTGGTGCTCGATATGGTTCAGGGTTATGTCCGCCCTTTCCTTATGGGAGTAGGTGATCAGCTGGAGGTGGCTGGGTATCTCGATCTTGTCCATGTGTTCCAGGCTCGGGTTGATAACCGCCATACCGCACTTGGCGGTGTTCCTGAAGATGGCCTGTTTTTCCTTGATGATGCCCGAAATGCTCCGCAGGCCGTTGAGGTGCACGGGATGGATATTGGTGATGATGGAGACCTGGGGCCGGGTGATGAAGGAAAGCCGGTCGATCTCGCCGAACCTGTTCGTGCCCATCTCGATGACCGCGAACTCGTATTCGGGGCCCAGGGCCATCAGTGCCAGGGGGACACCGATGAGGTTGTTGTAGTTCTTCTCGGTCTTCAGGCAGGGGCCCTGAAGCGAGAGGATGGATGAGCAGAATTCCTTGACCGTCGTCTTCCCCGTGGATCCGGTGACGCCCACGATGGCGGTGTCGAACCGGTTCCTCACGCCTGCGGCTATGTCGCCCAGGGCCTGCATCGTATCCTCCACCGAAATGATGACGGCCCCGCCCCTGGGGATGTCCTCCATGACGACAACCCCTGCGGCCCCCTGCTCGACGGCCTGGGCGACGAACGCATGTCCGTTGAATCGCTCCCCCCGGAGCGCCACGAAGAGCTCCCCGGTTGTGATGCCCCTGGAGTCGGTGGATACACCCGAGAAGACCGTGTCCACATCCCCGGAGAGGATGTATCCATCGGTGAAGGCGGCCACATCCCTCGCGCTGATCTTCATCGCCCCGTTCCCTCCTCCAGGCACTGCCGGACACACAGCCTGTCATCGAACATGATCCTGGTGGTGCCGATGATCTGGTAATCTTCATGGCCCTTGCCGGCGATGACCAGACAGTCCTCGGGCTTCATCTCCCGGATGGCACGGCAGATGGCCTGCCGGCGGTCAGGCTCAACGGTAATCTTGTCTCTGTCGGTGATGCCCTTGAGGATGTCTTCTATGATGGCAAGCGGGTCTTCGCTCCGCGGGTTGTCCGAGGTCACGAAGGCATGGTCTGCACGAGAGGCTGCAATGGACCCCATGATGGGGCGCTTGGTGCGGTCCCTGTCCCCGCCGCATCCGAACACGGTGAGGAGTCTGCCCCTGGTGAAGGCCCGGGTGTTCTTCAGGACAGTGTCCAGCGCATCCGGGGTGTGAGCGTAGTCCACGATGATGCTCAGTCCCTTCGGGTTGGTTACCGATTCCATTCTGCCCGGCACCCCCTGCAGGTCTTCGATGCCTTCCCTGATCCGGTCGAGGGGAATGCCCATGGCCTGACAGATGCCGACGGCCGCCATGATGTTATAGGCATTCATCTCCCCCTTGAGGACGCTTCTGAGGGAGATATCCCCCTGGGGGCTCCTCAGGAGCATCGTGAGCCCGTTCGAGGTGTTGTCCAGGGAAAGGGGATGGATGAGGGCTTCGGTGCGAAACCCGTAACTCACTGCATCCCGCAGCTCCTTGAAGAGGCGGCTGCCGTATCCGTCATCCGTATTCAGCACGGCCGTCCCCTTGAGATGGTCAGAGAAAAGCCTCCTCTTGGCCAGGAAATAGGTCTCCATGTCATGGTGATAGTCGAGGTGGTCCTGGCTGAGGTTGGTGAACAGTGCGTAGTGGAAGGCAAGGCCGTTGATGCGGTCCTGGTCCAGGGCATGGGAACTCACCTCCATGACGCAGACCTTGACGCCCTGTGTGTGCATGGAGTGGAGCATCTCGAAGAGATCCAGCGGGCCGGGCGTGGTGAGTGATGACCCGACCTCCCTGCCGAGGTAGCGCGTGCTGATGGTTCCAATGACGCCGCAGGCCGTTCCTGCACGGGCCAGGACCGACTCGATGAGATAGGTGGTGGTGGTCTTCCCGTTGGTGCCCGTGACCCCCACCATTTCGACCTCGGAGGCCTCCGGATGGAGCATGTTCAGGATCGCCGGGAGGGCCGCCCTGGTGTCGGGAACCCTGAGAATGGTGGCGTCTGGGGCATCCACTGGATGGCCCGCGTTGCAGATGACCAGGCAAGCACCCCTGCGCAACGCGTCAGAGATGAACCTGTGTCCGTCCGTGACGCTGCCCTTCAGTGCGATGAAGGCCTCTCCTGTCCGGATGCGTGTGGAGTCGGCCCTGAGGGCGGTGAAGGCCCTGTCAGATCCCGAGATGACGGCGCCGGGGAGTATGCGGGCGATGTCTGATGCAGTCATCCGCTACCCTCCCGGGTTGCGATCGTGATGTTGGGGTTCAGGTCCATGATGGTCGCGCACTGAGATACAATTTCTTTGAACAAAGGGCAAACAACAATGCTGGCATAGTAATAGGGGCGGGGTTCGTTGATGCACACGACCATGGTCATCCTCGTCTTGCCCGTGGCATCAATCACCCCCCCGACAAAGGAGGAGATATAGTCGCCGTCCGCATAGGACCCGGTGAGCTGGTCGATCTTCTGGGCGGTTCCCGTCTTGCCGAAGACCTGGAAGGTTGGCATTGACGCTGATTCTCCGGTGCCGCCCTTGACCGTGACGGTCTTCATGACGGCCACGATCTGGTCGCTGACCTCCCGGGACAGGACCTTGCGCATGATCGTTGGCCTGATCTCCTGGACGGAGCTGGTCTTGGCATCGGCGATGCGGCCGACAAGATAGGGCTTCATGACCATGCCGCCGTTGATCATGGCGTTGAATGCCGTGATGAGCTGGATGCCGGTGACTGCGAATCCCTGGCCGAAGGCGATGGTGGCTTTATCCACGCTGGTCCAAGACCCCGGCGACCGCGTCAGACCTGCGGGCTCCCCGGGGAAGTCGATCCCGGTGGGCTCCAGGAGGCCGAAGGCATCCATGCAGGCGTACATCTCGCCGGCACGGATGGAGTCCATGAGCTTGGCCATGCCGATGTTGCTGCTGTACTTGACGATGTCGTTCACCGGGAGCCAGCCGTACTTCTCGTGGTCATGGATGGTGACCCGGTGGAAGGTATAGGCGCCGTTCTCGCAGAAGATGCTCCGGGATATGTTGAACGCCTTCTTTTCCAGCCCCCAGGACACCCACAGGGGTTTGATGACGGAGCCCGGCTCGAAATTGTGGGTGATGGCGATGTTTGCGTGCCCCGCCAGGTGGCGGTAACTGCCCTTGTTCGGGTCGAAACTGGGGAACGATGCAAGGGCCAGGATCTCGCCCGTGGATGGATTCGTGATGATGACGAATCCCGACTGGGCCTTGAAGCTTGATATGGCCTTTTTCAGTTCCTGGAAGGCGATGTACTGTATCCTCCGGTCGATGGTGAGCCAGAGCGCATTGCCGTCATTGACGTTCTCGGGCTGCAGGCCCCTGGCATAGATGATCCTTCCCATGCCGTCGCGGTGTACGCCGATCTTGCGGTCCTTTCCCTTGAGGAGGCTGTCATAGTAAAGCTCGATCCCTTCGAGGCCCTTGCTGTCGAGGCCCACGAAACCTATGAGGTTCGCCAGCGACTCGCTCTCCGGATAGAACCTTTTAGCCTCGTCATAGAAACCGAGGCCCTTTATCTTGAGGGCCTTGACCGCCTCCACCTCGTCCGGGGTGACCTGCCGCTTGACCCAGACAAAGTATCTTTTCCCCGAGAGCTTCTTTTCCAGAACCCTGCGGTCGAGGCCAAGGATTTTGGACAGCTGCCGGGCCGCGACATGGCGGTTCTCGAGGATCTTCGGATTCGCCGCTATGGACTTCACGTCGAGACTTATCGCAAGGGGCGCTCCGCTTCTGTCGAAGATGGTCCCCCGGTGCGGACTGAGCTCCACGGCGTGGTCGAATCTCTTGTTGGCCCTCTCTATGATCTGTCCGGGGTGGATGACCTGGAGTTCGAACGCCCGAGCACTGATGAGCCCGAGCATGACAAGCAGGATGAGCTGGATGAGCCTCAGTCGTCCAGCCATAGGTATACCACCTGTTCGGGCTTCGGTGCGCTCAATCCCAGCTGACCGGTTGCTATGAGCTCGAGCCTCTTCGGGCTCTTGAGCGTTGAGATCTCGATGCGCAGGGCCTTGTTCTCGCTCATGAGCTGATCATTGCGGCCCTGCTCCTCGGAAAGCGAGTAACCCAGTTCAGTGACCATGTGGCGCGACCAGACATGGAACATGGCCCAGACGCTCAGGACCATGAGCATGATCAGGCAGAAGGGGAAGGCCCGTGCCGGGTTGAGCCGTCTCATGACACCCTCCGGGCCGCCCGCAGCCGTGCGCTTCGGGCCCGGGGATTCATCCGGACCTCTTCCTCGGTTGCCAGGATGGGTTTCTTCGTGATCCTCTTCAAAGGTGCCGCCGGGGCTTCCCGCTGCAAAGGAAGCCCGCGGCGGTATAGGAGGGCGGCCGAGGTGCCCGCAAAAAACTGTTTGACGATGCGGTCTTCGAGGGAGTGGAATGAGATGACAGCAAGGACACCGGATTCGGCAAGCAGGGAGGCGGCCTTGGGCAGGAATTCCCTCAGGTTGTCGAGCTCGGAGTTGACCTCCATCCGGATGGCCTGGAAGGTCCGGGTAGCCGGATGGATCCTGGCCGGCCAGAATCTCCTGGGAATTGCCCGGCCGACGATGTCAGCAAGCCCCCGGGTGGTTTCGACGGGCCTGGACTCCACGATGCGCCTGGCGATCCTGCGGGCGAAACGCTCCTCGCCGTAATCACGGAGGATTCCCTCGAGGGTCTCCCCATCATAGGCATTCACCACGTGGTGGGCGCAGAGGTCCTGATCGGGATTGAAACGCATGTCCAGGGGGCCGTCTCCCAGGAAAGAGAAGCCTCTGGCCTCATCATCGAGCTCGATGGACGACATGCCGAGATCCACGAGCACCCCGTCGAGCCTCTCCCAGCCGAGGCGGCTGCAGATCTGATCGATGTCGGTGTAGTTTGCGGTGAAGAGATGGGTACGGGGTTGGAACCGGGCCAGGGCCGCGGACACCTTTTCGACTGCACCGCGGTCCAGGTCGCATCCGGCGAGCTCGCCCGAGGGCGAGCATGCATCGAGGACGGCCCCGGCATGACCCCCGTCGCCGAGGGTGCCGTCGAAATATCTTCCGCCGTCTGCCGGCTTCATCACCTCGAGGACCTCCTTGAGAAGAACAGGGACATGCTTCATCGTCCTACACGCCGATACTGGCAAGCCCCTCGCGCAACTTCTCGGAGTCTTTGAGTGCCCCCTCCATGTCTTTGTTATACGTGTCCTGGTCCCAGATCTCGATGCGATCGACAAGGCCCACCACCAGGCACTTCTTTCTGAGACCCGCATACTCGCGCAGGCTGGCCGGGATGAGGATCCTGCCCTGTGCATCCAGGGGACATTCCTCTGCCGAGCCCACGACATGCCGTTTGAACACGATGTCTTCCCTTTTCACCATGGAAAGGCCCGCGGCCAACTTCTCGATCTTCTCCCAGTCGTCCGGGGTGAACACCCACAGACAGGGATCGATGCTCTTGGTCACGATGAGGACGTTCGCCCCCCACTCATTCAGGAAGTCCCTGAATTTCGAAGGGATGCTCAACCGTCCCTTCTCGTTGATGGTGTTTACGTAATGCCCCTTGAGCACCGCTCTCCCCCCCGTTCAGTTGACACAAAATGTCACTTTATGCCATATAGATGAATAGTATAGTAAAGTCAACATGAAGTTGCTCCTTATATATATAATTATATCTCGGAAAATCATTATGATAAATGAAGATAGAAATGGTGAAAAAAGTGCCATGTATATGAGAAAATTATCTGGATGTTTTCATGCGCATTGGCTATATGGGATCCATGGTTGCGGACGTTCTCAGGGAAATCCTCGAGATGATGCCCACCGGCATCATGCTGGCCGAAGATGACGGCAGCGTGGTTTTCGCCAACAAGGCCGCCCTGGAATATCTCGGTATCGGGGTTTCGAACCTGAGGGAGATCAACGTGGACGGATTCATAGAGCGGGATGCCACCAGAAAGGAGACCGTGATCCGCACCAGGGGGAATGACAGGCTCGCCATACGCCTGAACAAGATGCCGCTGAGGAACGGGCAGTCCGTCGTTTTCCTTGCCGATATCAGCGAGATCCACCAGCTCCAGAATGAGATCCTGAAAATGGACAAGCTCGCATCCGTAGGCGAGCTCACCTCAGGCATTGCACACGAGATACGGAACCCCCTGGCAGGCATCAAGACCACGGCCCAGGCATTGAACGAGGAGCTGGAGGTCGGGGATCACCGGAGGGCCTATGTATCGCGGATCATCACAGAGATAGACCGGTTGAACAGGCTTCTGCTGGGCTTCTTCGATTTTGCCCGGCCCCGCGAACTCTCCATCGCCACGTGCGATCTCTCGAAGATCATCGAGAACGCGGTGTACATGGTGAGAGACACGGCCAGGGAGAATCACGTGCAGATCATCGAATTCCTCCCTCCGAAAAAGACGGGCATCAAGGCCGACGCCCACATGATCCAGCAGGTGCTCATGAACGTCTTCATCAATGCGATACAGGCCATGGAACTCGGGGGGAATATGGAGGTCCATCTGTCCGAACGGGGCGATGGCGTGGAGATCATGGTGTCGGATACGGGCAAGGGCATCCCGGACCATGTCAAGGGGAGGATCTTCGATCCCTTCTTCACCACCAAACCCAAGGGCATCGGGCTGGGCCTCTCCATATCATACCGGATCATCAAGCTGCATTCCGGGAGCATCACCTTTGCATCCAGTCCCGGTTCAACGACCTTCACCATCACCCTGCCCAGGGACCCCGGCAAGGTGAGGTGAGTCCATGACGCTCAGGCGGAAGTAACGCAAGGAGGATTGCAATGCCGGTATTCGCTTCGACAGCATATGCAGCAGGTGCTCAATTCAGGGGAAACATAGGCGCCATGATCGTGGACGCCGATCCCGTGGTCAAGCTGGTGATGCTCGTCCTGCTGGTCTTCTCGATCTTCTCGTGGGGCATCATCATACAGAAGTGGATCCTGCTTTCCCGGGCGCGCAAGAGGGCGCACGACATCCTGGAGAGTGCAGCCAGGGGCACCGGCATGGCAAAGCTGAGGGAGGCCGCAATGAAGGCCGGCGAATGCCCGGTGGCTCGCATGTTCGAGGAAGGCCTCGACGAGGTGGAAAGGCTTTCCGGCAAGACCGTTGCGTTGAGCCAGTCCATGCTGATCAACATCGAGGCGAGGCTGGGCAACGCCCGCGCACGGCAGACCATGGATCTCTCCCATGGGCTCGGTTTTCTGGCGAGCATCAGCAACGCGAGCCCTTTCATCGGCCTGTTCGGCACGGTCTGGGGCATCATGGACTCCTTCAGGCATATCGGCCTCATGGGCTCGGCCAACCTCGCCACCGTGGCACCCGGCATCTCGGAGGCCCTGATCGCCACAGCCGCTGGCCTCTTCGTGGCCATACCCGCGGTGCTCTTCTACAACTACTTCACGAGCCTCGTCACCGTCGCCTCGGGGCAGATGGAGCAGTTCCAGGTGGACTTCGTCAACACCCTGCGAAGGGGGGTGCTCCATGCAGACAAATAGACCGAGAACCTTCATGGCGGAGATCAACGTGACACCCTTCGTGGATGTCATGCTCGTGCTGCTCATCATTTTCATGGTCTCGGCCCCCATGATGAAGGAGGGCATGAAGGTCGATCTTCCCGAGGCCGAGTCGCGGGCCCTGGGAGAGAGCCAGGACCTGGTGATCACCATCGGGGGCGACAGGACCATCGATCTCAACGGTTCGCCGGTGGAACTGGACCGCCTGGGCTTGATTCTGGGGCAGGTCAGGGAGCAGCGGAACATCGAGGCGGTCTACCTCCAGGCGGACAAGGGGATACCCTACGGATTCGTCGTCCAGGTCATGTCGCTCATACGCTCCACAGGCCTCACCAAGATCGGCCTGGTGACGCAGCCACCGGCGCCTTTCCGGCAATAGCAAGAGACGGGATGGCCCGACTACGGACATTTCTGATCATCTCTCTGATCTGCCACCTGGTGCTTATCCTGGCCATGGTTGAGGTCCGTCTCGCCGGGAAAAGGACGGACACCTCCTCGGTCTATGAGGTCTCCATAGTGGCCGGGGTGCCTGCCGGCGGAGCGGGCCCTTCTGAGAGCGCCTCCATCCCTCAGGGCAGGAAGTTCGTCTATACCGGCAGCCAGAAGACCGCGTCCATCGGCGAGGTCAGGAAGGAGCAGGGCGGGAAGGATCAGGCCCCGGAATTCTCGCCCTCGGACATCAGGCCGGAATCCCCTGCGGAGGCCCAGGACATGCCGGGTGCGGCGGGCCTTATCAGGGGCCAGCCGCAGGCAGCCCCCGGCACCCCCCGGGGATCGGGGGGCGGGACGCCATCGGAGATCGCCATATGGAAGGCCCGCGTCAGGGGCATAGTGGAAAGCCTCTGGAGGACGCCTCCCGAGATCGACATCATGGACTCCGGGCTCAAGACCACGTATCTCCTCCGGGTGGGAAGGGCTGGAGAACTGCATCAGAAGAAGCTTCTGGTGTCGTCGGGCAACGTCCCCTTCGACCGCTCGATCCTCGTGGCTCTGGGGAAGGTGAGCAGGTTTCCTGCACCTCCCCTTGCGTTGATTGCAGGCGAGGAATGGGTGGAGGTCACCATTTCGTTCACGCCCCCGAAAGGAGCACAGCAATGAGAAGATACTGGATCATCGCCATCCTCCTGCTCGCCTCGTTACCGGGTGCGCTCCCGGCCCAGCAGATCCATATAGACGTGGAGGCAAGCGAATTCCGGAAGATGAGGATCGCCATGCCAGCCTATGCTGGCCCGGACGACCTCACAGGTTCGCTGTGGGCCACCTGCGCCAGGGACTTCGCACTCTCGGGGCTCTTCGAGGTCATATCGCCGCAGAGCTATGTAAACCCCGGGCCCCTGGGCGAGATCCAGGCCGGCACCCTCAAGGACTACTCCCTCATCGGTGCGGACTACGCGGTCGCGGCGTCCGTCTCCAGGCAGGGACAGATGGGTCTGTTCAGGGTACAGATGATCGAGATCAGCACCGGGACCGTCATCGAGAACACGACCTATTCGAGCAGCGACCAGACCATGTACAGGGCGGTCCACGCCTTCATGAACCACATGCTCAAGGAGAAGTTCGGGCTCGACCCCCTGTTCTCATCCAAGATAGCCTGCATCAGGAAGGCGGGGGGTGCGAAGCAGCTCCATGTGATGTGGTGCGACGGCACGGGCGGCAATACCATAAAGGGCGGCGGAAACCTGGTGCTGAATCCCGCATGGTCGCCCGACGGGAAAAAGATCGCCCTGGTGTCCTACTACAGGAACAACCCGGACCTGTATATCTTCGACACCATCTCTTTCAGACTGAATCTCTTCTCCGGGCTCAAGGGCATCAACATCTCTCCGGCCTTCGATCCGACCGGGAACAGGCTTGCGTTCACCCAGTCCGGCGACGGCAATCCGGAGATCTACATGATAAATCTGGACGGCACGGGAAGGACCCGCCTCACCACCAGCTGGGCAACCGATACCTCGCCGTCCTTTTCCCCCGACGGAAAGGGCCTGGTCTTCTGCTCATCCAGGGCCGGCAACCCTCAGATCTTCTTCCTGGATCTTGCCGGCAGGAAGGTGACCCGGCTGACCTACGAAGGGAAGTACAACACCGAGCCGGTCTTCTCCCCCCGGGGGGATCTGGTGGCGTTCTCCCATCTGGCAAAGAACGGGAAGTACTACATTGCCCTGGTCAGGCCAGACGGATCGAGGTTCAGAGTGCTCCAGGGAACGGGCCTGTCCGACGAGGCCCCCGCGTTCTCGCCGGACGGCAGGCTCATCGCCTTTGCCGCCGCTGACGGGAACATCTACGTCATGGACCTCCTGGGCAACGCTGCGGTGCCCATAACCACGGGGGGAGGATTTTCAGAGCCGGCATGGTCCACGTTCATGAGGTGAAACGGGAGATTCATGCTTGACCTGGCATCAGGTTGGATTAGACTACACATATCTTCACAAGGGAGAGGAGAAGGATATGAGAAACAAGAGCCTTATCGCGTGTTCGCTCATCGTGCTCGGGATGGTGCTGTTCCTTTCAGGGTGCCCGAAGAAAGCCCTGGAGCCTGTTGCCACCGAGGTCACGCAACCCCAGCAGCCCACACCCCCGAGCACGGAGCCCGGTGAACCCACCATGCAGATGGAACCTTCGGTGACCGGGCAGGGCGGTGGGGCGGCAGCAGGAAAAGCCGGCCTCGAGGAAGCCCGGGCCGTATTCGAGCAGGGAGATGTCTATTTCGAATACGACAGCTTCGATCTGAGCGCCCAGGCCAAGAAGGTGCTTGCCGAGAAGGCGGCCTTCCTCAACGCCCATCCGGGGATCAAGATCCGCATCGAGGGGCACTGCGACGAACGGGGAACCCAGGAATACAACCTGGCCCTGGGAGAGAGGCGTGCCAAGGCTGCACAGGAGTACCTCGTCTTCCTCGGCATTGGTGCACAGCGGCTGTCCACCATCAGTTACGGCGAGGAGAAGCCGGCGGATCCCGGGAACAGCGAGGCGGCCTGGGCCAAGAACAGAAGGGCCCACTTCGTCATCCTGGAAGGGTAGCCGGCCATGAAACGGCTCATCATCCCCATAGCGCTTCTCCTCCTCGGCGGATGTGCTACCCAGCGGGACATGGACACCCTGAAGTTCCAGGTGGATACCCTCCAGTCCAGGCTGGCCATGACCGAGAACAAGCTCGCTGAGAAGGAGAAGGTTCTCGACCAGGGACTGAAGCAGCAGGGCGAGCTCCTGAACAAGTATTCCGAGCTGCAGAACCAGCTGTTCACCATGCAGGGATCCATCGACCAGCTCTCGGCGTCGGCGGGCCTCACCCCGGGGGGAGGCGGTGAAACAAGGGTAGCCCTGCTGGAAAAGGACGTCCAGGCCCTCAAGGAGGTGATCCAGGGCAAAGGCTCCGGCGCTGCCGGCGCCCAGAAGTCGCTGTACGACAGCGGCATGGAGAAATTCAAGGCCGGCCTCTACGCCGATGCCCTGCAGGATTTCAAGGGATACCTCGCCCAGAATCCGGACCCGGTGCTCTCAGGAGACGCATATTTCTACATGGGTGAATCGCTCTATGCCCTGAACCGCTATGACGATGCCATCCTGAGCTACGATACCGTGGTGAAGAAGTTCAAGGGCAGCACGGGGCTGGCCTTCATCAAGATGGGCGACAAGGAGACCGGGGAGCTCATCTGGAAGCAGCTCATAAAGGACCACCCCGACTCGGAACCCGCCCAGAAGGCAAAGAAAAGTCTCAAGAACCCAACGGCCGGCAAGGGGTAGGGTCCTCCATGGTTATCTTTTCGCGGCCGATTGCCGATGGGGCATGCAGTGGACTGCGCGGGGTGCCGGCAGAGACAGAATGACTGGTGAGATCGGATTGTTCCCCTTGAAGGAAGACCATTCTCACCCCGTTTCCATGAGACCGTACATGAACGAAAGGGGCATGCATGAAGATCAGGTCCTTTAGGGTGATTCCCACCCTGCCCGAGACGCTCAATCCCATCCTTCAGCTCGCATACAACGTCTGGTACTGCTGGAACCACAAAGGCCTGAGGCTTTTCCAGCACATGGACCGGGACCTCTGGGAGGAGACCGGCCACAACCCGGTGGACATGCTCTCCCGCATCTCCCAGGGGCGCATCATGGATCTCATGGAGGACGAGGGATTCCTGTCCCAGATGAAGAAGACCTACGAGGAGTTCGAAGACTATATCGAGGAGAAGGGAGTCTACTCCTTTCTGCTGGCACAGCCCATCGACTTCACCATCGCCTACTTCTCCATGGAGTTCGGCATAACCGAGAGCCTGCCCATCTACTCGGGCGGGCTGGGGGTGCTGGCGGGCGACCACCTGAAGAGCGCCAGCGACCTGCGGCTGCCGCTGACCGGTATCGGTCTCCTGTACAAGCATGGCTACTTCACCCAGTATCTGAGCTGGGACGGCTGGCAGCAGGAGGAGTCGCCGAACAACGACTTCTACCACATGACCCTCATGCTCGAGCAGACCAAGAGCGGCAGGCCCGTCAAGATATCTGTGAAGATGGGGGACAGGGAATGCTGGGCCCAGATATGGAAGTGCCGGGTGGGCCGCGTGCCGCTGTACCTCCTGGATTCGAATGTCGAGGAAAACCACCCCGATGAGCGCAACATCACCGGCGGCCTCTATGCAGGCAACCAGGAGGACAGGCTCCGCCAGGAGATCCTGCTGGGCATCGGCGGCATGAGGGCCCTGGATGCCCTGGGCATCGATCCCATGGTGTACCACATGAACGAGGGCCACAGCTTTCTGGTGGGGCTCGAACGTATCCGCAACCTCATGAAGCGCAGCAACCTCGATTTCAAGACCGCCCGCGAGCTGGTGAAGGCATCGTTCGTCTTCACCACCCACACGCCGGTCCCTGCAGGGAACGACGTCTTCGATATCGGGCTCGTGGAAAAATACCTCAAACCCTTCGTGGACGACCTGGGCGTCCCGTGGGCCGAGTTCCTTGCACTGGGCAGGAAGAACCCCTTCGACGACAAGGAAGGGTTCGGGGCGACCGTGTTCGCCATCAAGAACTCGGCCTTCCGCAACGGGGTGAGCAAGCTCCATGGCGAGGTGTCCCGGGATATGTGGAAGGACATCTGGCCCCATGTCAAGACCGAGGATGTGCCGATATCCTCCATCACCAACGGCATCCACATCCCCTCGTGGATCTCCGACGAGATGGCCGAGCTCTTCGACCGGTACCTGGGGCCCAAGTGGAAGGAAGATCCGGACAACCAGAAGGTGTGGGAGCGCATCGACGAGATACCCGACGCCGAGCTCTGGTCCACCCATCAGCGACGCAGGGAGCGGCTCGTGGCGTATGCCCGCAGGAGGCTCATGAGGCAGCTCGCCACACGCGGCGGCAAGCCGAAGGACATCCAGCGGGCCATGGAGACGCTGCATCCGGATGCGCTCACCATAGGCTATGCAAGGCGGTTCGCCACCTACAAGCGGGGAATGCTCATCTTCCGGGACATCGAGAGACTCAAGGCGATCCTTTCCAGCCGCGAGCTTCCCGTGCAGCTCATCGTCGCAGGCAAGGCGCATCCCAGGGACCATGAAGGCAAGACCATCATCCAGAGGATCATCCACATAGCCCGGGAGGAGCCTTTCAGGGACAGGATCGTGTTTCTGGAAGACTACAACATGAACATCACCCGCTACCTGGTCGAAGGCGTGGACGTGTGGCTCAACAACCCCAGGAGGCCGCTTGAGGCCTGCGGCACATCGGGCATGAAGGCCACTGCCAACGGCGCGCTCAACCTGAGCGTACAGGACGGCTGGTGGGTGGAGGGATACCGGCCCGATCTCGGCTGGTCCATCGGCAACGGCGAGGTCTATGACAACCACGACTACCAGGACCAGGTGGAAAGCAAGGCCGTCTACGACCTGCTGGAGCGCGAGATCATCCCGCTGTTCTACGAACGGGGGCTCGACGGCCTGCCCAGGGGGTGGATCGGGATGATGAAGAAGTCCATGCGCACCCTGTGCCCGGTGTTCAATTCGAACCGGATGGTGGAAGAGTACACCGACCGGTGCTACATGGCCGCCGCCCTGAACATGAAGGCGCTCACCGGGGACAATTTCAAGACCGTCCGCCAGGTGGTCAAGTGGAAGGACACCCTGTCGTCGAAGTGGACCGATGTGGCGGTGCAGGACATCAGCCACGAGGGCGGAGACGAGGTGGCTGTTCACAGCGACATAACGATCCGTGCAGAGGTGAAGCTGGGTACCATCAGCCCCTCCGACGTGAGCGTGCGCGTGTACTACGGCATCATCGACGATGCAGGCAACCTGTCCGGGACGAAAGATGTGATGATGGATCACATCAAGGAGCTCGGCAAGGGGGTGCACCTCTTCGAGAGCCGCATCACCTGCGAGGACACGGGCAGGTTCGGATACTCCGTGAGGATACTGCCGTCGCACCCGAGCCTCATCTACCCGGTGGACATGGGGCTGATCTGCTGGGCATGAAGATCCCGCTCCACAAGACCAAGATCATCTGCACCATCGGCCCCGCTTCGAATACCTCCGCGGTCATGGAGCGGATGATCCTTGCCGGCATGGACATTGCCCGCATCAATTTCTCCCACGGCGACTTCACCTCCCATGCGGAGACCATCGCATCCTTGAGAGGCGCCGAGCGTTCCACAGGCAAACGCATCGCCGTCATGGCCGACCTGCCGGGTCCCAAGATGCGCATCGGTGAGCTCGCCCGTGAGCCCGTCGAACTCAAGGCCGGGGAAGATTTCTCGCTCACCACCGAGGACATCACGGGCGACGGGGAGCGGGTTTCCGTGACCTTCAAGCGACTCCCACAGGCCGTCAGGGAAGGCGACACCCTCTTTCTCAACGACGGCATGATACAGCTCAGGGTTACCGGTGTCGAAGGTCCCGAGGTATTCTGTGCCGTTGTGGTCGGGGGAGAACTGAGGTCCCGCAAGGGGCTCAACCTGCCGGGCATCGACCTGGGCATCAGCGCCTTCACGGAGAGGGACCATGCGTGTCTGCGGTTCGCGGCCATCCACGGGGTGGATGCCCTGTGCCAGTCCTTCGTCGTCTCGGGTGACGATGTCCGGGCCGTGCGTGCTGCTGCGGATGAGCTCGGGTACCACCCCTTCATCATCGCCAAGATCGAGCGCTCGGGGGCCCTGGACCATCTCGACGATATCCTGGAGGCCGCCGACGGCATCATGATCGCCCGCGGAGACCTCGGCGTGGAGATCCCCATCGAGCGCATGGCCGTGGTGCAGAAGCAGGTCATGCACGCTGCCACCGTGCTCGGCAAGCCGGTGATCACGGCCACCCAGATGCTCGAGTCCATGACCGAGAACAAGCGGCCCACCAGGGCCGAGGCCACGGACGTGGCGAACGCCATCCTGGACGGCACCGACTGCGTGATGCTTTCGGCGGAATCGGCCATGGGGAAATACCCCGAAGAGGCCACGGACATGCTCGGGCGCATCGCTGCGGCCACCGAGCCCTTCGGCCCTGGATACCGCCTGAGGGAGAGGCTCAAGGAGGTCCTGAACACCAGGGCGACGGGCATGTCGGACCTGGTGGTGTTCAGCATCGAGACGGCCCTGCGGCATGTATCCCCCGCCGCCGTGGTCGTGCCGACCCTGAGCGGTGCCACGGCCCGAAGCATCGCCCGGTTCCGGCCGCCCGTGTGGATCGTTGCCGTCAGCCCGGATCTTTCCACCTGCCGGAGGCTCGTGTTTTCCTCCGGGGTCTTCCCGGTCCATGAGCCGGACTATCCGGAGGACTGGAAGTCATACAGCAGGGCCTGGCTTGCCGCGCACGGGGTGGAAGGCGACCTGGTCATCCTGGCCGAGGGTCCTTCCCCGAAGAATCCTCAGGCCAGCCACCGCATGGAGATCATCGACCTGAAAGCCTGATGGGGTAGACAAAACACCCGCGATCCATATAGAATCACCCCCACGCGAGAGTGGCGGAATTGGCAGACGCGCTGGACTTAGGATCCAGTGGGTAAAACCGTGGGGGTTCGAGTCCCTTCTCTCGCACCATTGATTTCATTGAGCTTTCCGGTTGCACAGTCATCTCCTGCCACCCTGTATGACCTGGAATCCTGAGTTCCATGTGAATTGTAACAAGGAAATAACTTAACCATCAGATATTATTTCCATGGAGCTGGTGGAGTC
>JALOOZ010000203.1 GCA_025454155.1 Thermodesulfobacteriota bacterium
GGGGCGCACCCCGTCATGGATCAGGACCGCCGGGCCGTCACCGACGAGGGCCAGGCCCTTCCTCACCGAGTCCTGGCGGGTCTTCCCCCCCCCGGTGACGACGAGTTCCTTGGGGCAGCCTGCCATGAGCTGTTGTGCCTCGGGGACATCCTCATCCGGCACGACGACGATGATCCTGCTGACCCTGGGGTGGGTCTCGAAGCAGGCCACGGACCTCTTCAGGACCGGGATGCCCGCAAGTTCGAGGAACTGCTTCTTCCGGCCGAACCGCCGCCCGCTGCCGCCCGCCACGATGAGGGCATCAAGAGACATGGTTCTTGGGGGCTGCGAAGATCATCCTGCCGGCAGGGGTCTGGAGTATGGAGGTCACCACCACGTCGATGCTCTGGTTCAGGAGGTTCTCACCCTGCTCCACCACCACCATGGTGCCGTCGTCGAGGTATGCGACCCCCTGCCCGCGCTCCTTGCCCTGCCGCGTGATGGTCACGTTCATGCCCTCGCCGGGCAGCACGATGGGCTTCACCGCGTTGGCGAGCTGGTTGATGTTGAGCACGCTCACGCCCTGGATCTGGGCTATCTTGTTGAGGTTGAAATCGTTGGTCAGGATATCCGCGCCGATCTCCTTGGCCAGGGCGATGAGCTTGGAGTCCACCTCCTTGATCTTGGGGAAATCGATCTCCATGACCTCGATCTTCACCTGGGGGTTCTTCTGGAGCTTGTTGAGGATGTCCAGGCCGCGTCTCCCGCGGGCCCTCTTCAGGGGGTCGGAGGAGTCGGCGATGTGCTGGAGCTCGTTGAGGATGAACTGGGGGGCGACCAGCGTCCCGTCGATGAACCCGGCCTCGCAGATGTCCGAGATCCGGCCGTCGATGATCACGCTCGTATCCAGCGCCTTCAGCCGGGTTCCCTCCCCCTTAGACTTCTGGCGGAAGACGGGAAGCGAGGCGATCTCCGTGCCCCAGGAGATGCCCACCGTATAACCCAGGTAGGCGAAGGTCGAGTTCAGCAGGATGAAGAGATAGATGCCGCTCGTATTGATCCCGATGAGGACATAACCGAAGAGGCTGCCGATGATGAGGCCCAGGATGGTCCCGAGAAGGCCGCCGGCATAGGCCATGGGGTGGAGCTTGAACCCCTTGACTTCACCGATGAATATGGCCAGGAGACAGGCCTCGGCGATGATCGGAAGGATGATGCTCCATAGGCCGCCGCCCATCTGCTCGACGGCGTACTGGAACGAACCGTAAAAGACGACAACGGCGATGAGGATGCGCAGCAACCATTTCATGTATTCACCCTGTTCAGCTTCATGATGCCGAGTCGATCTTTCCCATGGCGGAAAGGATCATCTTCTCGGCATCTTTCTTCTCCAGCTTCCTGGAGATGGAGATCTCGTTGACCAGCAGGTTCTTTGCCGTATCGTACATCTTCCGTTCGCCGAAAGACAGCTCCTTGCCGCGCTTGAGGATGTTCAGGTCACGCAGGACCTCCGCTATCTCGTAGGCCGATCCGCTCTTGATCTTTTCCATATACTCCCGGTAACGGCGGTTCCAGGTCTGGTTGTCCACCTGGACCGACCGCTGCTTGAGGATGTCGACGACCTTGTCGATCCCCTTGTTCCTGATGAGTTCCCTGATGCCGACGTTCTTGACATTCGCAACGGGCACCATGACCGTCATCTGCGTATCGAGGATCTTCAGGATGATGAAAGACATCTTGCTGCCCGAGATCTCTCTGTCCTCCACCGATTCTACTTCTGCAACACCGTGTGCAGGATAAACGACTATATCTCCAACTTTGAACATGTACCGATCCCTTTCCTGTAATGGCAACAATAGCAATTCAGTGCAATTTAGTCAAGGCTACCCGAGAAATTATCTAGAAAAGATGGATAATTATAGAATGTAAGGTCCCGTGGAGGCCGCTGCACGATGCATGGATGCCCGGCCATGCCTCTGTGCAGGGATTTCAGAACGGCTTCCCCGGACGACGGCCGGGAAGAATTGGTTTTTACCCCCTTCACCGGGTGGACCGATATCCTTGACTTGGCAACGGGATATGTGAGAACACCTGTGACCATGACTTATCCGCAGATCGACCCTGTGCTCATCCACCTGGGCCCGCTGCAGCTCAGGTGGTACGGCCTCATGTACATCTTCGGCTTCATGGCGGCGTACCTCGTCATCTTCCGCACCTGCCGGCGCAAGGAGCTCCCCATGGCCAGGGCGGACGTGGAGGACCTCGTCACCTACTGCATCCTCGGGCTGGTCCTGGGTGCACGGATAGGCTATTGCCTCATCTACAATCCGCTCCACTACCTGTCCCACCCCCTGAAGTTCCTGGCGGTCTGGGAGGGCGGCATGTCGTTCCACGGCGGGCTGATAGGCCTGGTCCTCACCGGGTTCATCTTCTCCAGGGCCAGGGGAAAGCCGTTCCTCATGCTGGCCGATCTGGGGGCCATCGGGGCGACGCCGGGACTCTTTTTCGGCCGCATCGGCAATTTCATCAATGCCGAGCTCTTCGGCAGGGTCACCGAAGTGCCGTGGGGCATGGTGTTTCCCGGGGGCGGACCGCTGCCCAGGCACCCCTCCCAGCTCTACGAGGCGTTCTCCGAGGGGGTCCTGCTCTTTCTCATCCTGTCGCTGGTCAGCAGGAAGACGGGCACCCACGGGATCGTCTTCGGTGTGTTCCTGGCCTGTTACGGCACGATGCGCTTTTTCCTCGAATTCTTCCGGGAGCCGGACCCCCAGCTCGGATTCGTCATCTGGTCGTTCACCATGGGACAGATCCTGTGCATGATCATGGTGACAACAGGGCTCGGGATCATCGGCTGGCGCCTAAAGTCGCGCTAGGATTCGCGCGATAAACTCATTGATGGGGAAGCCGGATTCCAGTATTGCAGGCGGGCTCAGGGCCTTCACGCTCCTGAACCGCTACAAGAGGGACACCATGTACAAGTGCGACCCGATGGGTTCGCGGGTGATCCTCGAATTCCTCCCGCTGCTTGCCCACATCAACCATCCCTCGCTCCCCGGGTACATCGATCAGGACGACTGCCCCTGCGGGGTCAAACTGATGGACTGGCCTGCCGAGACCCTCAAGGAGGTGGGTTCGTTCTTTTCCTCGCGGATGAAGCTGGGCGACATCCGGGAATTCCTGCCTCGGGAGAACGAGATCGAGGGCCTCTACACCATGGGATCCGTGGGAAGCCTGGCTCAGACGAGGGAATCGGACTACGATATCTGGGTGGTGGTGGATGCCCGGAAGATGGATCCCGCCCGGCTCAGGACCCTCGACAGAAAGCTGAAGCTGCTCAAGCGCTGGATCAGCGGCAAGTTCGTGCTGGATATCCACTTCTTTCTCATGGATCTCCATGACATCAGGTCCAACATCTTCGGGGCCGTCTCCCAGGAAGGGGCCGGTTCCGCCCTGAAGGCCATCCTCAAGGAGGAGTTCTATCGCACCATGACCCTCATCGAAGGGCGGGTGCCGCTGTGGTGGATCGTTCCCCCCGACACGGGTCCCGAGGGCTACGAGCAGGTGCGCAGGATGCTCCAGTCCAGAACCGACGGGGAGAGCCAGGAGTTCATCGACCTGGGGAACATAGAGATCATCCCCGAGCAGGAGCTCTTGGGCGCAGCCCTCTGGCAGATGCACAAGGCCCTGGACGACCCCCTGAAATCGGTCCTGAAGATGGCCCTGGTCGCCAGTTATCTGGAGGACTCGACCACCGGCAGGCTCCTGTGCGACATACTGAAGAAGAATGCCCTCGATGCCGCCTCCGGCACGGAGATCATGGACCCCTACCTCCATGTCCTGCGCAAGGTCGAGGACTACTACAAAAGCCGGGGAGACGACAGGACCGTGGACCTTCTCAGGAAGTGCTTCTACCTCAAGGTGAACCCCAACATACGGGGCGCCGACCTCATCAGGGTCGAACGGAATGACAAGCCGTCCCTCATGGTGGACATCGTGAGATCGTGGGGATGGTCCCTGCACGCCATCACCGAGCTGAACGGCTTCGCCGAGTGGGGTGTGGACCTGTACCGGAAATTCGGCGACGACATCCATTCCTTCCTGAAGCTGACAACGGTCCAGCTCATCCGCCGGGCCAAGACCTACCTCATGCATTCCGCACTGGAGGAGGATGTGGAGGTGGAGGTCCTCAGGCGCAGGGTGGAGGCATTCTACGTGCCGAAGGACGGGAAGATCGAGTCGGAGAAGCGGGTGAAGAAGAAGGAACCTGCGTACCGGGACATCTATTTTGCCTACCGGAGAAAACGCTGGGGCATCTACGAGAGGACACCGGACCTGCACAGGGACGATCCCATCATGGAATCGGACCGGGTGGCGGAGATCCTTGCGTGGCTGGTGTACAACAAGAGATTCGATGCATCGACCGCCTTCCATATGGTCCCCAACATCACCCGCGTGGTGCTGTCCGACATCCAGTCCCTGCTCTGGAAACTCAATGCGGTGATCCCCGACGCCGGGTCCATCGGACTTGACCGCTC
>JALOOZ010000041.1 GCA_025454155.1 Thermodesulfobacteriota bacterium
AGGTTGTCGAACCAGATCCGAAGTGTCCCTTCAGATATTCACCGATACGTTCCACGCCGCGTTCGATCCTCATGAGTTCGCCGGTGAGCGCACCCAGCAAGAGGCACGCCACGGAGGGGATCAGGTCGAGCCCGGACAGGGCCATCTTCAGCCCGATGACCACAACGGCGAGCCCCAGGCCCTGCATGAGGATCTTCTTCAGACCCTCGCTGATATGCCTCCCCGCCGAGACCCCGATGATGGACCCGGCGACTACAGCAGCTGTATTGGCGATGGTTCCTATCATGAATGCTCACCTCTCATGTCGCAGGCCAGGGGATTAACCATGGTCTCCACTACCGGATGCCTCCTCCTTCGGTCAATGCCAAAGAAGCATCCCTGCCCTCCCCCGCTTACCCGGACTGGAAAAACCCGAGGAGTTCCCCTGGTTCATGCATGAGCACCTGGGCACCTCCTGCCAGGAGGCGATCACTGTCCTGATATCCCCACAATACACCGAAGGGGGCCATGCCTGCACGGACAGCAGTCTCCATATCGATTCCGCTGTCTCCGACGAAGACGCACTGCCCAGGATCAACGCCCATGCGCTCGGCGCATAACCATGCCCCCGCAGGGTCGGGTTTTCTCGGGCAATCATGAGTCAGACCCCGTACCTCGTCAAATCTCCAGTCCGGCAGCAGGGCAGCTGCCATGGCCTTGGTGAAGGAGTCGAGCTTGTTGGAGAGAATGGACATACTGACACCCCTTCCGGCCAGCCCGTCGAGGGCTTCAGGAATGCCTTCAAAGGGCCTTGACTTGTCACCCCAGCGGGTGCTGTATTCCTCTCTCATGTAGGTAACCGCACGAGAAATGGTCTCGGTGGTCCGGTCCTTCTCGGGAAGCGATCTCATGGCAAGGACCTCGATCCCCTCGCCCACAAAGTTGAGATAGCTCCTTATAGGGTGGGAGGGATACCCCATTCTCTTCAGGGCCCCGTTCATGGAGTCGGCAATGTCGTCGATGGTGTCGAGCAGGGTGCCGTCCATATCGAAGATCACTGCCCGGTATGTATTCTTGTGCATGGATCTCTTCTTCGCTAGAGCTCCTTGCCCACCTGGAAGGCCTGGGCGATGACCTGTCCGAGTTTGTGGTAGGTTTCAGAAGAGGTTGAATAGATGAGGGGATCAACCAGAAGTGGGTCCACATTCTTGCCCCGCATGCAGTCTTCCCTGACATAGGTCTGGATGATCTCGCCTATGATGAGGGTGTGGCTTCCAAGATCCAGAGAATGAAGCAGGTTGCACTCGAGATTCACGGGGCACTCTTTTATCAAGGGTATGTGAGGGTTTTCGCCTCTGTTTACCGTGAAGAGGTTCGACTTGTCGCGGTCTTTCCCCGAATAGATGCCGCAGAAGTCAACGACCTTGGCCATCTTGCTCGTGGGGATATTCACCGAGAAACATCTCAATGCATCGATGCCCTTGAGCGTGTGACGACCCTTGCGGATGGCCACCGACACGGTAGGGGGCTGATGCGATGCAATGCCGCACCACGCAACAGTCATGAAATTGGGCTTCCCTTCCACCTCTGACCCGATGAGGACCGAGGGCATGGGGAACAGGAGCGTACGGGGACCCTGTTTTACCTTGTTCATCCTCCACCTCCTTTATAGATGAATTCGACAACCTTGAGATACACCGGATAGCTTGCCTGAACGAACGTGATGATTTCTTCCCGGGTGAAGAGACGTCCCTTCCCGACGCCGGGGCACCTTACTCGGACCTCTTCCCATGCGGAAGCAGACCTCGTGTTCTGGAACCAGAAGGGGAACGTCATGCACTGAACGGGCCTCACCGGGTAGACGACACAACCGTTCTCGTAGAAGATGCACCTGCCCTGCTCCGCCTCGCGCACCGTATATCCGTCCTTGAAAGGATCGAGCATTCTTTCCACGAGGACCTCGAAGGGAATCTCCAGGAAAGAGGCGATCCGGGAAGCTTCGTCGGCCTCCACATAGACGATGCCAGGCTCCCCCGTACAGCACGTGCCGCACTGGGTGCAGGCGAATCTCAATCCTTTGTCGAAAAAATATGCCCTGTCGGGAAGAGATTCGAGAAAACCCCCTGCGCTCATGCCGCTGCCTTTCAACCCGTTTTGTGCCATCATGGTGAATCCATATGAAAAGGTCAAGCCGTTCTCTTGGATGCCCTCCTGTTTCGCCTCGTTTCCATCGGCCCTATTGCGTCGGTTAATCACCGAGACTGCCCTGTTTCCCACCCGTAGAAACGGCTGAAAAAAATACTTGCCATTTCATCGTAATTCCTATACCAACCAAGCAGGAACCCAGGAAAGGAGAGGTGCTACAATGGCTTACGTTATTACTGATGAATGCATTTCATGTGGAACATGTGCCGATGAATGCCCTGTTGATGCAATCAGTGAGGGCGAAGACAAGTATGTCATTGACCCTGAACTGTGCACCGACTGCGGAGCCTGCGCAGATGTATGCCCCACTGAGGCCATCGAGCCCGGGGAGTAAGGTCATTCCATCGCAAGGCCCGGGAGATCGCACCTGCCGGGCCTTTCATCCATCCCGTCTATTTGATTCCAATTGACTGTTTTAAATCATGTTTTCTTCGATTTCCAGGTTCGTCATATCCTGTGCAGCGCAGTCCCGACGGATTACCGCACATGAATAAGCTCTGTGGCGATGGACGACTGGGTGAGGGCATCTCCCCGCCGCTTGTCAGGAATGCTGCATCGACCGCTTCAACGGGCGCGGCCGGGGAGATGAGAGAATCGCAGCTGTCAGACCCTGCTGGTAAGCTTGGCCCTGAGAACGTTGGAAAGGGAAAAGGTGACAACCCTCCGGGGTGAGATGGTGATCTCCTCAGCAGTTTTGGGGTTGCGTCCTCTGCGGGCAGTCTTTTCCCTGATCTTCCATTTCCCGAAACCGGAGATGCTCACCGGCTCGGTCTTTGACAGATTTCCCTTGATGATGTCGATGAACGTCTCGATCCCTTCGCTGGCTTCTTTCCTGGACAGGCCTGTGTTCAGAACGATTTCATCAATGATCCCGCTTTTCGTGAGGGTCCCCATACGGCTCATACCTCCTTTATGGTCAAAAACTAACTATAACTACATAAAATTATTAATGCAGATACCCGCCTATGTCAATATCCGAATGGATAATATGATGTCCTTGGGAATTTGAGAAGCCCCATGTCGCGGGTAAGGATGAGCTTGAGGTGTGACATCTTGATCATCTGCACCTCATGATTCACGCCATACGTAAAGGGGAAAAGGTGGATCTTGCCAGGCAATTCTTCCTCTTCAATGGCGGTCACCTTGGTTTTCCACCCGAACCTCCTCATGCGGGGGACCACTGTCTTCAGATCGCCCCACGTGAAGCACTCGTTCCAGTAGTCCTCATCCTGGACGCCGGTGGGATTGATGTTCTCCTTGATGACCTCATACCTTCCGAGGGATGGCATGATGACCTGGATGTTGAATCTTCTCATGATCTCCCTATCGTCATGTGCAATCCCGGCCTTGAGCCTGGCTGCCCTCCATTCTACCTCTATGGTTAACGCCGTAAAGGGTAAAGTCAATGACCTTCGCGGGTAAATTCCTTTCGATCAGGAAAGGATCTGCAGGGAGGACCTGACATCGGGCAGCGCTTTGACCTCGATACCGGAGGAAGGAGAGAGGGAATCCCGATTGGCCTCGGGTATTATGATCCGGGTGAACCCCATCTTGATGGCCTCCCTGATGCGTGAATCCATATGACTCACCGGACGCAGCTCTCCGGAAAGCCCGATCTCTCCTATGAAGACCATTCCTGCTTGCACCGGCTTGTCAAAGGAGCTGGAAGCAATTGCCATGACAAGGGCAAGGTCCACTGCAGGCTCGGTTACCTTGAAGCCTCCGGCGATGTTCACGATTATGTCAGACTGAGAAAGATAGATGCCGGCCCTCTTCTCCATCACGGCAAGGAGTACCGCAAGACGAGATGGATCAGATCCCATGGCGATCCGTCTCGGCATGCTGTAGGCCGTCCTGCTGACAAGGGCCTGTACCTCCACGACAAAAGCCCTGCTGCCTTCACAGGTTGCCATGACTGCACTGCCGGGGGCCTCTCCACCGAGCCCGTGTATGAAGATGGCCGACGGATCTTTCACCTCATGGAGACCATCGGGTTTCATCTCGAAAACTCCTATCTCTCCCGAGGTACCAAAGCGGTTTTTCATAGTCCTGACGATCCGGTATGCCCCTGTGTCATCCCCCTCGAAGGAGAGCACTGTGTCGACCATGTGTTCGAGCATCTTGGGGCCTGCAACGAGGCCGTCCTTCGTGACATGCCCTACAATGAACACCGTGACACCCTGTGCCTTGGCGATCTCCATGAGGGTTCCGGCACAGTGTCGTATCTGGGAAACACTGCCGGGAGAAGCCTCGACGGCGTCTGAATAGATCGACTGTATCGAATCGATGACGACAAGCTCGAAGGCGCTGCTCTCGATCTCATCACGGATCCTCTCCAGGAGTACCTCGGGGTAGATCATGACCCCACTGGAGGCAAAACCGAGCCGCCCTGAACGCAACCTGATCTGCGGGGCAGATTCTTCACCGCTCACATAGAGTACCTTGAGCCCTGAAGAGACCAGGCTGTGGGCCATCTGGAGCATGAGCGTCGACTTGCCGATCCCCGGATCACCGCTGATGAGTACAAAGGATCCCTCGACCACGCCCCCGCCGAGCACCCGGTCGAGCTCACCGATCAGGCTGCTCCTCCTTAAGGCCTGATTTTCAGGAATCTCATGCAATGCGGTGGGCCTGACCTGGGATTGTCTCCTGAAGGCAGCAGGTTTTTCTTCCAGGTACACGTCTTCTTCCAGGGTATTCCAGAGACCGCACTGGGTGCATTTGCCCATCCACTGGGAGTGAGAAAACCCGCAGGCATTGCAGCGGAAGACCTTCTTCGGCTTTGCCATTACTGCTGGGTTACCCTCAGGACCTCTTCGATGGTGGTGAGCCCTTCTTCAACCTTACGGGCTCCGTCTTCTCTCAACGTGTGGAGGCCTTCCGCGATGGCTTGTTTCTTGATGATGTTGGAATCGGAGGTCTTGAGGATAGTGCTCTTGATGGTATCGCTCATGAGGAGGATCTCGTAGATGCCTGTCCTGCCCTTGTACCCAGTTCCGATGCACTCCTTGCATCCGGCTCCACGCCAGAGGTACCCATCCCTGCCGAGCATCTCCTGGGAGAGCCCGACCTCCAGGAGACTTTCGCTCTCGGGGAAATACTGCTGCCTGCAGACCGGGCATATCTTGCGCGTCAGTCTCTGGGCCACGATGGCATTCACTGAGGAGGTCACCAGGAACGGTTCGATGCCCATGTCGATGAGCCTGGTCACGGCGCTCGAGGAGTCGTTGGTGTGCAGGGTCGAGAAGACGAGGTGGCCGGTGAGCGCCGCCTGGATGGCGATCTCCGCAGTCTCAAGGTCTCGGATCTCGCCTACCAGGATGACGTCCGGGTCCTGCCGCACGATGGACCGGAGGCCCGAGGCAAAGGAGAGCCCGACCTTGACGTTTACCGGTATCTGGCCGATGCCTTTGAGCTGGTACTCGATGGGATCTTCGATGGTCAGGATGTTCTTGTCGGGTGAGTTGATCCTGCTCAGCATGGAATAAAGCGATGTCGTCTTGCCCGACCCCGTGGGGCCTGTCACCAGGATGATGCCGTGCTCCTGCCTGACGAGACGCTCGATGGTCGCGTGGTCGTCGGGGTAGAAGCCCAGCTCCTCGAGCCCAAGCAGGACGGAGGACTTGTCGAGGATCCTCATGACCACCCTCTCGCCGTTCACCGTGGGAACGGTTGAGATCCTCAGGTCCACCGAGTGGTCACCGAGCTTGATGCCTATCCTGCCATCCTGGGGAAGGCGCTTCTCGGCGATATTCAGGGTTGCCATGACCTTGATGCGCGATACCACTGCTGGATGGAGGCGCTTGGGCAGGCTCAGCACATCATGCAGGATGCCGTCCACCCGAAATCGGATCTTGACGTCGCTCTGATAGGGCTCCACGTGGATGTCGGAGGCCCTTTCCCTGAAGGCCTGTACCATGAGCCTGTTGACCAGACGGATGATGGGGGCCTCGGTCTCCATTGCCGTTATGTCCTGGATGCTCTCCAGGTCCCTGAGAAATTCGTCCTCTTCCTCCTCGATATCCTCCATGATGTCCTTGGCGCTCTCGTCCTTCATCTCCACCAGACGGTTGATGGCGCCCAGGATCTCCTGCTTCGGGGCAAGCACACGCCTCATTTCCCTGAGGTGCAGGGATCGGATGATGTCGAAGAACGCCTCCTGCTCGCCGGGATCGTTGACGGCCACGACCATGGCGTCGCCTTGCTGTTTGATGGGTACCATGACATACTTCCTGAGATAGCTTACCGGGAGTTTGTCCAGGACCGACGGGTCCACCTCCAGGTCGCCGATGGTCTGCATGACCGGCAGGTCCCACTGCCTGCCCAGCGCTGAGATCATGTCATGATCTCCCACCATGCCGGCGGCAACCAGGGCCTCCCGCAGCGGGATGCCGCGTTCAAGGCCGATCTCCCTCGCCCTTTCGAGCAAGGAGGTATCTACGGCCTGCATTTCGAGCAGAACCTGCTCAAGGCTTGTTCGTCTCATCTGGCTTTCCCTTCACTGAGGGGCTCAAGGGATTGAGAATCTCTTTCGCATCGGTCGATTTTTCCTTGAAAAGCGCCTGGGTCTTCTCCTCGGTATCGATGATATGCGGGGTGAGGAAGATGTAAAGGTTCGATCTCTCCCTGCTCCTGGTCAGCGTCTTGAACAGGTACCCGAGGATCGGTATGTCTCCCAGCAGCGGGACGCGGTAGTCTCCCACTTGCAGGGTTTCGCCGATGAGGCCGCCTATGACCACGGTGTTCCCGTCCTTCACGTTCACCGTGGTGGAGGCCGAGCGCTTCAGGGTCGAGGGGGCGAACTCGTCGGTGGTGGTTCCCGGCACCAGGGTCGATATCTCCTGGAAGAGGTTTATCCGGATGTTGCCCTGCTGGTTGATCTGGGGGGTGAGCTTCAGGGTGACGCCCACGTCGCGGTAATCATACGTGCGCACGGTGCGGTCGATGTTCGTCGAATCGGTGTCTTCCCTGGTGACATAGGGGATGTTCGCACCAACCTTGATCTCGGCTTCCTTGTTGTCCATGGTGAGGATCTGGGGTGTGGATATGATGTTCACGTCCTTATCCTCGGCCATGGCATTGATGAAGGACGACATGTTGGGGAAGGTGAGCTTGGTGCTGCCGCTCGTGACGGTGATGGCCTCCCCGATCACGCCGATCAGCGGTCCGCCGGGAAGATCGGACGGGCCTGAGAGGAAACCAGCCCCGGTCCTGCCGACAACTGCGCCGGTCCGTTGCCCGCTGTCGTAGGTAAAGTCCTCGGCGAAGGTCCACTGAACCCCCACCTTGAAGTCCTTGTTCGTCTTGACCTCCATGATGGCCGCGCTGACATAGACCTGCTTGCGCGGGATGTCCAGGAACTTGATGGTCTCGATGATGCTCTTGTACTGATAGGGATCCGCATAGATGATCAGGGAATTGGTCTCCTTGTCCGGGCTGATCTTGATGTTCTGCTCCTTCAGGGCGGGGTTCTTGACCGACCTCGCCCGGGTCTGGGCCGCAGCGGCCGTCTGTCCTGCGGGGGTGATGGCTGCCTGGGCCTGGGAGTCGGGGCTCTCGGGGGTCGGAAGCTCGGTCAGGACCTTGGCAAGGTCCTCGGCGTTGGCATACTGGAGGTAGTAGACGTGGATGTCCTCCTTGCCGGTGGGTGTGGGGATGTCGAGCTTCCTGATGAGATCCTCGATGCCGCTGAGGTCCTGCGGTGGCGCCATGACGATCATGGAGTTGGTCCGCTCGTACGGGATGATCTTGGTGACGGTCTTATTCCCGGTAGCCTCGGGCTGTCGCGCCGTCCTCAGACGCTGCAACTCGTCCTGTCTCCCCTCCGTCAGGATCTCGCCCAGTTTCGCAGCAAGGTCCGAAGCCGAGGCATAGGTCAGGGGGATGATCCTCACCTCCTGGGCGAAGCCCGCCACATCGATGACCTTGAGGATGTCCATGACCTTCTTGATGTTGGACTTGTTGTCCGTGACGATGAGCACGTTGCTCTGGGGATAGGAGAGGAGCTGGGAGGAGGCCTTGGACATGAGGGGTGACAGGAGGTTCCTCATGTCGTTGGCATCCGCATACTTGAGCTGAATGATCTGGGTGACCATGGTGTCGTCCTTGATCATGGGCGGTTCCATGGTGGTCTCCAGGCTCTTGGTGATGGCATCCGCGGCCTTGACGATCTTGGTGACGCCTCCCATGTCCACGGTTCCGAAGCCGTTCACCTCGAGAACGCTCAGGAACACCCGGTAGGCCTCGTCCATGGTCATCTTTCTGGGAGAGATCACGGTGATTTTGCCCGAAACCTTCTCATCGATGATGAAATTCTTTCCCGTTATGTCCGCGATGAACTTGATGAAAATCTTGATATCCACACCGTCAAAGTCCATGGTGATGAACTGCCCGCTCGGATCAACGGTCATCTTCGGGGTCGACTGCGTCACGGCCTTAGTGTTGGCCTGACCAGCCGGGGAAGCTACAGGGGACTGTGATGATTCCTCATTCGGGGAAAGGCTCGCAGCTGGCTCATCAGGCGCTCTCCTTGGCTCCTTCTGACCACCCCCATCTCGAGGGACGCCAAAGTAATTCGGCCGGGGCAGCTTCTTGAATTCACTTAAGGGTACCACCTTTTCCTGCTGGGTTTCTGCAGGCTGCTGTTTTCCGTTCTGCTGAACGGTCCCGGTCTGCTTTGCCGTTGCAGCCGGCTTGCTCTTGGATTCTTGTTTCTGGACAGGCGGCGGAGCCTCCTCCTGGATAAGCCGGGCCCCCCAAGTTCCGGAAACGCACAGCAGCAAGATGAGAACAGCTCCACATATGACCCTGTGAATATCCATGGTTCCCCCTTAATCCTGCTTATTCATTCGGGTGCACGATGCTCTCAAAATCCTTGTCCCCCCGGAGTGATGCCAGATCTGGATCTCTGCTGGCCCACAACCTCACCTCTGGTTGCATGCCGGATGCTTGTCGCAGAGACGAAAGCGCGGCGCCCTTCTTGTTCAGCTTTGCATATGCACAGGCCATGTTATAGAGCGGCTCCACATAATCCGCAGAATTCCTTCTCGCCTGAACAAAGTATGTCAGAGCCTGTGCAGCGTCTCCTTTAGCTAATAACACACTTCCCATATTATTCAATAACCGTGCATCACCCGGTTTGATTTTTATTGCTGTGGAAAGGATGGAATGGGCCTCGTCAAACCTCTTGGCTCCATAATAGAGCTCTCCCATCTTCAGATATGCCTCGGTATACCCAGGAGACTTTTCTATAACGGAGCGGTACACTTCAATGGCCCCATCCAGATCGGACTTTCTCGACAGGCGGTCCGCCTTGTTCATGAGGTCGACGGTACGTTCAGGGTTCGATGGTGTCGTTCGCGTTGAAGCAGGAACAGGAACCCTGTCCTGTCCAACGATTCCTATCCCGTAGATCAGCACAGCGGTGACAGCGGAACTGATGAGCGCGGCTGCGACGATCCAGTAGATCCTGTATCCCCTCTGAATGGGCCGCTCATCTGTCAGTGAAGGATCTGTATTGCCCGCCTGGGACCTCTTGAGGGCTTCATAGATCGAGCTCATTGCATGGACTCCCTGATATTCCGCACGAGAACCATGGTCTCGGAGCCAACGATGCCGTCCCGCCTCAACCCGAAGACCTCCTGGAATTTTTCAACACCCTGAGCCGTCTCGATGCCGTACACGCCGTCCGGCGGGATGGTCAACATACCCAGTTGAGCAATAACCCTTTGTATCTCCTCCACCTTGTCCCCTGTCATGTCGAGGGCGACGATCCCCTCGTGCAGCGGTTTTGCATAAGGAACCATGACGTTCCAACGATAATGCTTCAGAAAATCCTGCATGGAAATCTCGAGGACGGCATGATTTCTCCCCACCACCTGTACAAAGGATTCGTCAGCCCTGAGCATGACCATGTACCCCCCTTCCATGGAAACTATGGCTGGTACAGGCAGATATTTCAGATATGCAGGCTGGGGATGGAGATTCATGGCATCGGGCCCGACAATGACTTCCGGCAGCTGGGTGAGGGCCTCCAGTGCGATATCGTAGTCAGGCATGATCCAGTCCCTGATATCGCGCTGGGCAGCTCCCTGAACCTTCACAGCGGCATCCTGCTCCTTCCGGGGGTCCGCCGCTGGAGCCTGTTGTGAGGACGCCGTGGTCTGCCGGTCCCTGGCGATCACCCTGGTCGCCACCAGGTCCATCAGTTGACTGGGAAAACCCGGCCAGATGATGACGGCTGCCAGGAAAGTCAGCATGCCCGCCATGATTGCGATAAGGACTGGCCTCAGCTTGCGTTCAGTGTAGTTGCCTTCGAGCTCCTTTATGGCACTGATAACGATGCGCGCCGGTATTCTCCTGGTCGATCGCAGGTATGCTATCAACAGTGAACGCTCTGACACTGCATTGATTCTCCTGGGGATCCCCTGAGAATAACGGAAGATGAGCCTGATCGCAAAAGGTGAAAAGCATATATCCCCATGGGATCCTGAGATGATGAGCCGGTGGTTGATGTAACTCCTGGTGTCCCTCAGCCCGAGCGGCCAGATGTGATACCTCAACACGATGCGGTCATCTATCTGCTTCATTGCCGGAGCTGAGAGAAGCTTCGTCAGTTCGGGCTGACCAACGAGCACAATCTGTAGAAGCTTCTCCTTCTCGGTCTCCAGATTCGAGAGCATCCGTATCTGTTCCAGTACATCGGGAGATAGGTTCTGGCACTCGTCGATGATAATCACTGCGTTCTCACCGCTGATGAATGCATTGATGAGAAATTCGTAGAGATCATCAAGAAGTGCCTTTTTGGAGGTGTGGGATGCGTTGATGCCGAAATCCTGGTTGATGGTCTGGAGCAACTCGATGTCCGAAAGGGAGGGATTGAGGATGAGCGCGGTCCGCACAGTCCTGGGCAGACTTGAGAGCAGGGCCCTGCAGATGGTTGTCTTGCCGGCACCAACCTCGCCGGTTATCATGATGAATCCTTTGCGCTGCTCTATGCCGTATCTCAGGTATGAGAGGGCTTCGTCATGAGCCTTGGACAGGAACAGGTATTTCGGGTCAGGGGTCACATTGAAGGGGTTTTCCGAAAGGCCAAAGAACCGCTCAAACATTATCAGTCACCCCCGGTTCACCCATTACCTGAGCGGTACGCTAACCGAGGTGGTGGTGCCCTGCCGCTCGACCTCCATCTGCACCGTAGAGCCGGACTGCAGCTCCTGATAAGCACTCAGGGCATCCTGGGGTGTACGAATAGGGACACCATTGACCGACTTGATGATGTCTCCTGAGCGTATGCCGTGCGTATAGATCTCGGAACCTTCCACCACGTCGCTCACCCTGAATCCGTAGGGTTGTCCCCCCCGGTAATAAGGCACCACCCGTGCATTCCCGATGAGCTGGTCCATGTTCCTCATGGCTTCAGCCCCGCCCCTTGCCCCGGCCGTAGCCGGATAGCGCGGACGCCGCGGCTCCCGTGTCCTCCCGGAGGCGGACGCGAGGCTCGGAGAGGATCTCGACTCTTCGACTACAAGCATCTGCTGCTGGCCGTTCACTTCCATGATGACCTTGTTCCTGAATATCGCGATGAGGGTGGCACCCTTGAGACTCTCTCCGATCCTGAACAGCTTCTGGTCTCCTGCCTCCTCGATGATAGCCCGTGCTATCTCGCTCGGCCCGGTAATGGTCCCCCTCAGCAAGATCCCCATCTGAGCCAAAGGCCGCTCCACATCACCAGAGAGGGGCTGATCCGCCCCCGATGGGCGTGCCTTGGTAACCTTGAGAAGATCACGGCTTGTAATGACTTCGTAGTCACCCCTGTTCTTGGGTGGCCTGTCCTTGTTGATCTTGGCCACTTCGATGGCCTTCATCTGCCTGGGCTGCTCATAGAGAACGTGGCCAAGCACGTCGGTAAGGATACCGGCAATCACCCAGGCAAACAGGGTGATCATCACGATTACGGCAGCCAGTTTGTAGCGCCTGTCCATCTCCCCCCTAGGCCTTGTCGAATCCGGAGAACCTCATGCTGAAGCTCCCCCTGCCCCGGGTCAGAGACCTCAGAGCGGTTGAATAACCAAAGGTGTTCGAGAGCGGAACATATGCCTTGATCAGGTGATGCTTTCCCTTGGTGACGACGCCCTCGATGCTCGCCTTTCTGGCGGAAAGATCCCCCACCACGTCTCCCACATAATCTTCCGGAGACAATGCGTCAAGCTCCATGATGGGCTCGAGCTGGATAACGCCGGCCTTCTTGATGGCTTCCTGCAGGGCCATCTGTGCTGCAATCTTGAGTCCCTGGCCCGTGGTCTTGTCCGTCAGGACGATCCTGTTCACCTGCACCTCGATATCGACCACCTCATAGCCAAACTCCGGATCGGCCAGACATGCTTCTTCAAGTCCCGTGACGATGTGTTCCCTGAGTCCGTTGTCGAGGGTCTTGTCGAGGGAAAAGACATTTCCGCTGCCCCGACTCGCCGGCTTGATCGTGAGTTCCACATTCCCGTAGTGGGCCGCTTCACCGATGAGCTTGTCGAAGACCTTCTCGGCCTGGGAGACCTTGTCCACCGTGGCGCAATAAAGCACCTGGGGCCTGCCTACGTTGATGTCCACGCCGAAGGCCGTTCGGAATCGGTCTAGTGCAATCTCCAGGTGGAGTTCTCCCATTCCTGCGAGAATTACCTGTCCGGTGTCCGGATCTTCATGCACCCTTATGGTGGGATCCTCCTCCATGATCTTTCGTATAGCTTCCTGAAGGCGATCACTGGATTCGGAGCTCTTCGGCTCGATGGCTACCGATATGACCGGCTTCTGGACGTCGAGGGCCTCAAGGACAAGGGTCTGACCTACCTCCGCAAGGGTGTCTCCGGTTATCGAGTCCTTCAGCCCGACCGCGGCAACGATATCTCCGGCAGATGCCTGCTCGATGCGCTGCTTGTTATGTGCATGCATGGCGAAAAGACGGGCGATCCTTTCGGTAATGTCCCTGGTGGTGTTGTAGACTTCGTCCCCCACGTTGAGAACGCCCGAGTAGATCCTGAGGTACACCATCCTCCTGCCTTCATCCACATAGACCTTGAAGACATAGGCAACAAGTGGTCCTTTAGGATCAGGGCTCACAGAAATCTCTTCCTTGTTCGTCTTGAGGTGGGCGAGAACTGGCTTAACCTCCAGCGGTGAAGGGAGGTAGTCAATGATGCCGTCTATGAGTGGCTGGATTCCTTTGTTCCTCAAGGCCGATCCGCAGAGAACGGGCATCAGGTGTTCTTCGAGGGTTGTCCTGCGGATTGCCTGCCTGATCTTTTTTTCATCCACCTGCTCGCCTGCGAGAAAGAGATCCATGATCTCGTCGTCGTAGTCAGCAAGCAGTTCCAGCATTTGTTCCCGGGCTAGTGCGGCCTCGCCGAGGCGGTCCTCGGGTATGGATGTGGTCTCGAAACTTGAGCCCATCGTGTCGTCCCAAACGTGAAGCTTCATGGAGACGAGGTCGATAACGCCTCGAAAGGTGTCGTTTTCGTAACAGGGAATCTGGAGAGGCAGCGGTATGGCCTCGAGGCGTGTCTTTATCTGCCCGATCACGGATTGAAAGTCGGCTCCAACCCGGTCGAGCTTGTTGATAAAGGCCATGGCAGGGACATGGTATTTCCGGCACTGCTGCCACACCGTCTCGGTCTGTGCCTCCACCCCCCCCACAGCGCAGAGGATCACAACGGCTCCATCCAGGACTCGAAGGCTGCGCTCGACCTCTATGGTGAAATCAACGTGTCCGGGTGTGTCGATGATGTGGACCTCGTGGTTGTTCCACTCACACGTGGTGACCGCAGAAGTGATGGTAATGCCCCGTTCCTGTTCCTGAGGCATCCAGTCCATGGTGGCCTGCCCGTCATGCACCTCACCCATGCGGTGTATCTTGCCTGAGTAGAAGAGCACCCTCTCGGTCACCGTGGTCTTGCCGGCATCGATGTGGGCGACAAAGCCCATGTTCCGAACCCTTGACAGGTTCTTTGTCTTCATCGGACTCTTCACGCTCATGATTATACACAAAGATCTACATCATATACATATTTCATTTCACGACCCAGGAAGTGCTCACCCAGTTCTATGAACCTCGGAGATGAATCCGACAGGTGGAATGACACTCTTCGGTCTTCATCCTGGACTTTTCCAGGATCGATAAGGTTCTTCACAACTCTCGCAGTGGATAAGGCAGAGTCTACGATGGCGACCTTCTCACCCATGATCCTGGAAAGCACCTCCTTTAGAAGAGGGTAGTGCGTGCATCCCAGGACAAGGGTATCGAGATTCGCACGAACGAGGTCCTTCAGGTATCGTGACGCCACGAGGAATGTAATCTCGTCATCGTACCAGCCTTCTTCAACCAGCGGCACGAAGAGCGGGCAGGCCTGGGCGAAGATGGCGACATCCGGTTTGAGTGACCGGATTGTGTCTTCATAGGCCCGGCTTTTGACCGTGGACGATGTCCCGATGACCCCTATCCGTGTACCTCCCGCTTCGATGGCTGCCCTTGCCCCGGCCTCAACCACACCGATGACCGGGATGTGGAACTCATCCCTGAGGGCGGGGATCGCATGGGCGCTGGCGGTGTTGCATGCAACCACGAGCATGTCGATCTCCATGGAAGCGAGGAAGCGCGCACACTGGAGGCTGTAGCGTATGATGGTCCGGGAGGATTTCGTGCCATAGGGAAGGCGCGCCGTGTCCCCGAGGTAAACCATGTCCACCCCGGGTATCAGTTCCAGCAGGCTTTTCAGCACGGTCAGCCCACCAATTCCCGAATCGAACACCCCAATGCTTGAGATCTGTGTATGCATGAGACTCCAGCTTTCGTGCAGTGCACTCTTTAACTAAATAATCCGGATATCTGTCTAGTGCTTTTCACCGAAGTCTGTCAAGAAAAGACAGGAGGCTGTATCTCAGAAGATGGTCACTTGAATAACCATGAAACATCGATTTGTCTAGCATGAATTACATCAAGATAGACTGGTTCACTGTTGTGAACCATATTTTTTTCTGAATGGGCTTGAATTCAACACTCCTGTTGTATGTTTTATGGACATCTGTTTCTTTGTTAACAATTGAATCTATCAGGCCGAACTCCCTCAACTCAAGCCTTTCCGATGTAATCCCCTTTTCGGGAGATATTTTCTAACCGCTCCAGCGCGGAGTCTGGAAAGTTTAAATCTATTCAGGTAGCCCGACTTGCCTTTTGATTGAATTGTTGTTCCTTTTAGTCTCTTTCTTTTCAC
>JALOOZ010000204.1 GCA_025454155.1 Thermodesulfobacteriota bacterium
AATCCCGCCGAGACGAGAATGAGCCCGGGCCGGAACGACCCGATGATGGGGACCAGCACGTGCTGATAGACGGCCAGGAATTCGGAGTCTTTCGTGCCGGCCCGCAACGGGCAGTTCACCGTGTAGCCCTCGGCCCTCAGCGACCCGGTCTCGTTCAGCCTCCCGGACCCAGGGTAGAAGGGGTGCTGGTGCGAGGAGAAGTACAGGACCTCCCTGCTTCCATAGAAGCTGTCCTGGGTGCCGTTGCCGTGATGGACATCGAAATCGACGATGAGGACCTTCTGGATGTGAAAGCACTCAATGGCCTTCCTGGCGGCAATGGCGACGTTGTTGAACAGGCAGAAACCCATGGCATCGTCCTTGGTGGCGTGATGGCCTGGAGGTCTGACACTTGCGAATCCGGAGGATATCTCTCCCCTGATGGCCATCTGGACAAGCCTGATCAGGGAACCCGCTGCATAGAGGGCCGTCTCATAGGAGTCCTCCGAACACACCGTGTCGGGATCCAGGTCCACCAGCCTCCCGGCCATGCTCGAACGTTTTATGCGCTCGACATGGGCCTTGCCGTGATTCAACATGACATCCTGGATGTCCGCAGGGACCGGGTCGACCACGAGGAGGTCCGGATCCTTGCCTGAAAAGACCGTGTGGATGGAATGGATCCGCATGGGGGACTCGGGATGATACCCGCCGGTGTCATGGTTCATGAAAAGAGGGTCCGATACGATCCCTACCATGGCTCTCCTAGATGACGACATCGAGTGAATGCGATGAGGGAATGGGAACGGCAGGGTATACAGTTATCTGCCGGTTGTCCTGGAACGCATCGATCCGGCCGTAGGTCAGCTCGTGAAGAACTGATGCATAGGAGATCATGGTATCCAGACCCAGCGTGGTGACCTCGGCCTCGTCGGACACGACCATGCGGGAGACTGCTGCAGATGACCGGCTCTCGGAAGGGACCGTTACATCGATCTGCCTGGTATTCCTGGCGTTTTCAGGCTGGACCTTGTCTATCTTGACATACTTGAACTTTACAAAGGGCAATTCGACTGCGATGCCTCTGATGGAAGGATACTGAGTGGAAAGATCCTCGTATGGCATTGTCGTTCATTTATAAGGACCATTAAGGGCTTTGGCAAGGGCAAAATGGGGGATTTGAATTCATATTGAACATGGAGCATTATGATGCTACCTATACTACCAACCCATCTTGAAGGAGGATTCACTATGAGGAGATTTCTATCATTGGCCCTCTGTCTTTGTGTAATATCCGCCTTGCCGTTGGCGCTGTTTGCGGAGGATTTCATGGCCCAGGGCAATGCCCTCTATGACAAGGGCAAGACGAGCTTCGAGAGCTACAAAGCTTCCGGGGACATGTTCGTGAAAGCCCTGGAAGGCAGCCCGAACAGCTATGAGGCGGCTTGGAAGGCGGCACGGTCGTACAGATACTATGCCGATGAATCCAAGAAAAAGAACGCGCCGAACTGGAAGGCCACCTGCAAGGAGTACGGGAAGCTCGGCATGAAATACGGCGAAAAGGCCATGGCCTTGAATCCCAACGGTGTTGAAGGCAACATGTGGTATGGTTCATCGGTCGGCAGCTATTCCGACGCGGTGAGTGTGCTCACGGCACTGAAAGAGGGTTTGAAAGACAAGACCCAGAACAGTTTCGAAAAAGCATACAAGATAAACAAGATGTACAATGACGGCGCACCCATGAAGGCCCTGGGGCGTTTCTGGTACGTCCTGCCATGGCCCCTGCAGGACAAGAAACTCTCGTTGCAGTACTTGAGGGAATTGCAGAAGGCCTTCCCCAATGACGTGGAAGGTCAGGTTTATCTGGGTGAGACCCTCATGAAGACAGGTGACAAGGACGAGGCCAAGGGTATTCTCCAGAAGGCATCGACTGCCAGCGACAAGTACTACGCTGATATGGCCAAGAAGCTCTTGGAGGATATGTAAGAACCTGATGTCCTGGATAAAACAGGTGTTTCCTGCCGGCAGCTCTGATTTTCGACGGTAAAGCCGGCACACCATCACCTAAGCTGAACATGAAAGAAGCGGGGTTTTTCCCCGCTTCTTTTTTTCCCCTTGAGGATGAAGCCTAATCTTCGAACGCCGACCTGCTCAGGGCCAGCATGGATGCCTGGTCGAGCTTGCGCATGGTGCTGATGAGCTTCTTGATGTCCTTGTTGCTCTGGTCCGTGAACTCGATGCCCATCCCCTTTTCCGGTTCATGGCGGACCACGGTGCCCTCCACATCGATGACCCTCCCCACTTCGACCGCATCCAGGGTCAGTTGGAGGTTCTCGCCACGCTCCAGGGGGCTTGGTGTCTCGATGTAGACACCCCCGATGCTGATGTTCCGGACAACGCCCTTCAGGACAGTCCCTTCCTTGTCCTGGTATCTGGCCTCGATCTTCAGCGGCTTCCGGGTGTATCTTCTTTTGTTCTTGTCTTTCACGCCGATGCCCTCACAAAAGAGAATAGCTTCTCATCTCCCTCTTCGACAAAGGCCGGGTGAATCTTGAATGGTCTTTTCCTATGGTCCTCGCCTGAGGCCCGGGAGTATTTTTTACACCTGCGATGAATGACTGTATCCGTAAAAAGGTCTCATGCTTCGAGCGGGTGTGACGATAAGAACTATACCAACGAAGACTCCGCATCTGTGAGACTTCTCCATAGGAGACCGGGCAGCATCAAGCTGCCCGGTTTGTTTTTTAGATCGTCCGGGCCAGGGTTCTGACATCCCCCAGGAAGTCATCGATGTCCTGATCCGTGGTGTCCCACGAGCACATGAGTCGTACTCCTCCCTCTCCGATGAAGGTGTAGAAGCGCCATCCCCGGTCATGGAGCCCGTCGATCATGGCCTTGGGCATCTCCACGAAGACCGAGTTCGCCTGTACGGGAAACATGACCCTGAGGCCCTGGATGCCCCTGAGTCCTTCGTGGAGTTGCCGGGCGCAGTTGTTGGCATGGGTGGCGTTTTTCAGCCAGGTCCCTGCGCTGAGAAGCCCGGTCCACGGCGCGGAGAGGAAGCGCATCTTGCTGGCGAGCTGCCCTGCCTGCTTGCAGCGGTAGTCGAATTCAAAGGCCAGCTGCCTGTTGAAGAAGACAACCGCCTCCCCTGCGGCGATGCCGTTCTTGACCCCTCCGAAGCAGAGGACGTCCACTCCCGCCTTCCAGGTGATATCCCGGGGAGCTGCGGTCAGGGCCGCCAAGGCATTGGCCAGCCGGGCGCCGTCCATATGGAAGCGCAGGCCCAGCCTCTTCGCAAGGCCACCGAGTTCTCGGAGCTCATCCGCGGAATAGACCGTGCCCACTTCGGTGGCCTGGGTAATGCTGACGACCCTCGGCTTGGGGTAATGGATATCGGTCCTCTTCCCGGCCACCTCCTCGACTTCCCGGGGCGACAGCTTCCCATGCTCTCCCTCCGCAAGCAGGATCTTGGTGCCGTTGGAGAAGAATTCCGGTGCGCCGCACTCATCGGTTTCGATATGGGCATACCGGTGGCAGATGATGCTGTGATATGACTGGCACAGACAGGCCAGTGCCAGGGAATTGGCCGCAGTTCCATTGAACACGAAAAAGACCTCGCAGTCCGTCTCGAAGAAATCCCGCAGCATGTCGCAGGCCCTGGCCGTGTACTCGTCGTCACCGTAGGGTATGCTGTGTCCGATGTTGGCCTGGACAAGGGCATCAAAGGCCTCGGGGCACATGCCCGAGTAGTTGTCACTGGCAAACTGGCGTCTCATCTTCTGCATCAGCTCCTCCGGCATCATTGGGACAGGCCCCTGGATCTCAGCCTCGAGGCATAGGTCGACACATGGCCTATGGCGCACAGGGCATCGCCCAGGTCGGAAAAGACCGGTATGTTTTTTTCCAGGAATACCTGTCTGGCGTCCCTGATCATCTCCTCGATGTCCAGCGATTCCTTTCCCTGCTTGAAATCCGGCATCACCATGATGACCGGCTTGCCGGCGGCTTCCCGGGCGTCATGCATGGCCTGGGCGAGCTGGACATAGGGTGTTATCTGCCGGAGTGAATCCAGCCCCAGAGACATGGCTATGGCCTTGTAGTGGTGGAGGAGCTGTATGAGCACCTGTACATCGATCCTCGGATCCGTGCCGGCATGGCTGAACACGTGTCTGAATGCGTCAGGCCCCACGAAGGGGTTCGCCGCGTCGACGGGATTTTTCGCGCTGGAACCCGGCTTGGGCAGCACCTCCAGGATCTTTTCGCTCAGCGACTTCTCGAATGCCGGCAGCACCAGTCCGTGCCGTTCGGCAAGATCGCCCGCGCTCACGCCCAGGGCCCCCCCCCCTCCGGCCACGCTGATGCCGCGGTACTCACGGACCGGCAGGAGCGAGAAGGCCAGGCTCGTTTGCGCCAGCTCCCAGAGATCTCCCACCTGGACGGCACCAGCCTGCCGTAATGCCGATTCCCAGATGACCCTGGTGTGGCTGGCGACCATCCTGCTTCCAGCCTCCGACAGGCCTCCCTTGAGAACAATGACGGGCTTCCGTGACGCGACATCCTTGAGGACCTGCAGGAATTCACTCCCGTCTTCGACGCCCTCCATGTACATGGCAACGACCCTGGTCTCCGGGTCTCTGCCGAGATACTCCAGGAGTTCCGTCTCCCTGAGGTCTGCACCGTTGCCGAAGCTGATGACCTTGGAGAACCGCACGCCCATCCAGTTGCCGATATGGGCGAAGTCGACGGACATCCCCCCGCTCTGGGAAAGGAAGGCCACCGGTCCGCTGATCCGCGAAAGATCGGGGCCCGGCAGCAGGGTGAGGCCGCTCCTCGGACAGTAGATCCCGAAACAGTTGGGCCCCACCACCCGGATTCCACGGCCTGCTATCTCCTTGACCTGCCGCTCGAGTGCCGTTCCCTCGCTGGTGTCGGTCTCGGAAAACCCTGCAGAAAGGATCTCGGCCCCTGCCACGCCCCGTTTCAGGCAGTCGGCCAGGGTATCCGGCACCTGATGTGCCGGCACGGCAATGATGGCGAAATCGATGGTGTCCTGGATGTCGGAGATGCTCCTGTGGAGTGTGCGGCCCCTGTACTCTCCGCCCTTGGGGTTCACCCCGTGGAGGTGGCCCCCGAAACCGATGGCGCTCAGTGCGTCGAGGATACCGCTGCCGAAACCGTTGCCCTGGGCGGAAACCCCTATTACCGCCACCGACCTGGGATGAAAGATGCGGTCAAAAGTCCTGTCCTTATCATGATGTACGAGCCTGTTTTCCATCGAGTCCCTCGCTTTGACAGAGTGAACGCTGCTTGAGCATTGTTTCTTTTTCTGTGGAGTTTGTCAATCATGACAAGACAATACAACGATTCCTTTACAGCCCCCGGCGGCTTCCGTATAGTGGAACGCCCGTGGCCTCCTCGATGACTGCACCGGGAAGGCCCTGCTGAAGGATGTATCCGACCATATGTCAGGCTACCTCCTGGGTTCCGTCATCCCCGACACGTTCTTCTATGGCCCGGGCAAAGCCCTGCCGAGGATCTCGGAGGCCTTCCACGGAAAAGACGGCAGCCCAACGAACACCATGATAATTCAGGTTCTCGATGCTGCCAGGGGACCCGGGGACATCGCCTTCATCCTGGGATACATCACCCACTGCGCCCTGGACATCACCTTTCACCCCGTCATCTACTCCCTGTCGGGAAACTACTATGACAACGATCCCGGGAAGAGGAAACAGGCGGCCTACCGGCACCGGCACCTGGAGACATGTCTCGACCGGGACCTGGACAACACGATGCGTCTCCACGGGCTCATCAGGACCTCCCATCTCCATGGCCTTGTCTTCGAGGAAATCGTTTCCCGCACATTCCAGGTGAGCATCGCCGAAATCCGTCATTCCCTGGGCAGGCAGATCTTCTTCAACTGGCTTTTCACCAGCAGGGTCGCCTACTTCCTCGCCAAAATGGCGGTCGCCGCGGGCATAGTCGACGACCCCTCGTATCTCGGTCTCTTTTATGCCGATGCCGCACCTGGCGAACGCTTCCCGGCCTCGGTCTCGTTTGCCGATCCCATGGACGGCCCGGAGAAGCGGACATCGGCACCGGAGCTCTTCATGCAGGCACGGGCCCTGGCAGGGACCATGATGGAGGCGGCCCATGCCTACTGGCTTGACGACATTGACCGTGAGGGCCTCGTCCAGGCTGTCCCGGGCCTGAGCCTTGACACGGGCAGGCTCGGGGTGGGTGCCTCCGGGTTACGCCCCTGAACGTTCTAGAACGTGAGGTGTCAATGATACGAGGCGTTGACTGACCGTCAATCCTCACTGGTAAGATGGTGCTCCCGGTCGAGTACCTTGCGGACCATCCTTGCGAGACCGCGCATCTCGACGGGTTTCATGATGCATTCCCTCTGGCCCGGGATCCTCGCGTCCTCCCCCGGGGGAGTCGCACCGGCCTGGCCCCACACGATGATGGGTATGTCCTGCCTTATTTCGACGAGTCTCTGCGCCATGGTCCTCCCTGTCATGTCGGGCATGGTCAGATCGGTTATGACGAGGTCATATCTCAGGGGATCCATCCTGAAGTGTTCCAGTGCATCCCTGCCGCTGTTCTTCGCCACCACCGAATACCCGAGGCTTTCGAGGGTCCTGTTCGTCTGCTCCACCACGGTGACCTCGTCGTCTATGATGAGAATCGTCTCGTTTCCCCTTGCATTCGCCATGTCGACAAGGGTCTCCGTGTCCCCGGCATCATGGGTGAGCTCCGGGAAATACAGATCGATGGAGGTCCCCTTCCCGGGCAGGCTCGTGCAGACGACCGTTCCGCCGTGGTTCCTCATGATCCCGTACACGACAGACAGACCGAGACCGGTCCCCTTTCCCTTCCATCTGGTGGTGAAGTACGGCTCGAAGATACGTTCCTTCACCATGGAATCCATACCGGAACCGGTATCGCTGACCGTCACTTTGAGATAGGGCCCGGAAGGCAGGTCCTCATCGGGCGCTGATAGTCCTTCGGCGACATGGACCTTCTCCACCGTGACCTCCAGGACACCGCCGTGCTCGTTCATGGCACTGAATGCATTGGTGCACACATTCATGAGGGCCTGATGGATCTGGATGGTGTCTCCCAGAACGAGCCCCTCGGCCTTCAGGTTCTCGCGAAGCTCGATGTTGGCAGGCACCAGGGGATGGAGCATCCTGAGGGATACCGAGAGCATCTCGCTGAGCTCCACCGGGCCGAACTTCGTATGGGTGTGCCTGCTGAATGCAAGCAGCTGGTTCACCAGGTCCCGGGCCCTGAGTGCCGACGCCCGGACCTCATTGAGGTCGCTGCGCACCACGCTGAGGTCTGCACGGTCTTTCGTGAGATCAGAGGCATCCCTGAGGGCCATCTTGGTATAACCGAGGATGGTCGTGAGGATGTTATTGAAATCTTGGGCGATGCCGCTCGCCAGTGTCCGTATGGCCTGCATCTTGGTCAGACCATCGACCCGGGTTTCATCTTCCATCTTTCCGGCGACGTCCGCCTTGACTGCCGTCACATCAGTCATGACCATGATGATGCAGTCCTGCCCCTCGTAGGAAAACGGCCTCGTGGACACCATGACATCGAGAAGGGCCCCGTCTTTGGTCCGGCACCGGTATGTCCCTCTGGATTCCGACCCGGCCCTGTCCAGGGCCTGAATGAAATCTTCACCCCCTTCAGCGCCTTCGGGCAGAATCATTCCGAGGAGTGTCTTCCCGCTCACCTCATCGGTCGCATAACCCGTCATGGAACGGAAGCGTTCATTCGCATACAGCAGGGTGTTGTCGTCACGTCTCAGAATACCCACCGCCTCGGGCAAGCCATGGAGCAAGGCACGGCATCTCGCCTCACCCTCCCTCAGCGAGCGCTCCGTCTCGACGTGTTCGGTGATGTCGCGGGCCCTGGAGACCATGGCCGCCACCTTGTCGCCCTTGTAGATGGGGACGCCCGTGACCTCGGCATATCTCTTCTGGCCGTCCTTGGTGAAAAAACGGTAGATGGCGGCATATACGGTTTTGCCGGAAAGGATATGGTCTACGTTGTCATAGGCCTCATCGATGTCTTCCGGGTGCACCAGGAGTTCGAGCTCATTGAACTTCTTTCCGACGAGCTCGGCGGGATCGTACCCGGCTATCCTTTCGACATTCGAGGTGACGCTGAGGACCTTGAGGGTGTTGTCGTAGCAGAAGAAGATATCGTTGCTGAGCGAGGAGTGGATGCGCTCTCTTTCATTCGACTCCTCCAGATTTTCCCGGGCGCTTCTCAGTGATTCTTCCAGACCTTCGATGAGCCTGCGGGCCTGGTTCAATTCCTCGATGAGCTGTTCCCTCGACTTCGCTTCATTGCCCATACCGGCTGTCCCACACCTTCAAGAAGAGAGCTCCAGGCTCCCTGTGCGTATCATACCATCAGAATACACTTCGTGATATTATAATGCATGTTCTATCACGTGCAATAGAATATGATAAGCCTCTTTTTTAGGGAACCTGGAGATGGCCCGGGGGGTCGGTTCCATGGTCCCTTGGTTTTCCCTCGTGCCCGGTCTGGGGCCGTGATATGATGTCTCCATGAGGACACTCGGGGCCACTTGAAAACGGGCCCCCTGTCAGAAAGGTTCCCCATGGGTTTCATCCGGATGAAAGGCGTTGAGGGGCTCGTATATGTCCCCGAAGATACCGGCGGCGCGAAGAAGCACCCCTGCAGGGACTGCTTTTGCTGCCAGTGGTGCAGCGACAATCGTTGCGGGCTGTGCCTGCAGGCAAAGGTGCCGGGTAAGAAATCGTGCCGGCCCGAGGTCATCCCGATGAAGTCCATCCGGGGAAAATGATCCCCATGAACAAAGGCATACCCGAACTCCTCGGCTCCGTGGTGGACAGCATCTTTCTCCTGGCACC
>JALOOZ010000042.1 GCA_025454155.1 Thermodesulfobacteriota bacterium
ATGAACCCCCGAAGAAACGGCCTTCGTCCCAGGCGACCTTGTGCTCCATGATGACCTGGTACTGGTGGTTCAGGTCCAGGAGTTCCTTCTGCCAGAAGGTATCGCTTCCCCAGTCGGGGTGATTGGTCCTGAAGTCGTAATCGCCGGCCTGTTTGGCACACCAGGCCAGATAGTAGATGATGCGCATGAACCTCAGGCTCTCGATGAGCCGCAGGGACGGATAATCGAATGCACGGAACCTCCCGTACCCTTCAAGGATGAGGTCGATCTCCCGGCGCGACCGGCCGGCGTGGTCGGGCAGGAGCAGCCAGAAATCGTGGACGGGGGGGCCATACATCATGTCGTCGAAATCGATCACCATGAGCCCCTCTCCAGGCCGGTCGAGGAGGTTGCCCCGGTGGAAGTCCCCATGGATGCGGATGAACTCCAGGCCGTCGAAGAGCGGGGAGATGCTCCCGACTATACGCAGAGAGAGGTCTTCAAAGGCCGGCGCGTGTTCAGGGGTGACAAAACCGCCCCTGATGATGAAATCCAGATCGGCCCCTGTGGACCTTTCCGGGAGCAGCGTGATCCTGTCCCGGGGGGCACGGCGCGAGCCTGCGAGGTGGATGCGGCCGAGGAGGCTGCCCATCCGAGTCCAGTCTTCGTCGGTATTGAGCTCGAACACGCGGCCTGCCTTCTTGGGAAAGAGCGCGTAGAAGGTCTCACCGGCTTTCCCCAGGGTGCTCCCGTCGGCCAGCCTCAGGGGGGACACGACCGGGATCTCGGCCTCCGCACAGTCGGCGAGGAACAGGTGCTCGTCCTCGAGGGCCTCCCTGCTCCAGCGGCCGGGCCTGTAGAACTTGGCGATGAGACGCTCGCCCGCCTTGGACTGAAGCTCGTAGACCCGGTTGATATAGCTGGGCAGCGGAATGGTCAGCCCGGTCATGCGTATGCCCATGCCCTCCTCCACCACATCGAGCAGCACCTGGGGGGTGAGGTGCGCGAAATCGGCATTCCTGAGCATCCCTGATCCTCCGTAACCACGACATATAGTTGAATTCCCGGGGGATGTCTTCTGGAATCTGGGCTTGTTACGCAGGAGATCGCCGTGACCGGTCCGGAGATTTTATGCTTTGACACGAAATGGCCTTTCTCCTATTCTGCCCTGAATGGTGTTCCCTGTTCCGCCCTGCCTCACGGACTGTGCGGGGAAAGGCCTGAGAAGGGGAATCATGGAATGAAAGACGGGTACTGGCTGGTCGGCTTTCAATACGAGTTCACCGGAAACGTGTACAGCCTGGGGCGCATCCCCAGGTGCAAGAAGGCCATGCTCAGGCACCTCAAACCCGGGGACAGGGTGCTCGTGGCAGGAGTGGGTCACGGGACCGAGGCCGTCGAGGCAAGCAGGCTCGGCGCCGAGGTGACGGCCGTGGACCTGTCGGAAACCATGCTGAGGCATTTCCGCCGGCGCATCGAACGTGAACATCCCCCCTGCCCGATCCGTGTCATCCACGACGACATCTTCAATGTCAGGGATACGGGCCGGTACGACATGGTCATTGCCAACTTCTTCCTCAATGTCTTTTCCGGGACGAGGGTCAGGGAGGTGGCGAACCATCTCGGCACCCTGGTGAAGCCGGGCGGCCATTTCGTTGTCGGCGAGTTCGTGCTGCCGGGCCAGGGGTGGCGCGGGATCGTGCAGAAGCTCAACTGGTACTTCGCCATCTCGCTGTACAGCTCCACCACCGAGGCGGTCTTCCATCCCGTGTGGGACTATCCCGACCTGGTCAAGGGGGCGGGGTGCGAGATAAAGGACATAGAGTACTTCAGTATCGGCGGCGTCAACCTGTACTGGTCTATCCTCGGGAAGAGGCCGGTTTAAGGTTCTTCACCCTGATCTTGGCATCGATGAGCTGGCTGTGGGACAGGTGCAGGAGATCGGCGAGCCGGTGCACCAGGTGGTCCTCGTGCCCGTCGAGCCGGTGGTCCGCGTAGACGATCTTCCAGACGGTCTCCATGACGCGGATCTTTTCTTCCTCGGAAAAGGCCTCGTTGATGAGCCTGGCGAACTGCCACAGGTCGATGCTGCCCTTCAGCTCTGCCCGGGCGGCTTCCATGATGGAGGCAGCCTCGTCCCCGTTCATGCCGTAGGTGGACCTCATCGCATGGAGAATGACATCCCGCTCTTCACTGGTGAACTCGCCGTCTACTGCCGCCATCTCGACGAGCAGGGCGCAGGTGGCCACCAGGATTCGGTGCTGACCGGCGCCGCCCTGTGAGGCCTGCCCGGTGTCATTCTTAGCGAGGAGCTTCTTGACCAGATCGAGCATGAGCATCTCCCCGGTACGCTACTGCCTCAGCCTCGGGTCGATGGCGTCCCGGATGCCCTCGCCCAGCAGGTTGTACCCCAGCACGGTGATCAGTATGGCCATGCCCGGGAAGAAGGAGAGCCACCAGGCGATGCCCAGCACGTTCTGGCCCTGGGTGAGCATGTTGCCCCAGCTCGGAGTGGGCGGCTGGACGCCGATGCCCAGGAAGGACAGGGCGCTCTCGGTGAGCACGGCGGCGGCGATGCCCAGGGTGGCCGAGACGAGCACCGGGGCCATGGCATTGGGCAGGATGTGGCCGAAGATGATGCGCGGGGCGCCCGCGCCCATGGCCCTGACCGCCAGCACGAAGTCCCGCTCCTTCAGGCTCAGGAACTCGGCGCGCACCAGGCGGGTGATGCCCATCCACGAGGTCAGTCCGATGACGGCCATGATGTTGAAGATGGAAGGCTCCATGAACGCGATGACCGCCAGGATCAGGAAGAAGGACGGGAAGCACAGCATGATGTCCACGAAGCGCATGATGACCACGTCCACGAGCCCTCCGTAGTAGCCCGATACGGCCCCCAGAAGCGTGCCGATGAGCACCGCGATGCCCACGGCCACGAAGCCGACCTTCAGCGAGATCCCGGCGCCGTAGAGCATGCGGGTGAACACGTCCCTGCCCAGGTCGTCGGTGCCGAAGAGGTGGCCGGCCGACGGCGGAACCAGGATGCTGTCCACGTCGATGGCTGCAGGGTCGTACGGCGCGATCACGGGGGTCAGCACGGACAGCACGAAGAACCCGGCAACGATGGCGAGCCCGGCAAGGGCCAGCCTGTCACGGAAGAGCCTTGAGATGAACCCCATGTCACGCCACCCGGATGCGCGGGTCCGCGATGCTGTAGCAGATGTCCGCGATGAGGTTGCCGGCAAGCGTGAGCACCGCCCCGATGGTGAGGCTGCCCATGATCATGTTGTAGTCCCGCATCATGATGGCCTCGTAGAAGAGCTTGCCCAGGCCGGGGATGGCGAAGATGCTCTCGAAGATCACGCTGCCGCCGATGAGCCCGGGGACGGACAGGCCCAGGATGGTGATGACCGGCAGCAGGGCGTTGCGCATGGCGTGCTTGTAGATGACCGTGCGTTCCGGGAGGCCCTTGGCCCTGGCCGTGAGGATGTAGTCCTGGCGGATGATCTCCAGCATGCTGGAGCGCATGTACCGGCTCATGCCGGCCAGCGAGCCGAAGGCCGAGATGAACACCGGAAGGAAGAGGTGCCGCGTGGTGTCCGCGATCTTTCCCAAGATCGACAACCCGGCGTACTCGGCCGAATGGATGCCCGAGATGGGGAGCCACCCGAGCCGCACCCCGAACAGGTCCATGCAGATCAGGGCCAGCCAGAACCCGGGGACGGAAAAGCCTATGAACACGAAGATCGTGATGGAGCGGTCCAGAACGCTGCCCCTCCTCAGCGCCGAAACGACACCCAGGGGGATCGCCGCCATGAAGATGATGATCATGGAGGAGATGTTGATGTAGATGGTTATGGGGAGCCGTTCCTTGATCTTCTCCCACACGGGCCGGGCATCCGAGCTGATTGAATTGCCGAAGTCCAGCCTGGCGAGGTTCTTCATCCACAGGAGGTAGCGGACGGTCAGCGGCTTGTCCAGGCCGTAGTGTTTGTTGAGCTGTTCGATGGCCTGGGGCGTGATGTCAGGGTTCATCTGGGTCTGCAGGTCGGTAGGAGAGCCCGGGGCCAGGTGGATGACCGCGAAGCACACCAGCGTGATGCCGATGAAGGTGGGGATGAGGATGGCCAGGCGCCTGATCAGGTAGCGCAGCACGGTGATCTCCCTCTATTGCAGGGCAGTATACTTCTGCATGGGTTTGGGCACGTACCACTTCTCCAGGTTGTAGGTGATTCCTGCAGGCGCCGGGACGATCCCCCTGATGCGCGAGCTCACCGCGGGCAGGCTGTAGGGCACATAGAGGAACACGTAGGGCTGCTGCTCGGCCAGGATTTCCTGGATGCGGTCGTAGCACTGCTTGCGCCGGGCGTTGTCATAGGTCTCCCTTCCGTCCACGAGCAGGCGGTCGATCTCCTCATCCTTGAATCCCACGAAGTTGAGCCCTCCCTTGACCGCCTGGCTCGAGTGCCAGACATTGAAGAGGTCGGGGTCCTGGAGGATGTTCCAGCCCAGGATCACGGCGTCGAAGTTGCCCTTGTCCACGTACTGCTTCAGGAACACGGTCCACTCGATGATGCGGATCTTCACATCGATGCCCACGGCCTTGAGGCGCTGCTGGATGATCTGCGCCGTCTTCTCGCGGAGCGCATTGCCCTGGTTGGTGATGATGTTCAGGACCAGCGGCTTGCCGTCCTTCTCCACGACGCCGTCGCCGTTGCGGTCCAGGTACCCGGCGTCCATGAGGAGCTGCCGGGCCTTGCCGGGGTCGTGGGGATAGCCCCGGACCTTCGCATCGTACCACATGGTGCCGGGCTTGTACGGGCCGGTGGCCACCTCTGCCAGGCCCTGGAGGACCCCCTTGATGATCTCCTCCTTGTCGACGGCGTACGCAATGGCCTGGCGCACCAGGACGTCGTCGAAGGGCTTCTTCTTCAGGTTGAATCCCAGGTAGGTGTAGCCGTCGGCAAGGTACCTGTACTTGGTGTAGCGCTCCTTGAATTCGGGCGTGTCCGTCTGCCGGAGAAACTGCAGTGGGGTGAGGTCCATCATGTCGATGCTGCCCGCCTTGAGCTCCAGGAACTCGGTATTCTGGTCCGGGATGATGCGGTAGTTGATGCCCATGAAGTACGGCATGCCGTCGAAGAAGGTCTCGTTGGCCTTGAGCGTGATCTTCTGGCCGGTCTTCCAGCCCACGAACCGGAACGGCCCGGTTCCCACCGGCGAGCGGGCGAAGGGTGTCTTGGTGATGTCCTGGCCCTTGAGCAGGTGCTCGGGGAGGATCTGCAGCGCCCCCCAGCTGATCAGGGCCGGAGCCAGGGGCTTTTCGTACTCGACCTCGAAGGTGTATTCGTCCATGACGCGGGCGCTCTTGACGAGCTTGTACTTCTCGGCATAGGCGGTGGGCGTCCCGGGGTCTATGATGAGCCGGTAGGTGAACATGACGTCGTGGGCCGTGAATTTCTCTCCGTCGTGCCAGAGCACGTCGTTGCGCAGGTGGAAGCGCAGGAGCCTGCCATCGTTCTCTATGTCCCACGACCTGGCCAGGTCGCCCACGATGGTATAGTCCTTGTCGTACTTTACCAGGCCGTTGAAGATGAACCCCGCCACCGCATGGGAGGACGAGTCGCTGGCGAGCATGGGTATGAGGTTGCTGGCATCGCCGATGGAGGAGAGCACGAGGACGTCTCCGAAGGACGGCTGGTCGTCGGCGGGAGTCGCTGTGCCCGGGGCCTCCGGGACAAGCTCCTTGTGATTCTCCTGCTGGCATGCTACTATCCCGAGACAGACCAAAAGCAATGCAATATACTTTAGATACGAGCTCATATACCCGCCTTCATAGCAGAACGGATCACCCACGGCAAGACGACACATTGCGGGAAGACAAGAATCGTACAAAGGATGCACCATGAGATTTTACTGTGATCTGCACATACATTCCCGCTATTCGCGCGCCACGAGCTCCGCACTCACCATACCGGCCCTGGCGGCGGGGGCCGTCCGGAAGGGCATCCGCGTGCTGGGCACCGGGGATCTCACCCACCCGGCCTGGATGAAGGAGATCGAGGAGGAGCTCGTCGAGGCCGAGCCGGGGCTGTACCGGCTCAGGAACGGGGCGGGCCCCACCCGGTTCATCCTCACGGGAGAGATCAGCACCATCTACAAGCAGGGTGACAAGGTGCGAAAGGTGCACCACGTGGTCGGTGCCCCGGATATCGGGGCGGCGAAGAGGATCTCCGCCGCCCTGGCACGGATCGGCAACATCCTTTCCGACGGCAGGCCCATCCTGGGCATCACGTCGCGCAATCTCCTGGAGATCGTGCTGGAGTCGAGCGGAGATGCGTTTCTCATCCCGGCCCACATATGGACGCCGTGGTTCTCGGCCCTGGGTTCCAAGAGCGGGTTCGATTCCATCGCCGAGTGCTACCTGGACCTCGAACCCCACATCTTCGCCGTGGAGACCGGGCTCTCCTCGGACCCGCTGATGAACTGGATGGTGAAGAGCCTCGACCGCTACCGGCTGGTCTCATGCTCGGACGCCCATTCCGCGGACAAGCTGGGCAGGGAGGCTACGGTCTTCGATGTCCCCCTCGACTACTTCGCCGTCCGCAGGGCCATGGCAACGGGAGACGGCCTCACCGGCACCGTGGAGTTCTTCCCCGAAGAGGGCAAGTACCACCTGGACGGGCACCGGGACTGCGGGGTGGCCTTCGAACCGCACCGGACCAGGGATCTCGACGGCAGGTGCCCGGTGTGCGGCAGGGCGCTCACCGTGGGCGTGCTGCACCGGGTGGAGGAGCTCGCGGAGCGCCCCGAGGGGGAAAGGCCCGCCGGGGCAAAACCGTTTTTCCCGCTCATCCCCCTGGCAGAGATGATCGCCGAGATCATGCAGGTCGCATCCCCGACCGGGAGGGTGATGGAGGCCCATGAGCGGATCACGGCCCGCCTCGGCGGCGAGCTGCCCCTGCTCCTCGATGCCGACCCCGGGGAGATCGCCGCGGTCGCGGGCGAGACCCTGGCGCTGGCCGTGAGGCGCATGCGCGCCGGCGAGGTTCACAAGGAGCCCGGGTACGACGGCAGGTTCGGCCGCGTGAGGGTGTTCGCGGACAACGAGCAGGACATGCTCTTTGCCGGGGGCATCGAGGGGGCGCCGGCCAGGAGGAGGACGGGTCGAAAGAAAAGGAACGAAGATGCCGACTTCCCCGCCAGGGACGAAGTCTGTTTGAACGCAGACCAGCATCTCGCAGTGAACTGGCGGGAAGGCTCCCTGGCGGTCATCGCGGGGCCCGGCACGGGCAAGACCCGCGTCATCGTGGAGCGCATCAGGGCGCTCATCGAAGGAGGGGCAGAACGCATCCTGGCCGTCACCTTCACCACCCGCGCTGCAGGGGAGATAGCGGCGAGACTCGGTGATGCGCAGGCGGAGGTCTGCACCTTCCACTCCCTTGCGGCCCGGATCCTGCGCGATGCGGGCATAACCTTCGAGGTGGCCGACGAGGCCATGGTGGAGAAGGTGGCATCCCCGGCCATGGAGCAGGAAGCGAAGTCGTGGGTGGCGGATCTCCTGTACCGCCAGGGTACCCGCCGGCCCCTTGACCGGGAGCAGGAAGGGCTCGTCCGTCTCCTGGGAACCCGCGGGTATTACACCTACGAGGGGCTCATCGAGGAGGCCCTGCGGCTCATCGAAACCGGGGCTTGCACCAGGAGATGGGACCACGTCATGGTGGACGAGTTCCAGGACATCAATCCCCTCCAGCATGCCTTCCTCAGGGCCCTGGCGCGCGACGCGGCCAGCGTCATGGTCATCGGCGATCCGCACCAGGCCATCTACGGCTTCCGGGGGAGCTCTCCGGCATCCTTCCAGGAGTTCCTCCGGGACAATCCCGCATGTGTCAGTGTACATCTGGGGACAACCCACCGCTTCGGCAGCGGGATCGCTTCGGCCAGCAACGCCTTCATCGGGCATGATGCGGTCACGGGTACCCGCAGCGGCGAAGCGGTCCGCATCGTGCGATCGGACAGGCCGTACGAGTACATTGCCCGGGAGATCGAAGCCCTTGCCGGCGGGCTTTCACACAGGACAGTGGACAAGGCGAAGGGGGAGCTGGCCCTGAGCGACATGGCCGTGATCGTGCGCACCCGGAACCAGGCATCCCCGATCCTGGAGGCCCTCGCGCGCTCCGGCATCCCCTGCGACACGGCATATGCACGGCCCCTGGCCGAGGTGAAGGGCATCCGTGAGCGCATCGCGCTCCTGACCGGCGACGGGTGGGAAGACCACGTCAAGGGTCTCGGTCGGCAGGCCCGGGCCCTCCTCGATGACAGCAGAGGGTCCCTGTCCGACAGGGTCGCCAGGATCGAGGCATCGGGGCTGTTCAGGCTCCCCGGCCTCGATGCCGGGCATCCCTTCTACCAGTACGCCCGCCTTTTCGGCGAAGACGCCGGAGCCTTCGTGGAGTTCCTCCGGCTGAGCAATGACCAGGGTGCCCTGGGAGGGGAGAAGGTCCACGTGATCACCGCGCACGCGGCCAAGGGCCTCGAATTCGGCTGCGTGTTCATCGCAGGCCTTGTCCGCGGGGTGTTTCCCCTGGCGGGTGCCGACACGGAGGAGGAGCGGAACCTGTTCTACGTGGCCATGACACGGGCCCGGGACTTGCTGTATCTGGTGTGCCCCGCAGGAGAGGCGTCCGAGTTCATGGGCCTCATCCCTGACCGGTGCGTCAGCGAGACCGCGGAGCGCACCAGGCCTTCCAGGCCCGGGCAGATGGTCCTGTTCGAATGAATCCTTGAAGGGGTAGGGTGTCGATATGATCACCGGGGCAGATAAGATCATCTATTCCATAGCACTCGTGGTGCTCATCATGATGTCCGCCTTCTTCTCCAGCAGCGAGACCGCATTCATGCGGGCCAACAGGTTCCGCCTGCGGACCCTGGCGGAGAAGGGGAGCAAGCAGGCGAAGCTCGTCGAGGGGATCCTCAAGGAGCCGGAGCGGTTCATCAGCGCCATCCTCCTGGGCAACAACTTCGTGAACATCCTCGCATCGGCCATAGCCACCGCGCTTTTCATCTCCTTCTTCGGCGAGCGCGGCATCCTGTACGCCACCATCGCCATGACCGTGATCCTGCTCATCTTCGGGGAGATCACACCCAAGACCGTGGCCGCATACCGGGCGGACATGGTCTCCATGCTCTTCGCCCAGCCGCTGAGGATCTTGCTCGTGGTGCTGAACCCCTTTGTCCGGGTCTTCACCTTTCTGGCCAGGGGGGCCCTCCTGCTCTTCGGGCTGAAGGCGGGCAGGCACCAGGAGCTTACCGAAGAGGATGTGGGATCGGTCATAGCCATGGGCCACGAGGAGGGATTCCTGCCCGAGCCCAAGGCCAGGATGATGACCGCCATCATGGACCTGGACGCTGTACCCGTGCGCAAGGTCATGCTGCCGCTGAACGACATGGTCACCCTCTCCATGGACAGCACCTTCGACGAGATCGTGAAGACCATCGCCACCAAGAGCTACAGCAGGTACCCCGTGTACAAGGAGACTTCGGACAACATCGTGGGCTATCTCCACATCAGGGACGTCTGGACCCACCTCGAGAGGAGGAATGCCTTCCATGTGAGGGACTGCATGCGCGAGGCCCACTTCGTGCCCGAGACCAAGTCCATCTTCACCCAGCTCGTGGACTTCCAGAACATGCGCCTCCACATGGCCTTCGTGGTGGACGAGTACGGCACGGTCAAGGGCGGCATTACCCTGGAGGACATCATCGAGGAGATCACGGGCGACATCGCCGACGAGCACGACATCGTGCGGCCGCCCATCGTGCCGGTGAGCGGCACGAGCTTCGTGGTCACGGGGAGCATGAGCCTGCTGGACCTGGAGCGCTATATCGACCACGAGTTCCCCAGGGAATACGACTCGCTCTCCGGCCTCCTCTACGACCAGCTCGACCGCATCCCCGAGGAGGGGGACACCGTGGACTTCGAGGGCATGCAGTTCCGCATCGAGCGCATGCGCGGCAACCGCATCGTGCGGGTGCGGGTGAACATGAAGGAGTGAGCGATCCCGGATCTCCTTCAAGACGCATATTCTATCAAGAGGAGGTGGACCGCATGAAGGGTTTTTCCCGGACACTCCTGTTCCTTTCCCTGGTACTGTTTTTCGGCTGCGCTCCCAAAGAGCAGCAGGTCAGGGAAGCCCTGTCGAGCCCCGAGCTGCTGAAAAAGCAGTGCGAGCTCATCGGAGCGCCCCGCATCGAGCGCATCTCCGAGCACGTCTGGGCGGCCATAGGATACGACCTGGCCAACGAGATCCTCATCCACACGCCTGAAGGCAACATCATCGTGGACCCCCTCATGAGCCCCAAGCGGGGGGAGGCCGCCAAGAGGGACCTCCTCGCGAGCGCACCGGCCGGGCCTGTCAAGGCCGTCATCTACACCCACAGCCACATCGACCACATCGGGGGGGCGTCCCTGTGGATGGACGACAAGCCGCAGATATGGGCCACGGATACCTTCAAGGACCACTTCTACAAGCAGTACCAGGTCTTCCTGCCCATCGAGACCATCCGGGGCAGGCGCCAGTTCGGGGACCATGCGACCCTGGAGGACCTGCCCTGCAACGGCATCGGCCGCCGCACGGACATCAGGGCCGCCCAGGAGGGCGCGGGCATCCGCCTGCCCACCCACACCTTCTCCGGGAGCAGGACCCTGACCTTCGGCGCATTCTCCCTCGAGCTCATCGAGGCACCCGGAGAGACCCACGACCAGCTCATCGTATGGATCCCCGGAGACCGGACCCTGGTCGCTGCCGACGACTTCTACTGGACCTTCCCGAACCTCTACACCATCCGGGGCTCGAGCCCCCGGCCCATCGACGGTTGGATCAGGAGCATCGACACCATGCGCAGGCTCAGGCCCGAGCACCTCGTCCCCTGCCACACCGTGCCAGTGCACGGCCCACAGGAGATAGCCACCATCCTGACCAACTACCGGGATGCCATCCAGTGGGTCAGGGACGAGACCGTCAGGCTCGCGAACAGGGGGTACGACATCGACACCATAGCGGAGACCGTCAAGCTGCCGCCCCACCTCGCCGGGCTCCACTACACCACCGAATACTACGGCCAGGTGGACTGGTCCGCCAGGGCCGTGTACACCAACAATCTGGGCTGGTTCGACGGCAGGCCGGACAGGCTCTACCCCATGAAGGTCAGAGAGGCCGCAGGCCGGGAGATCGAGCTCATGGGCGGGTCTGCAAAGGTCATGGATCTGGCCGATGAGGCGCTGCGCTCGGGCGAACACCGCTGGGCGATCCACCTGCTCACCAAGCTCAACGACAGCGGTTTCGCGGGGGAGGGAATGGAGGAGAAGCTGGCCGTGAGCTACGAGGGGCTTGCCTCCACCCTGGCCAACCTCAACGGCCGGGGATACCTCCTGGAGTCTGCCTGGGAGATCAGGCATGGCATAGAAAAGCCTGCCCCTGCGAAGCTCGACGAGAACATCGTGGCCAACATACCGCTGGACGCCATCTTCGCCATCATGGCCACCAGGCTCGTCCCGGAAAAGGCCATGGGGGTTCACGAGGCGGTTCACTACGTGTTCCCGGACGAGAAGAGGCGGTTCATCGTGACGGTCCGGAGGGGCATCGCCGAGGTCGTGGAAGGGGACCCGCTGCCCGGGACGCCCGAGCCGGTTGCCACGCTCACGGTGGATGCACTGACCTACCGGAAGATGGCGGCCAAGGTGATCACCCCGCTGGGGGCTCTGGCATCCGGAAAGATCAGGGTGGAGGGGAGCTGGCTCGGATTCCTTGCCTTCAACGGACGGTTCGACCTGAACTGAACTGGGATGGGCTCATGCAGGACGAGCCATGGCCCGGTTCGGACCTGTCAGCCGGCCCCCACACCGAGCCGGACAGGGAATACCGTGACCAGCCCGGACATCACCTGACCATGGATGAGATGATAGGCCAGTACATAAGGAAAACCCTCACCTTGACAAAAGGCCGTATAGCAGGCAAAGGAGGGGCCGCAGAGCTCCTCGACCTGAACACATCAACCCTGAGAGGGAAAATGAGAAAGCTCGGCATCCAGATTAAACGGATACCTGGGAAAGGATAATCTTCGTTGCCTTGTAACAAGGAGTTGGCAAGATTCATGGAGTCCCTGCCCCCCCCCTTGACTAAGTCATCCCTTCAGCCTAATTTGCTACAAGTGAAGGAACAGCCCTCCCGTGATTGGTTCACCACTCTATGATCCTGAATAATGGAGGAAGAGCATGAGAAGGAAAACGACATATAATGTACTCGGCCTTGCGCTGAGTACGGCATGCGCCGCAACGGCCGCAGCCCAGACAGACCCGGACCGGACGTCGCTTCCGATCCCGGAGCCCCAGATCCCGCACAGCACCGTGCTCGATGTCCGGAATGCAACGCCTCCTGAGCGGTTTCAGGTAAAGGCCCCTGCAGGTGCTCCGAACGTGCTCATCGTGCTCATCGACGACATGGGGTTCGGCCAGTCCAGCGCCTTCGGCGGGCCCATCCCCATGCCCACTGCGGAGCGCCTGGCCAACAGCGGCCTCAGGTACAACAATTTCCACACCACCGCGCTCAGCTCGCCCACCCGTGCGGCCCTGCTCACGGGGCGCAATCACCACACGAACAACACGGGCTCCATCATGGAGACCGCCACGGCGTTTCCGGGCAACACCGGCCAGCGTCCCGAGAGCGTGGCACCGCTGGCCATGATGCTGCGGTACAACGGCTACTCAACTGCGGCATACGGCAAGAACCACGAGACTGCCGCGTGGGAAGTCAGCCCCTCAGGGCCGACGGACCGCTGGCCGACCCGCAACGGGTTCGACAAGTTCTACGGTTTCATGGGCGGAGAGACGAACCAGTGGTCGCCGGCCATCTATGACGGCATGACCAAGATCGAAGTCCCCAATGACCCCAACTACCACTTCACCACCGACATGACCAACCAGGCCATCAAATGGATGCGATCGGTGAAATCCCTGACGCCGGACAAGCCGTTCTTCATCTACTATGCACCGGGTGCCACCCACGCACCTCACCATGTTTCCAAGGAGTGGATCGCCAGGTTCAAGGGCAAGTTCGACCAGGGCTGGGACAAGCTCAGGGAAGAGACGCTCGCCCGTCAGATCAAGCTGGGCGTGGTTCCTGCCGGCACCAGGCTGGCGCCCAAGCCTTCGGCCATCAGGGACTGGGACAAGCTGAGCGCTGACGAGAAGAAGCTCTTTGCCCGTCAGATGGAGGTATTTGCAGCCTTTGCCGCACAAACCGACTATGAAGTAGGCCGGCTTATCGATGCCATCGCGGACATGGGCCAGCTAGACAACACTCTCGTGTTCTACATGCTCGGCGACAACGGAGCCAGCGCCGAAGGCGGCATGAGCGGAATGTTCAACGAGTACACCTATTTCAACGGTGTTCAGGAAACGGTGCAGGACGTCATGAAACACTATGACGCGCTGGGTGGCCCAAGCACGTATGCACACTACGCCGCAGGATGGGCTGTTGCCGGCGACACGCCGTTCACCTGGACCAAGCAGGTTGCATCGAACTACGGCGGGACACGCAACGGCATGGTCGTTTATTGGCCAAAGGGAGTAAAGGCCAAGGACGAGGTCCGTTCCCAGTGGCACCACGTCATCGACATCGCACCCACGATACTGGAGGCCGCAGGCCTGCCCGAGCCCAAGGTTGTGAACGGCATTCCCCAGACCCCCATCGAGGGCGTGAGCATGCTGTACAGCTTCAATGACGTCAAGGCTGCGGACCGCCACCGGACCCAGTACTTCGAGATCTTCGGCAACCGCGCGATCTATAACGACGGCTGGCTGGCCGGCACCGTACACAAGGCCCCCTGGGAGCCCAAGCCCCGGGCTGCCCTGGAAGATGATACCTGGGAGCTCTACGACACGCGGAACGACTTCAGCCTGGCCAATGACCTGGCAAAACAGAACCCGGACAAGCTCAAGGTGATGCAGGACTTTTTCATGTCCGAAGCCGTAAAGTATACGGTGCTGCCCATCGACGACCGCGTGTTCGAACGCATCAATGCGGCCCTTGTGGGTCGCCCCGACCTGATGGCCGGACGCACGTCACTCACGGTCTACGAGGGTATGATAGGGATGTCCGAGAACGTGTTCATCAACGTCAAGAACCGGTCGCACACGATCACGGCAGAGGTCACGATTCCCAAGGGTGGCGCCAAGGGAGTTATCCTTGCCCAGGCCGGCAGGTTCGGCGGCTGGAGCCTGTATCTGAAGGACGGCAAGCCGACCTATACCTACAATTTCCTGGGGCTGAAGCGTTTCACCATTTCCGCACAGAAGGCTGTACCTGCCGGTAAGGCGGCCATCCGTTATGAGTTCGCCTATGATGGAGGCGGACTCGCCAAGGGTGGGACGGGTACGATCTTTGTCAATGACAAGAAGGTTGCCCAAGGGCGGATAGAGAACACGCAACCCATGATCTTTTCGGCCGACGAAGGCACTGATGTGGGCGAGGACGGAGAGACGCCGGTCACCGAGAATTATGGAATCAAGGCTCCCTATTCTTTCACCGGACGGATCGCCAAGGTCACCGTTGACGTGAAGGAGATTGGGGTGGCTGACAAGGCCGTAGAGGACAAGGCCCGGGCACAGGCCGCTTATAACAAAGCGGTATCGGATTAGGTGACAGGCAGCCACATGGGAGGAATGGGCACCACGCTCTTCCCTCCCCAAGCAGCCCTTCAGCATGAGGAATGCATGACGTCACTCTCTCCACTGAATAAAAAAGTGTGAGCAACCATAAAGAAAACATCGCGCAGGGCATCCACGTGGTGGCGAAGCCCATGGGGCCGGTGTGCAATCTGGCCTGCGACTACTGCTTCTACCTCGAGAAGAAGGCCCTCTTCGGCGAAGGCGAGAACTGGCGGCGAGCCCACCCTTGCGGGGCTCGATTTCTTCAAGAAGGTCGTCAGGGAGCAGAAGCCCTATGCAAAAGAGAAAACCATCAGGAATTCTCTGCAGACCAACGGGACACTCCTCACGGACGAGTGGTGCGCCTTTCTCAAAAAGAACAACTTCATGGTGGGCATAAGCCTGGACGGCCCGCGGGAGATCCACGACGCATACCGCCGCGACCGCTCGGGTAGAGGTTCGTTCGACAATGTGATGCGGGGACTGAAGCTGCTGCAGAAGCACGGAGTGGAATACAACGTGCTGGCCTGCGTTGCCAGGGACACAGCCAGAAGGCCACTGGAAGTGTACGGTTTCCTTAAAAGCATTGGCGTCGAGTTCATCCAGTTCACCCCGGTGATCGAGCGCCTTCCAGATGAAATGAGCGTATCCAGCGGGCTGCGTCTTGCCGGGCCAGCTGTCCTGGACAGGGAAGAGCAGCAGACGCAGGTCACCCCCTGGACTGTGGTGCCGGAGGAATACGGCGACTTCCTCATCGCGGTCTATGAGGACTGGGTCCGCCATGACGTGGGAAATGTGTTTGTCATGAACTTCGAGTGGGCGCTGAACGCCTGGATAGACAACCCCTCTCCCGTGTGCATCCACGCCGAGCAGTGCGGTCGTGCGGTGGTGATCGAGCACAACGGCGATGTTTACGCCTGCGACCACTTTGTCTACCGGCCCTACCGGCTTGGGAACATCGCTGAT
>JALOOZ010000043.1 GCA_025454155.1 Thermodesulfobacteriota bacterium
GCATATTCCGCGAACTGCGCCCACTGCTCGTCCAGCGAGTCATGGCCGGCATCGTCCTCGGAGAGTATCGCGAGAGCCGCCTCCACCCCACCGCGGGCGATGTACTGGGCCTGGACCGAGTCGCGGAAGTTGTATGCAAGCTCGATATCGAGGCTCTCATCCGCACTGAAGGCGACGATCATGGCGGTGAAGAGCGCCACCATGCTCAGCACCAGGATGAGCACAACTCCTTTACGGTTCCTGAGCGGCTTCATCCTGTTCCTACCCCTGCGGCGGCTGAAGGCGGATACCTGCCAGAGGCAGGGAAGCCGTTGCCGAAAAGCTGACGGTTCCCTTACCTGATGCCATGGTCAGGGTCACCTTGACCTGTCTGGGCAGCGTCAGCTTCTTGAGGAGGTCCCACTCATCGGTTTCCTGTGCGGCTTCATCGAGGTAGACGATGTTCATTCCGGTGACACCTTCGGCGATCTCAAGCTCCTGGCCGGCCTTGGTGACTCCGAAGTGAGGCGTGGGGTCTTCCCTGCGCATGAGGGTGAAGACGTCCTTCTCCCCCTCATCCTCCTTGAGGTAGTATCCAACTTCGCAGACTGTGCCCGATACCCTGGAGAAACCGATGTCCGTGGTGGTGGTGAAGGCTATGGTGTCTCTGTCTGTTTCTCCCGTGTCTTCATCTACACCCACGAACCGGTACAGGGAGATCTCTTCTGCCGTCATCTGGCGGTTGTCCGTGGGCAGATAGGCGCAGGTGAGGTCCTTTATCATCCGGTCCATGACGATCCTGGCTGTCTGATATATCTCCCGCTGGGTACCGATGGCCTCGACGTTCGCGTGCGACTGGAAAAAGGCGATGTTGACGACAGTAATTATGACCGCTGCAATCGCAATGGCCAGCAGGAGTTCCAGCAGGGTGAACCCGCTAGAACGAAGAGATGAACGAGATGATCTTCGTCTCAAGAGGACTCTCCTCACCGCCCCACCTCACGGTCAGGCTGTATTTCAGGTATCCTGCCAACGGAGTCGCTTCGACGTTTTCTTCATAGGTGTATCCTTTGTAGTCCTCACCGAAATCGCCCTTACTCTCCCCGGTGGATATGGTGCGCACACCCGATGTCACCTGGGAGATACGTTCCTGGGCGAGCAGGGTTGAGGTGGTGAGGAAGCGCGATCGCAGAGCCATATCGATACCCTGGCTCTCTGCGCTGAGCAGCCATATGAAGGTGATGCTCAGGATGACGAGCGCTATGAGAACCTCGATCAGGGTGAAACCCCTACTGTCCATAGGTCACCTCGACGTAATGGTCGTAGATCTTCAGGGTTCCGGAGAAAGGTTTCACCACAAGGGTATAAATCCTGCCGAAGGATCCCTCAATATAGATCACTCCCTGCTCCACGACGCCTTCGCTGGTCACCTTCAGGTCCAGCTCCCCCCTTTCCTTTTCTGACTGATAGGGGGTCTTGATGCTCTTGAGATCCACCCCGTCAGCCATCGGGCGCTCCTTGGTCATCTCTGGAGTCTGACCCGAGCTTTCCGGCATGGGATACATGGCAATCTTCTCGTTGTCCAGGTCAAACCGTACAAAGTAGGTCTTGTGCTGAGTAACGGCAGATGACCTCGTGAGTTGGATCATGGCGGTGATGTCCCTCGCGGCTCGGTCCATGTTGGAGGCAAAGACCCCGCTGAAGATTCGCGGCCCGATATAGCCGAGCGTGATGCCGATGATCACGATCACGATCATCAGCTCGATGAGGGTGAACCCCTTGTCAGTTGTTCCCAGACTTCGCCCCTTGATCCTCGGTTTCCCAGTTCCCCACGTCCTCGCCGTCTCCTTCGCCGCCCGGCTGACCGTCGGCGCCATTGGAGAAGAGATCGAAGTCGTCCGGGTTCCTCACACCTGGATATAGATAGACATATTCGTTCTTCCACGGATCCTTGGGAACCGCGTTCTTGTCCAGGTAACCCCCTTCCCTCCAGCTCCTGGGCGCCGTACCGGTGGCTGGCTTTTCTACAAGGGCTTTCAAACCCTGCTCCGTGGAAGGGTACTCGCCGTTGTCGAGTTTGTACATCTTGAGGGCATTCTCCAGGGCCTGGATCTGGATCTGGGCCTGGGTCCGGCGCGCCTCTTCGGGTTTGCCCATGATCCTGATGCCCACGAACGTCGCGAGGATACTCAGGATGACGATGACCACCAGGAGCTCGATGAGTGTGAATCCCTTGTTATTCATGTTCTCTCACCTCGAAGGTTCTAGCGTACGATGGTGCTCATCTCCAGCATGGGCATGAGGATGGAGATGACCACGAAACCTACAATACCGCCCATGATGACTATCATAATGGGCTCAAGTATGGATGTAAGACCTGCCACCGTGGTTTCCACATCGCCTTCGTAAGATTCGGCAGCCTTGGTGAGCATCTCTTCCAGGCTTCCGCTCTTCTCCCCCACGCTGATCATGTGCACCAGGATGGGCGGAAAGACTCCTGACCTCTTGAGCGGTGCAGCAAGGCTGGAACCATCCATGACCTCGGCGATGGAGTTTTCAATGGCAATCTCCATGATCCTGTTCTGGACCACCGTCTTGACGATGCGCAGCGATTCAATGATGGGAACCCCCGAGGCCAGCAGGGTCCCCAGCGTCCGTGCGAATCGTGCAACCGAAACCTTCCTGTATACGGAACCGTATATGGGGAAGCCAGTCCTGAACTGGTCGAACTTGAGAGATCCGTTTTCGGTCTTTCTCCACCTGGAGACCAGCACGGCGATCACTACTGCGGCGACCACAAAGATCCACCATGTTGCAGAGAGGAAGGTACTCAACGCGATGAGGACCCTGGTGGGTACAGGCAGTACCTGGTTCATGCTCTCGAACATGCCCACGACCTTGGGAACCACTGCTGTGAGCAGGTACATGAGCACCATGATGGATATGAACAGGAGGACTGCCGGATAAAGCAGTGCGGCAGTTACCCTGGATCGGAGCCGGTGCTGGCCTTCAAGGAACTCGGCGAGCCTGAGCAGCACCACATCCAGGGCGCCGCTCACCTCGCCGGATCGGACCATGTTCACGTAGAGATCGGGATAGACCCTCTTGTGTTGAGCCAGGGAATCGGCAAAGGACAATCCCTCATTCACCGAGTCCCTCACCTGTGCAATGGTCTTCTTCATGGGAGGGGAGTCGGTCTGCTCGTACAATGCATTCAGTGCATCCACCAGAGGGATGGAGGCGCCCACGAGAGTGGAGAGCTGGCGGGTGGTTACCGCCAGATCCTCCATCCGAACCCTTCCCAGGAGGCCTTTCAGGGTGATGTCCCTCAAGGGGTGCACGAGGCCGTGGGCCTCTTCTGCAATCGTGCTCACGAACAGGCCCTGGGAGCGGAGCTTGAGCTTTGCCTCCCGTATGGAGACGGCATCGATCATGCCCGAGGACGATTTGCCTTTCTCCGTATACCCGGTCCAGCTGTAGAGCGCCACGGGATCTCCCTTCCCTTACGATTTACTCGTTCGCGTTCCCTTCGGGCTCAGGAGCCCCGGACGCTGGACCCGGCATACCCGGTTCCTGCACCTGGGCCTTGTGCTTTGCAAAGTACTCCTCATTGATCTCCACCTTGGCCTTTTTCTTGATCTCGGCCTTGAGGTCTCCTACGGCCTTATTGAGCTTCTCCCGGGCAATGACACGCTCGATGGATTTCTTCACCTGCTCGTAGGGCTTTTCAGCGGTCTTCGAAACCTTGTCCGCCAGAAGAATGACGTATCCCCCCGCAGTCTTCACCACGGGGCTGACCTTTCCCTCCCCGAGGGAGAAAACCACCTGGTCCAGCTCCGGTGCTAGCTTGCCAGGCCTGACAATGCCGAGGCTGCCCCCCCGCTCGGCATACTCGTCCTTGGAATATTTCTTGGCCAGTGCTTCAAAATCCTCACCCTTCTTGATCTTATCAAGGATCGTCTTCGCCTCCCCTTCCGTCGGAACGGTTATCTGGCGGGCACGGACTCGGGAATTGCTGCCGTATCGGTCCTTGTGTTCACCGTAGTATTTCTTGATCTCCGCCTCGTCCACGGTGATGCTCTTCTTGAGCTCTTCTTCTATCTCCCTGGCAAGGGTCTGGTCGACGAGCATGTCGAGCTTGAGCTTCACGTCCTCCCGCTTGTCGATGCCGCGTCTTCTCGCCTCCCAGGCAAGCAGCTCCATGCTGACGAAACCATCGACGATCTCCCTCCGGATGCGCTCTGCTCCGTATCTGCTGCTCACCTGTGGGGGGAGATTCCCCAAGAACTGTTCGACCTGGCTGTCGTAAATGGCCTTGTCACCGACCTTGGCCACAACGTTCTTGCCGCCTCCGGCTCCAGGCACCGGGGTGCCTGATTCGGAGCATCCGACCATCATGATCAGCACTGCTGATAAACATATGCCAAACTTCTTCAAGGTTTCCTCCTTCTCCCTATGCGTTCGGGTGGGGTTCTTTCACCGCGGCCCAAGATAACACCAACACCAGGATCTGTCACTACCCGAGGTTTTCATCTCCTCCCCCTGTGGCCAGCACGGCAAGGAGAACCCCCTCCTTCACCATCACCCTGGCCTTCGCTGACTTCACTCTATTGCTCACACCAAAGGGCTTCCCTATCTCCATGCAGGCATCGTCAAGCTCGTAGACAAAGCCCCGGAGTGTAATACCCTGTACCTTTTCCGTGAGCGGCAGGAATGAAACAGTACACCCCCTGCAACGTTCCAGGCTTGTCTCAGCGTCCACCAGGAATATCTGCTGGGTATCGCTGGTGATCCGCGCCTGGATACCATGCCGCAAGGCCATGCGCAGGAGGTGCACATTGGCGAGTGCGTGATCAAAACGGTCACCCAAGGCACCCAGGATCTCCACAACCCGGGCCCCTCTTTGCAGCGCCTCCATGAGGGCGATCTCCGTATCGGTCTGATCTTTGTCCGTGCTGAACCGCTTGATCACCACCCCTGACGCATCGAGACGAGGGAGAACCCCTTCATCGAGTGAGTCCATGTCACCCACCACGAGGTGGGGGATGACGCCGGCGTCGAGGCAGTATTCCGCCCCCCTGTCGGCAGCGATTATGCATTCAGCCTGCGATGCCTTCCGTGAGAGCAATCCCTTGCTGGGTGGCTCTCCGGCTGTCACGATCAGAAACATGGGGGGAATAAACAACTATTGCCGGGGGAAGTCAAGATGGGGAATTGGAGTGTCCGCCGAGGCGCCCTATGCGATGAACACGGCGTCCAGATCCTTGAGCAGAGGCAGCCTTGAATCCTTCTCAGACAGGAGGGGGGAATCCTCAGGCCATGGTATGGCGAGATCCGGGTCATCCCACCGTAGGCCTCCTTCGGACTGAGGGGCGTAGGGTGCATCGACCTTGTAGAAGACCCTCGTGTCCTCTTCCAGGGTGCAGAAACCATGGGCGAACCCCTTGGGAACGAAGAGCATGCGGGGGCTTTCCGCGGAGAGGGTGAACGCTTCCCATTTCAGGTAGGCCAGAGAATCCCTCCTCAAGTCTACGATCACATCATAGACCGATCCGGTCAGTGTCCACACCAACTTGGACTGGGCATAGGGTTCGCGTTGGAAGTGCAATCCCCGGAGAACACCCTTCTCTCTCGAATGCGAACAGTTGTCCTGCACGAACTCGACATGCAAACCGCGCTCGACAAAGGCCCTCGTGCTGAAGATCTCGAGGAAGGAACCCCTGCCGTCCCGGTGCAGGGTCGATTCAACGATCAGGGCCCCTGGAAGGGAGGTTTCGATCAGTTTCATATCTTTTCCGCCTCCTGTTCTTTCATACCGGAAAGGCCACCACCTGATCAAGGACCGACATGCTCAATGGGGCGGCGGTCATCCTCTAGAGAGACCTCCTCGCAGCGTCCATCTCATGCACCACGTCCTCGAACCGGTCATGGTAGCGGGGCGAGACATGCATGGGAACCACCTTCCTTGCCCCCGTCAACCGGGCGATCATTCCGGCCTGGCGGGCGGTGAGGTGGGCCTTCTCGTGGGCCTCTCCTTCACGCTCTCCAAGATAAAAGGCCTCGATGTAGAGGATATCCGCACCGGTCGCGATCATCCCTATCCGCCCGATGTTCTCATCTGATGCCCTGATGTCGGTGAAATAGGCGATGCTCTGTCCGGGGGAGAGAACCACCAAGTCGTGCATGAGGTCCATAACCTTTCTTAAGCTCACCCCGGAGACGGTGAGCACTTCAATGACATCCTCCATGCAGCCGGCCATGATCTTTTCCTTGAGCTTTCCGATCCAGGGTGCGACGAGGTATCCTCTCTTCGCAAAGGCCTCCACCTTCACGTTGACATGGAAAGGTTCTCTCAGGACATAACCAAGACAGGGCACGTTGTGGTCCAAGAGGACGCTCTCCACACGATATCGCGGACAGGATGCGATGGTCGTCCCCGTCCGGGCGACTGATGTCGGCTCCGACGGTCTGAACGCTTCATGTGCGCACGCCGAACTGACGATTATCTCGTGCGGCCTGACCTCATGGATGAAGAGTTTCAGGGGATAGCCGCCGGTGAGGTTCCAGGTATAGGATCCAAGCCTGGCGATGACCTTGTCCCGTATCCCCTCGGGACCGTACACGTGAAGGGGTTTCTCCCTGTGGAGGATCGTCCTCAGTATCTGGTCAAAACCCATGAAGTGGTCCATATGGGGGTGGCTGATGAAGATGGCCTCCAGGGAAAGTATCTCCCGAGGAGATAGACCTTCCATGCGACCGCAGTCGAAGAGGATGGCACTCTTGAGGTTGAGGAGTCGGACATAGACGACTGGATCAAAGAGGGGGCCGTTCACAAGCCGGGGGAGGAAGGTCGGTCTCATGACCTCTCGGGTTCCATGGCAAATCCTGCCATCAGACCTCTTCCGGGATGCGCTCCAGGTCCTGCATCCAGGGGGCCTCCTCGCCGTCACTCGGGGCGCGATAGTCTCCCCTCGGCGACAGGGAGCCGCCGGACCCCACCTTGGGTGCGTTCGGGATGCAGGAGCGTTTGTACTGGCTGATCCTGAAGAACCGGTGGATGAAGACTTCGAGCCATTGTTTTATTTCCCGCAAGGTATACTGGTGCCTCTTCTCGGGCGGAAGGCCGGGCCATGCACCCCGCTCGATATCGTGCCAGGCGCAGAAGGCGAGGAATGCCACCTTGGATGGGAGGAATCCATAGCGCGTCATGTAGAACGTGTTGAAATCCTGCAGCTCGTAGGGTCCGATGACCGCCTCTGTGCTCTGGGCAGGCTGACCGTTCGCAGTCCCAGGGATGAGTTCCGGGCTGATCTCTGTGTCCAGTATATCGTCAAGACAAGCTGATACCTTCCTGCCGAATATCCTTTCGGATGACACCCAGCGGATGATGTACTGAATGAGGGTCTTGGGCACGCTGGCATTGACGCTGTAATGGGACATGTGATCACCCACGCCGTAGGTGCACCACCCCAGTGCGAGCTCGCTCAGGTCACCGGTGCCCACCACCAGCCCCTGGCGCATGTTGGCTATGCGGAAGAGGATCGATGTCCTCTGTCCTGCCTGGACGTTCTCGAAGGTGACGTCGTAGAGTTCCCTGCCCGTGCTGTACGGGTGGCCGATGTCCTCCATCATCCTTTCGCAGCCCGGCCTGATGTCTATCTCGGAGGCCTCTACACCAAGGGCCTTCATGAGGGCCATGGCATTGGCATAGGTCTTGTCCGTGGTGGCATACCCCGGCAGGGTGTAAGCCTTGATGTTCCTCCGTGAAAGCCCGAGGGTGTCCACCGTCCTGGCGCACACGGTCAGTGCATGGGTGGAGTCGAGTCCGCCGGAGACGCCGATGACGAGATTCTCGAGCCCTGTGGACTTCATCCTCTTTGCAAGGCCCTGGACCTGGATGTTGTATACCTCATAGCAGCGTTTCCCGCGCAGTGCGGGATCCGAAGGAACATAGGGGAAACGCCCGATATCTCGCACGGGCAGTATCCTTCCCCCCGGTTTTGCCAAGGAAAAGCGAACCCTCCTGAAGACCCGTGCGGAACCATGTTCCTCTCTGCTGTCCGTGAAGCTCGTCATGATCATGCGGTCCTTGGTCAGGCGCTCGAGATCGATATCTGCAAGGATCATCTGGGGATCCCAGCAGAAACGCCTCGACTCGGCCAGGAGCGTTCCGTTCTCATAGATGACGGCATGTCCGTCCCATGCAAGGTCGGTGGTTGATTCGCCGGGACCGGCTGCCGTATAGAGGTAGGCCGCTATGCACCGGGCAGACTGGTTGGATGCCAGGTCATGCCGGTACTCGTCCTTGCCCGTGGTGATGTTGGATGCCGACAGGTTCGCCATGACAGTGGCCCCGGCCAGAGCCGCGTGGCTTGAAGGCGGGATGGGGGTCCAGAGGTCCTCGCAGATCTCCACGAAGAGTCTGAAATCCTGGATTCCTTCGGGTTCGAAGATCAGGTCGGCCCCGATGGGCACACCCTTTTCTCCACAGAGTTCCATGCAGTCCACCGGCAGATCTTTTGCGGGCCTGAACTGCCTTCGTTCGTAGAACTCCCGGTAATTGGGCAGGAAGCTCTTCACCGCTATGCCCAGGATCCTCCCCTTATGCATGACCACCCCGCAGTTGAACAGGGCATCAACGACCTTGAGCGGGGCCCCGACCACCACGAGCATGTCGAACTGCGCACTGGCTTTCCTGACCTCGCCCAGGGCCTCGAGCACCGAGTTCTGCAGGGCGTCATGAAAGAACAGGTCCTCGCTTGTGTAACCGGATAATCCCAGCTCCGGGAACACGGCCAGCACGCAATGATGTTTGTATGCTTTGCGTGCAAGCTCTATGGTCCTGGCGACATTGAAGCGGGGATCTGCGACCTTGAGCGAGGGTATGCACGCGGCCGTGCGGATGAAGCCGTGGCGGTACGCGTTCAGAAAGTCATGTTCCCTGCCTGCTCGATTTCTTCTCGTTTTTTTCAAATCTTTCCCCATACCCTGTATTATACATCGGTGAATGCCAACACACAAATGAACTGTACGGGAACGATCCCTGAACCACTCCCTTCCATGATTCTCCGCTGCTTACCCATTTCATGCTTGAATTCACCCGATAACTTTTGTACATCCTTCATTTAGGCTGAAGGAGTGCAGGTAATCGCTGGCGCTTATAACGGCGCGAGAGGAAAGTCCGGGCTCCACAGGGCAAGGGTGGTCGCTAACGGCGACCGGGGGTGACCCCAGGGAAAGTGCCACAGAAAACAAACCGCTGCCCGGCCGCGGCAGTAAGGGTGAAACGGCGAGGTAAGAGCTCACCAGTTCCCCGGGTGACCGGGGAAGCTCGGCAAACCCCACCCGGAGCAAGACCAATAGAGGGGCTTCAAGGGCTGCCCGTCCCGCCCCTGGGTAGGTCGCTCGAGGCTTCAGGCAACTGGGGCCCTAGATGAATGATTACCGCCCTGCACGGGATTCCCGGCCAGGGAGACAGAACCCGGCTTACGCACTGCTTCAGCCTTACATGTTGTATCAGGGCAGGGACGCGGAGATCTTGGATGGATAAGAAATCCCGATTCGAGCTGGGTCGCCTTGAAAAGATCAGGCGATCCATTTACGTGTACCTTCGGGATCAGCTCGAGTACAAGCTCATTTCCATCGGTCTCGAAGGGCCTTACCGTCTCTGCCGTGTCAGGGACATGCCCTACCCCTACGTGGAGCCGGGAGACCTGAGGCCGAAGAAGAAGGAGTTCACCAAGGACTCCTTCGTGGCGCAGCCTTACTTCATCATCTTCTGCGAGGATGCCATAGACGAGATCCACCAGAAGTACATCCGGTTCTCCGACTCCAACAGGGTAAGAAAAGACAATCTCCAGCTGATCCCTGACATCAAGCTCCAGCGCTCCTTCTACACGACGGCCCGTTTCTTCGAACGCGATTCGTTCTTCGAGCTCCTGGATCAGCTCCTGGATGTGGACTACTGTCTCCTTATCCAGCGTGACAACCGTTACAAGAAGGAGCACCGGTACTGTCTCACCCACTTCCATGTGAAGATCGACTGGCCCATCGCGGATGCGGCAGAGAGCCTGGCCAGGGAGCTCCGCTACATCTCAAAGAACCTCTACGAGAAGGGGGACCGGTATGCCGAGATCCTCCAGCAGAAGCTCTTCGAATACTACGGTTGCCATCACCAGGGGGCAGGCGGCCGAAGGTCCGCAGCCCTCATTGCAGCCCAATATCTGAAGAATATACCCTATCTTTCAACGGTCTACGTATCCAGTGCCGAAACCAAGACACTCACCAGCTATTCGGAAAAGGGCATCGGCAGGTACGCCATCGTCCAGCTGGAAAAGCAGCATGCCAAGTCGGTCATCGAGGGACACGGCATCACTGAATCGGGTTTCCGTCAGGGATATGTCCTGGGCGAGACGGAACATGCCTTCGACGTCATGCTCTTTGTCCGGTATGAACACACTGAATGGGGCACACCGCCAGCCGACGGGAAGCTGAGGATTCTCAGGCCCGACTATGCATGGCTCGGTGTGGACACTGAGATGGTTCTGCCCAAGACCGATGCGGTGAACAATCGGCCCTTGCAGATCAAGTGGGTCTACCGGGGCTGACTTTACGCGCCAGGAGGTATTGGTGGTGAGCATCATTGACGGCAACGAGCTTTCAAGGGGTAAACGCCTCATCATGGCCGAGGAGGCGGGTGATTTTTCACGCAAGTACGGCAGGCAGCCCGGCCTGGCAGTGGTGCTGGTGGGAGAAGACCCGGCTTCGGCCATCTACGTGAGGAACAAGAAGAAGGCCTGCGAGGCCGCAGGGCTGAGATCCTTTGACCATCACCTTGATGCCGGGACCGGCAGGAAAGAGCTGCTGGCCCTGATCGGTAAGCTCAATGCAGACCCTGCGGTGGATGGCATCCTGGTGCAGTTTCCCGTGCCGCCTCACCTGGACCCCCAGGAGATCCAGCTGGCCATTGACCCTGGGAAGGATGTGGACGGACTGCACCCCTACAATCTGGGGAGGCTCCTCTCGGGAACACCCACGCTCGTGCCGTGCACGCCGGCGGGTATCATGTGCATGCTCAGCGAGTACAGTGTTGCACTCAAGGGCAGGGATGCCGTGGTGATAGGCCGCAGCAACCTCGTGGGCAAGCCCGTTGCCCTGCTGCTCATGATGGAGCATGCCACGGTCACCATCTGCCATTCGCGCACGCACGGGCTCGACAGAAAGGTCAGGAACGCGGATATCGTCGTGGCCGCCGTCGGCAGGGCGGAGATGATCCGGGGCGACTGGATCAGGGAGGGTGCCGTGGTGATCGATGTAGGCATGAACCGGACGGAAGCCGGCCTGAAGGGCGACGTGCAGTTCGACGAGGCAATCAAGAGGGCCTCCCTCATCACGCCAGTTCCCGGCGGCGTGGGACCCATGACCATCACCATGCTCCTGGACAATACGCTTCGTGCAGCAAAAAACCACGTGGAAAAGAAATAAGGTTGGAATACGGTGTTAAATATGGTGACAGTATACGTAATTATCAAGAGAAACTTTAGGTTGCCATAAATTATTGTGGATTATCACATATACTGTCACTGTATTTCTATAACTTCTTGTGGATAATTACATATACTGTCTCCGTATTTTTCTCATCCCTTCGCACCATGAAAGCTTCGCTACCCTGTTGCACCTTGCCCTCCTGCGTGCTAAACAGGGAACGTTCACCTTTTTGGTGATGGAATGTTGAGAGAGGTTTCCATGAGGACCCCCCTTTTTCACGAGCACGAGAAGCTGGGCGCCAGGATCGTTGACTTCCACGGGTGGGACATGCCGGTCTGGTATTCCGGCATCAAGGAGGAACACCTGGCCACCAGGAGGCATGCGGGACTGTTCGACGTGAGCCACATGGGAGAGATCGTGGTGAAGGGACCATTGAGTGAGGCCTATCTCGACCGTGTCTTGACCCGGAACATTCCTGCCATGAAAGACGGCGGCATTCTCTACACCTTCCTCCTGAACGAGCGTGGCGGTATCATCGACGATCTGATCCTCTATTGCATGGTTCAGGGAGAGCGCTACATGCTCTGCGTTAATTCCTCCAACAAGGACAAGGACCATGCCTGGATGGTGTCCAGAAACAGTGAAGGGGCCGTCATCGAGGACAAGAGCGATTCATATGCAATGCTGGCACTCCAAGGCCCTTTCTCGGGTGCCATCCTCAAGACGTGTGTCGGCTTCGAGCTATCAACCCTCCGCAGTTTTCACTTTGCATTACACAAGACCATCCCCTATGGCGAACTCGTCATCTCCCGATCGGGGTATACCGGTGCCGGAGGCGTGGAGATCTTCCTGTCCCCGGAGGCCGCCCCTGCCCTGTGGCAATCATTCCTCGATCAGGGAGCCGTCCCGTGCGGGCTGGGGGCCAGGGACACACTGCGGCTCGAGATGGGCTACCCCCTGCACGGCAACGACATAACCGAGTCCACTACACCCCTGGAGGCTGAACTGGCCTTCGCGGTCGACCTCGGCAAAGCCGATTTCATCGGCAAGGACGCCCTGCTCGACCAGCAGCGGCGGGGCATCGCCAGGAGGCTTGTGGGCATCGAGGTTCTGGATCGAGGCATTCCGCGTGAACACTGCCGGTGCATCAAGGACGCTCGCGAGGTTGGCATGGTCACCTCCGGAAGCTTGTCACCCGTCAGCGGCAAAGGCATCGCGCTCGGATACGTTGACTCCCAGCTGAAGGAGGGGACGGAGATTTTCATAGAGGTACGGGAAAAACACCTGCGGTCCGTCATCAGAAAGCCGCCCTTCGTGAGCGGGACGCTGCAGGCGTAAGATCATGACTGATGTGGGGGCATGACATGGACATACCGGAAGGCTTGCGTTATACGAGAGATCATGAATGGGTCAGGGTCGAGGACGGGGGAGTCCGCATCGGAATCACGGACTATGCCCAGCACGAGCTGGGAGATGTGGTCTTCGTGGACCTCAAGTCCGCGGGCACGGCGGTCAAGAAGGGCGATCCCGTGGGAACGGTTGAATCGGTGAAGGCCGTCTCGGACGTCTATTCACCGGTATCCGGCGCCATCACGGAGGCGAACGCGGACCTGGAGTCGGGCCCCGAGCTCGTGAACCAGGACTGCTACGGCAGGGGGTGGATGGTCATCATCGCGGGGGCACCCGTGATGGAGATCGAAGCACTGATGGATGCGCCGGCATACAGGGCATACCTGGAGCAAGAGGCAAAATAGATGCCCTTTCTCCCCACAAGCAGGTCAGACCGGGACGAGCTCCTCTCGGCCATCGGCATCATGGATGCCGAGCAGCTCTTCGCCGCAATTCCCGAGCAGGCCCGCTTCCGGGGTTCACTCAAGGTGGACGGCCCCGCAGGCGAGCTTGAGCTGAGAAGGTTCTTCCGGACAACCCCCTCGCAGGTGGTGTTCACCGGCGGGGGGATCTACCGTCACTATATACCGGCCATAGTCGACTCCCTTGCTTCACGGCAGGAATTCCTGACCGCATACACACCGTATCAACCTGAGATCAGCCAGGGAACACTCCAGGCCACCTTCGAGTTCCAGAGCATGATGGCTGCACTGACCGGCATGGATGCATCGAACGCCTCCATGTACGACGGCGCAACGGCCTTTGCCGAGGCCGCCTTCATGGCCACGAGGGCCGGGGCGATCCGGCGCATCATCGTCACCCGTTCCACCAACCCCGCATATCGGTCCGTGTTGAGGACCTATTTCCGGAACAGCCCCGATATGGAGATCGTGGAGGCGCCTTTCGATCCGGGGACAGGCAGAGTGGACATGCAGGCACTTGAAGGACTCTTGGGCAGCGACAGCGCCCTATTCATACAGCAGCCCAATTACTTCGGTGTCATTGAAGATCTGGACGAGGTTTCCCGGGCTGCGACCCGGACCGGTTTCTGGGGCGTCGTCGTGACCGAAGCGGCCTCTCTGGGCCTGCTTGATCCCCCTGGTTCCTTCGGATGCGACGTGGTTGCAGGCGAGGCCCAGTCTTTCGGCAACCCGCCCAATGCCGGAGGCCCCCTCCTGGGATTCTTCTGCGTGAAGAGGGAGCACATCCGTCGCATACCGGGAAGGATAGTGGGTCTTTCCAGGGATCGGGCGGGAAGACGCGCCTTCTGTCTCACCCTATCCACTCGAGAGCAGCATATCCGAAGGGAAAAGGCCACCTCGAATATCTGCACCAACGAGGGCCTGTGCGCCCTGCGGGCTGCAATCTATTTGAGCGCACTGGGTCCCGGCGGTCTTCGCTCCGTGGCACTGCAGTGTGCGGCAGGCATGCGGAGCCTCATGGCGGCACTCCGGGGGAAGGGGATCCGGCCGGTCTTTTCCGCACCGGTATTTCATGAATGCGTGGTCAGGATGGATGGGGCCGTGCTCGGCAGGATGAAGAACAACGGCATCGCCGCAGGCATACCGATCCATGACCACTATCCCGAGCTGGCCGACGGCCTGCTCATGAATGTGACCGAGATGAACACGAACGAGGACATCCTATGCCTGACGGGACTGCTGTAACGAGCTTCCCGGTGATCCGGGAACCCCTGCTCGTGGAGGTTTCGGGTGAGGGAAGGAACGGTCTGGCCGTCCCCGGACCATTCGATGCCGGGATGTTTCGAGACATCCCGACCGGCAAAGGTCTTCCGGATCTGCCCGTTCTCTCCGAGGTCGAGACGGTGCGGCATTTCACCAGGCTCTCCCGGCTCAACTTCGGCATCGATGCGGGGATGTATCCCCTCGGGTCGTGTACCATGAAGCTCAACGCC